>JAMOMH010000210.1 GCA_027068675.1 Sedimenticola sp.
GCAGCCTTGATTCATTCTGGGATGATACTTTTCAAGATGTTGAATTGCACACTTTAGCATGGCAATATCCATGGCGAAGAGATATTGACGGGCCCCATGGGCCGGGCGGTGTTGAAGACCATGGGGGGGCCGCCCTTGTAAATGCTTCACTAGGTTTCATGCAGTTTTATGAGATGTCCCTTGGGGGTGTAGACTATGCTGTGTCTTGGTTAGCATCGGGATGGGGAGGTGCAAGCCCAACATTATTTCATAACGAACCTCGTGCTGGAGGGGAGCTATTCAGATTAATGCAAGAGAACATTAGTGGATTGAGGGCTATTGAATTTGGTCAAGATCCAACGGTTTTTCAGAATGGCGATGGTATTGAGGACGTAGTATTCAGAGCATTTGAACAAGAGGGAAAAGTCGTCCTATACATTGGAAACTTAGAAACAGAATCGCAAACAATTAATATAGACGATGTTCTTCAGTTTTTGGAAGGCGTTGATGGGTTTGGTGGCTTCTTAAATTTGAATACTACCGAAAACCTTCATATTTGGGGGAGCCGCCTTGGTGTAGATGGTGACCCTAATAATTATTCTTCGATGCCTGTCATTGACATTTATAACCACATAGATTTGTTTGGAAACTCTAACACCTTTGGAACTTTAGAATTCGAATTGGATGCATATGAAATCATGCAGCTCACTTTTACTTCACGTAATCATGACTTGGTGGAAATGATTGGGCATGAAGGAAATGACACATTGATAGGATCCACATGGAATGATGAGCTATTCGGGAGGGGTGGGAATGACACCATCTACGGTGGTACCGGCAATGATGCCATTTACGGCGACAGCGGTAATGACGAGTTACGCGGTGATGCGGGAAATGATAATATATCAGGTGGTTTAGGCGCGGATTTGGTGATAGGAGGCACCGGAAATGATGTGCTTTCCGGTGGTGCATATGGAGATGAAATGTTCGGTGGCGATGGCTTTGACTTCATTAATGGCGGTTTTGGCAATGATCGATTAAATGGAGGGGGGGGGGGGGATAAGTTTTATCATCTTGGGATTGCCGATCACGGCTCTGACTGGATTCAGGATTATAACGCTACTGAGGGCGATGTTTTACTCTGGGGTGGCGGGAGCGCGACGGCGTCGGACTTTTTGGTACAACGTGCCTTTACAGCTAATGCGGGGGATGAGAGCGTAGAAGAGATCTTTATCACCCATATCCCAACCGGCAATCTATTGTGGGCACTGGTTGACGGCGGTGAGCAACCCGAAATCAATATCCAGATTGGCGGAGAGGTATATAATCTGCTTTAACTTGATACCCAAAAGAAGATTAAAGGAAATGTCTCACGAGTACGCTAGAGAGTGTCAGATCTTCTGTGTATGAGTAATTTGGTCAATGCTTTCGAACAAAATGAGCATGACGACAATGACGATTTCCAAAGACCTGCTGGACGAGATGCTATTTACTCAAAACCCCTCTAAGTATCCAGGCCGGCCCAACTCATCCCAAATGAGTAGCTGAG
>JAMOMH010000211.1 GCA_027068675.1 Sedimenticola sp.
AAGGCGCTCTACAGGCTTTACGACAGTGAGAGCCTCACCTAAACCGAGCAAAAATTAGCTCATCAAGAACGGAATCGTTTGATAGGGCAGTTATATGACGCGATAGTGGAGAAAATTATTCCGTATCGACCAGGAAGACATGAGCCAAGAGCGGTAAAGCGAAGACCCAAGCCGTTCCAGTTATTAACGGCTCCACGGCATTTAATGAAAGAGATAAAACACAGGAGTAAATATGTTGCTAAACACCCTTAAGTTAGTGGCATTCGGGTCAGTACCCTTTACGCTTACTTATGTAAGATCAAATAAGTGTACTAACCCCTTTACAAACGCAATTGTCAGATTCGGTTTTTTTTCTTTCTCGACAATCCTGCCAAACCGGCAAGACCGGCGCCAAGAAGCAGCAGGGTACTGGGCTCAGGAACAGACGCTGAACCAACATCGCCATCCAGCACAGCCCAAGCATAATAGTCAAAATGATTGAGTAAAGTCGGGGTGTTGCCATGAGGATTGTGGCATTGGGCGCAGTCAGCAGAGGTGCCAGCGTCAAGTGGGGTTCTTCCGACATCAAAAGAAAACATATGCTGATGCAGATTAACGGAAACAGAGCCTTCTCCCCAGTACCAGCCAGTCTGAATGTTTGAAAAAAGAGCCAAATCAGAGTCAACTGGGTTAACCTCAAAAAGGTTCTGCCTCCAGGTGCCACCCAGGTCATAGAATAACGACTCCAGCTCACCAACCATATGAGTGCTGGTATTTGGATTGACGTAACTGGCCGTCGGCAGGCGCCAGCTGTCTAGATTGACGCCCCGCACCGAATCAAAAAAGATCAAGTCCGCAGCCCAGTCTAGCGCCTCCTGGTAGGCCATAAAACCGTCATTATTAGCATCTGCCCCCTGGGATTGAGCCAAGTTGGCATTAGCCAGCCAAGTAATGTCCTGGCTTGAGTCATAAATCAGGCCGCTGCCCCGGTCTATCAGGGCACCATGCACCGCACCGCCCAACAGAAGAGAAACGCATCCCGTCACCGCCACAATCAGTTTTGACCTACTAATAACACTCAACATTGCTACCCTTCCTTAGCTGTATTAGGACTTTGATTCCCTGCGCCTACATTCTAAACATGGTTATCACTACACGTCAATGAAGGGGTTATATCTTAATTTCTTGCGCACTTTACATTATGGCTGCTGAGGAGACTGGAGAGGCTGTATCTTGTCCATGGATGGCTTCTGTGTACTGCAGCAGTTGTCCCTTTACGAAAGTTCAGCATCCAGGTAATGAGGTTAGAGAGGAGGAATGCATGATGACGGCTAAAATTGCTCTTGCATTTATCTGCTTGCTGAGCAAAGCCTGATGACTCAATCAGATCCTTTATGGACCTGTAAATGTAATAAATGGGCGACTCTCAACTTACATTGAAAAATGGCTTAAAAATACCTGTTGGACGCTCTTTATAAAGGCTCAATAAACTGTCTTATTTGAAGCAACCAACCATCTGCCCCCCAGACTTGGTTAT
>JAMOMH010000212.1 GCA_027068675.1 Sedimenticola sp.
GTTGATCACTGGCTGGATCAGTTGCCCTGCCTGGATCATCCAGTTGGCCAGGGTGGCGCGGGGAAGCTCTACACCGATACGTTTGAGGATGGTCTCCTGCCGGTATAACGGCAGCGCATCCTGATATTTTGATACGGTGATGTGGGCCAGCAGGCCCGGTGATGCCAGGCTTTTAGGGATCGGTTGTGCCGGTAGCGGAGCGGTCTTGATGCAGTGGCCGCAGCTACAGGCGTATTTCTTGCGAATGTGGCGGATCACCTGAATCTTGGCCGGTACGATATCCAGCTGCTCAGAGGTCACCTCACCGATCTCACTCAGGGCGTTGCCATCATGCGGGCAGTGCTGCTCACTCTCGGCCAGTGTGTGGATAACGTCTACGCGGGGTAATGCGTCCGGTAAAGGCTTACGTCCCCGCTTGCGGCGGGTGTGTGCCGGTACGGTGGTTTCACTCTCTTCTGGCACCAATGCCTCGGTCTCGACCTCGGCTTCATTGAACAGGCGGATTTGATCGGGGGAGATTTTTTCGCTGCTGGCCGCATAGCGTTTGGCCAGTGCCAGATTGAGTTGTTCTTGAAGGAGGGTTACTTTGGATTGCAATTGTTCGTTAAGAACGGATTGGTTAGCGACTAATTTTTTTAGTGCATCCACATCATCCGGTAACTGATTTAGTCTCATTGGCATACCGTGTATTATACCAAACAGAGGCCCCGATGGCTCTATAAAACAGAGGAATAATGCAGTTTTTCATGGGGTTGCAAGCGCATCACATCGTAGCCATCGAGTAGCCAGTTCAACTGTTGCCCCGTTAACGAAACCACCTCATTTTCCACCTTACCGGGCCACTTGAAACGGGCCTGCTCCAGACGCTTCTGCCACAAACAAAAACCGCTGTGTTCCCAATACAAAATCTTGATCTTGTCGCGTTTTCGGTTACAGAAGACAAACAACTGCTCGGAAAAGGGATCTTGGCAAAGTACCGTCTCCACTAGTACCGCCAGCCCGTTGATCCCCTTGCGAAAGTCGACCACCTCCCGGCACAGATAGACTACCGGCAGTTCATTCGATGGGCGCATCATGAGATAGCGGCCGTGGTATTCAACACGATGCTGAGAGCCTCTGCATCCACCGAACCAGAAAATGCAACCGATGCACCGTTTGGTAAATGGACTTGCCACTCATGACCCACAACCGCACCCATGAGCTGCGCCCGCTGGAAGCGCGCGGGGGGTGTGGATGGTAACGCCCCTTTCTGGATCAATGTTTTTTTAGCGGCATACATCCCCTGTACAGCCAGACCGCGAGCCGCCGCATATTGGGCGATGCTCGTTCCTGAGGCGGCACAGGTTTGTAGGTGACTAAGCCACTCTTGCTGGCGCTTGGTCAACGCCCTACTTTTTGCTTCATTCATCTCTCTTGCTCCACAGTGATTGGGGTATCACAGCGTGCAGGGAAATGACTTAGGGCGATAGGGTGGGGTTGGTTTGGCGCTTACGTTCTTATGTTAGGGCCTA
>JAMOMH010000213.1 GCA_027068675.1 Sedimenticola sp.
GCGAGCATCTCCCCCTAGGGAACCTCTGAGTAAGTCACGATTGCTTTAGACTGAAATAAAACCAGATTTAATTCAGTGATTCCCTCGTTGTCTGTTAGGCGTTGCCTCTATTTTTTATATGGATGCCTTGCTGTTCCGCAAAGTTCAGCATACGTTGAACAGGCCGTAGTGCCTGCTCTCTGAGTTCAGCGCTAATTTCAATTGTATTGCTTCCACTCTCTAGTGCTTCAGCTAATGTCTGAAGTGAGTTCATCCCCATCCAAGGGCAGTGCGCGCAGCTCTGACAAGAGGCGCCATCGCCGGCGGTTGGGCACTCAATTAGCAGTTTGTTGGGTGCCTGCTCCTGCATTTTATGAAAAATACCGCGATCTGTGGCGACAATAAACTCAACATTATCCATGTTAGATACTGCCTTGATCAGTGACGTTGTTGAGCCAACAACGTCTGCTTGATCAATAATATCCTGAGGTGATTCAGGGTGTACCAAAACAGCAGCATCAGGGTGGATGTGGCGAACGCGCTCTAAAGCAGCGGACTTAAACTCCTCATGCACCACACATGAGCCATCCCACAGCAGAATGTCAGCCCCTGTATTTTGTTGCACATAGCGGCCCAGATGTTTGTCGGGTGCCCAGAGGATCTTCTTCCCCTGCTTGGCAAGGTATTTGACGATAGGTAGTGCAATGCCAGAAGTCACTACCCAATCGGCTCGTGCCTTAACTTCGGCGCTGGTGTTGGCGTAGACCACCACTGTTCGGTCGGGGTGGTTATTACAAAATTGGCTGAATGCCTCAGCTTCGCAGCCAAGGTCAAGTGAACAGGTTGCCTCTAGATCAGGCATCAGGACACGCTTCTCTGGATTGATAATCTTTGCTGTCTCCCCCATAAAGCGAACACCACAAACGACCAAGGTCTTTGATTGTACCTTTGATCCGAAGCGGGCCATCTCCAGGGAGTCTGCCACACAGCCGCCTGTCTCTTCGGCCAATATCTGTAGATCTGGGCTCGTATAGTAGTGAGCAACGAGCGTGGCATCTTGCTCAATAAGGAGTTTTTTGATGCGTGTAGTGAGCTGCTGTTTCTCAAAATTTGATAGCTGAGGCCAGTGTGGATGCTCTGGAACTTCTACGGGCATTTTATCGGTTTCCGTTGGTGAATCGTCACTATTCAGGCTGACCTGAATCGTTGCTAACCCTTTAACGTAAAGGGGCTATCCTTATTTTTCGGATTTTACCATTATTGATAAATGGTTTGGCAACATATCGAAATAAACTAAAGAATATTAGGAATTAGCCGACTACGTGTTTTGGGGAGGATGTTTCCATTAGGGGGATAATAATGAATGACGTTGAGCGTAAGAATAGAAAAAATGAAATACTGAATATAAAGCATCTTCCACCTCTCTCTGCGACGGCTACCCAGCTTTTGGAAACAGTCTCAGATCCAGGGGTGGAAATTGATTTGCTAGCTAAGATCATTGCCAATGACCCGGGTCTTTCAGCGCGAATTTTGGGATTGGCAAATGCTGCTTTTTTTGCCCAAGCAAGTCCCGTAAATACGGTAAAAGAGGCGATTGTACGTGTTCTTGGGGTCAACATGGTCAAAAGTCTGGCTATGAGTATTGTGATGTGTGGTGTTTTTGATACATCTAAGTGTAAAAACTTTGACCTTGCACAATATTGGGCCTCAGCACTTGGTTGTGCCACCTTATCACGTAAAATTGCAATGAAGATCCCAGTGGCTGAGCGCCCTGATATTGATGGTGTTTATCTATGTGGCCTGATGCGAAATCTAGGTGTTTTGATTTTGGCCTATATTTTTCCTGTTGAGTATGGGGCTGTTCTTAAGGCATTAGCTGATGACTCTTCGATAGATAAACGAGTGATTGAAGAGGAGTTGGTTGGTCTATCAATGTTGCAAGCGGGTGAATGGCTGGCAAATAGATGGCATATGCCATCGTCTGTTATCTCCGTCATTGCTTACAATGGTAACGATGGCTATCAAGGTGATTTTGAGAGTGAAGTGTTGATAGTTGGTGCTGTATCAACGTGGATGAGTTACTTCCAACGAGGTGAAACCTATTCACTGAATGGTGATGCTCGTCTGCTGGATCGGCTAGGTTTAGAGGTTAATATACTCGATGATGTTGAGGTTGATTTTCGATCAAAGTGGGATGAGATACGGAGCCTGGCGAATGGTTTGGTATGAAATATCTGATAGAAATAGAGGATAGTTAAGGGTGTCTGAGCTAATTAACTATTGTGCAAATAGTGTTTCACTTAGGTTTTGCCGAGGTGGGAGATGAGTCTGTTGGGTTTGGGGGTGACCAATGAGATTCGAGATCGTTTCTTTGCACTGCTAGATTCGCTCTCTGCACTGCGCTCACTGACCAATATCGGTGTAGAGGTTGAGAGTGAAGCTGATTTGGTAAGCCAAGCCTTGGAGCAGTTAGTTAAACATCAAAACTTAGAGTATTGTTCCATCTTTTTTCTTGAAGAAAATGAACTCTATTGTGTGGCAGGAACAGGCTTTGATGAGCAGCATGCTAAACTCTCTGGGCAGCCAGCGGTGCATCTTGCCTCTGAAAAGAGCATGCGTTTCTCAGTAGGAGAGGGAGTCATTGGCTTGGCTTGCCAAATGGGTCAGCTACAGTATTGCCGTGATTGCGCAGTTGATGTGCGCTTTAAACCCTTTGATAATCCTACTCAACAGATAGTGCCTGGCTCCATTATTGCCGTGCCACTCCAATTTGCTGATGAGATAATGGGTGTGCTCAATGTCTCTCACCCGATAGCAGAATATTTTGAGCCGTGGCAGCAACATATGTTGACACTCTACTGCAGTATTCTTGGGCAGATGCTGCACTCATATCGGCTGATGAGTAGTCTCGAACAGCAGGTTCTGCAACGCACTCAGCAGTTGCAAGATACGTTGGATGATAGTGAAGCGATGCGAGACCAGTACCAGCGGCTCTCAATGGTGGATGGTCTGACGGGGCTTTTTAATCGGCGCTACTTTTTCCCTGAAGCTGAATCTCAACTGTCACGCTCTATTCGTTACGAACAGCCTTTTAGCATGATGCTGCTTGATATTGATTACTTTAAACAGATCAATGATCGTTGGGGACATCAGGTTGGTGATAACGTGCTAAAAGCTATCGCCTCTGTGCTACAACGCGTTACCCGTTTAGGTGATGTAGTGGCAAGGTTGGGTGGTGAGGAGTTTATTGTTGTGTTACCCAATACAGATACGGATGGAGCAAATCAGATTGCACAAAGAATTCAGCAGCAGGTAGAGAAGCTTGTGCTGAATGGTGAAGGGCCAGAAGGGGTGACGATCTGTATCGGTATTAGTGCATTAAATGATAGAGCTGTTAACAACCTAGAGGTATCAAGGTGTGTTGATATTCTCTATAAAGAGGCCGACATGGCGATGTATGAGTGCAAGCGCCGAGGCCGAAATCAGCGCCTTATCTTTGATTCAGATGAGACATCTCTGGTAGACGATACCAGGCTACCTTAAGGGGAGCATCCAATTTACCCGATTGTTAATCAGAGCTGCTTATCGGCTTTTTAGCTGCGGTAGATTTCCCCGATGGATTGGTAAAACCATCATTAAGTGTCTGCACATATGTCTCCGTATCCAGCATAACATTAGCCAGCACTTTTTTTGTACGGCGACCCCAGCCAGCAGGGTTGAAAAGAAGCATGCTGCGTATTGGGCGTGTACTGTGGCTGAATGCTGCGGCAAGATCAGTACGTAGTGTAGAGTGGCTGCTCTGCTGTTTTAATTTGCGTGCTTTCCATCGCCGAGTGACTGAGCGAACGGCAAAATGAATTCCCGTCAGCATGGTTATTATGACTATTAAGCTGGCCCACTTTCCTGTTGCATCTGCCTGCCAGGGTGGTGTGAAGCTCAGGCCACTCCAATAGCCTGCTTGGATGGTGATAGTTAACAAGGTAGCGAAGAGGATGGTGAACATAATGGCATCTCCAACGAGAACCATTTTGCGCCACTCTTGTAGTAGGGTTTTTAGCTTAGGAACGGCCCGCTCTTCAATCTCCTGTACCGTTTTTTCGAGTGCGCCCACAATGCGGTAGGCGCGTTCAATCTCAACCTGTTGCATGCGGCTGTGGATCTCACCTAAATCCTCATCCCGTTTCATCTCATAACGTGCCTTTAGCGCCTCATCTTCAATCGTTACGGCGGCATCAGGACTGTAGATGGTGTAGAAACGGCCAGCTGTCAGGCCACGTTCACCGAGTGAACGCTGCCAAGCGGCAATAATATCTTCAGGATTGTTTTCACGTGCGGTGGTATCAATTTGGTTGAGAATATAGAGAAACTTACTTGAATCAGGCCGGTGGATGGTGCTTGAGATGAGATGATCAAGGGTGTCGCGCATAGCACCTGGCTCGGGGTGCCGAGCATCAAAAAAGACCAATACAAGATCAGAGAGGTCGATGATGTGATCGGTGATACGCAGGGTGGATGTGCGCTGTGCATCCGCATCAAAACCAGGGGAGTCGATGATTATTTTGCCGCGTAAATTGTCGCTAGGGCAGGTCTTTAGTTGTAGGTAAGCATCGATACGCGCCCCTTCACCCTTGGCCACCTGCTCAATCTCATTGGACATTTGGTAGAACGGAAATCGAGGATCAGCATTGAGAGCGATACCAGGCAGTGCGTGTGGTGTCTGCTCATTGCTGTAGCAGATGACGGTGAATTTATCATCGACCGCCTGGTTGCCGCTGCGTTGCAGAGAGGTGCCCAAAAAGTGGTTAATGAAGGTTGATTTGCCAGCAGAGAAGGTGCCTAAGACCGATATGAGTGGCCACCAAGGAATCTGTGTGGCGAATGAGTGCTCATTGGAGAGTAGGCCCATTCGGTAGGCGATGCTATCAAGTTGACGAAAGCTGCGAATAGACTTTAGAAGAATCGGGTTCTCTTGTTCAAGATGTGACTCTAACTGTTTCAGGCGATTATCAATGGTGCTCATTAGTGATGATTAAAATCGTAGTCAAAGGAGTGGGATGGCTCTTGTAGAAAGTAGCCTCGGATGTAGTTGATACCGATAGTCCAGAGAATGGCCAGGCTGCTGGCATCCTCTACGCCTGTTGCAACGGTCTTGATGCCGAATGAGTGGGCGAGTTTATTGATGGTGTTTAGTGTATCCTGCTTCTCTTGGTTATTGGCCAAATCATGCATAAAGTCGGGTGCGAACTTGATATATTTGATTGGCAGCAGATCGAATAATTTCATGGGGTCGTCACTTTTACCAAAGTGGTCGATCGCTAGTGGGCATTTAATCTTCTGTAACCCTTCAGCCAATAGTTGGGTTGCCGCTAGATTTTCTCGCGCGTTTTTGTCGGAGACTTGGAAGGTGACCCAGGGGCCTTTGGCGGTAAATTCGCGCAGAGCATCGCAGATCCAGAGCAACAGACCATCATCATTCAAGGCGTCGGCAGATAGGTTAAGGAAGAAGTTGACCTTGCGGCCCATTTTTCGTTGAGTGCTGAGTTCGGCAATGGCGTTGTGAATAACCCAGCGATCAATTTCGGCCATTTTGCCTAGCTGTTCAGCCTGTTTTAGAAAATATGGAGGTTGAATCTCTTCGTTGTTACCATCAAGCAGGCGAACAAAAACGGAATAATTCTCGTGAGTATCACCCTGTAGGCTGACGATGGGCTGATAGACTAAGCGGAATTTATTGTGTGATAGTGCGTGTTCGATCAGCTGTTCAAGATCGGTTTCGTTATCTTGAATCTCATCTTCACACTCGGTAGGTACGGCAATAGCGAACTGGTCACCACCATTCTGCCGTGCTGTTTCACAGGAGTGATAGGCCAAGTTGAGCATATCCTGTGCGCTGGAGATCTCTGGGGCGGTTGAAGTGATACCGATGCTACAGGTGGGAGAGATAAACTGAGCATTCATGGAGAAGGCGTGGTTGCCGATGGTGCTACAGATTAGGCTGGCCAGCGCCTTGCTATCCTCTGGTTGTAGTGCTGCGGTGAGGAGGGTGAATGTGTGGTCGCCAAAATGGGCCAAAATATCTTTTTCGCCAGCAAGCGGCTCTAGCACTTCACCAACCTCTTTTAGGATGGTATCTGTTACCACAACGCCAGATGTGTTTCTGATCTCCTGAAAATTATCCAGCATGATGTAGAAGAGCGTGGCATCAGGGCCGTTATCCTGTGAGATATCGATGGCTGCTTTAAGTTTTTCGAAAAAGTAGGGGCGATTGTAGAGGTTAGTATGGATATCTTTGTTGCTGAGTAGATAGAGCTTCTCTTCCAACTCTTTCTGGATTGAGCAGTCGTGGATGGTCACTTGAGTACATGGCTCACCATCAATACTCGCCTCAGATGTCTCAAGAGTGGCGGCAAAGGTTTCGCCGTTGCTGCGTAAGCACTCGATCTCAGAGGTAGTTGATTGACTGTTGTCTTGAGAGAGTCCGCGCAGAAGTTTTTTAAAGGCGGACAGATGACTTGGAGCGATCAACTCAAGAATGGGAAGCCCCTCAATCTCCTCAGTATCAGTGCAGCCAAACAGTTGTAGATAGGCGGGATTAGCGCGTACATGCATCCCTTCGTGAACGTAGGCGATGGCCGCCTTGGAGCTATCAATGAGTGAAGTGCAGCGGCTCTCGGCCTCTTTGAGTGAGTGCTGGGCCTTGGCCAACTGTTTATTCACCGTGAGGTTGCGCAGCTCTCTGATGATAGCCAGTTTGAGATGATCTTCATTGTCAGCGGGGATTAAATCGCGCACGCTTGTGCCAATAAAAGGCGCGAAATCGATATTGCTGTTTTCACGAGTCAGGATGATGACCGGTAGATCAGCAGCCTTTTGGCTAAAAAGCGCCATAGCATCCTCTACTGAGATGCCTGTTTCAGAGGTTGCAAAAAGTGCAATATCAAAATGGCTGTTGAGCGCCTCTTCAAGGTGACTCCCTCTAGTATCAATTCGTTTGAGATGGACAGCAAAACCGGCGTTTTTCAGGTTTGAGGCGCATTTATTCGCCTTTTGCCGTGAATCATCAACGATTAGCAGCTCAATGGCTGAGTCGAAAATAGCTGTTTTGTTCATCGATATCTGTCTGCCCAGTTCTGCAATTAAGTGAGAGGTTTAACCGGTCGCCCCAAGTGGTTTTAGCTGTTCTGTCGGCGAGAGCGGACAGCCGTAGCAAGCTCCCGCAAGAGTGGTTCACTCTGTTCCCAGCTGATGCAGGCATCGGTGATGCTTTGACCGTGGGTGAGAGGTTGGCCGGTGACCACTTTTTGCTGCCCAGCGACCAAGTTGCTCTCAATCATAGCGCCAAAAATTCGTGTATCTCCGCGGGCGATCTGGCTGGCGACATCACGACCGACCACCAATTGCCGCTTATAGTTTTTGCGGCTATTGGCATGGCTAAAATCAACCATCAAACGGGCAGGTAGGCCATTGGCGATGATCTCTTCAGCAGCGATGTTGATGCTTTCTGAATCGTAATTTGGTCGGTCGCCACCCCGCAAAATAACATGGCAATCGCTATTGCCGCTGGTGGAGAAGATAGCAGAGTGCCCCTCTTTGGTAACGGAGAGGAAGTGGTGTGGATGGCTGGCTGAACCAATCGCATCGACAGCAATTTTAGTGTTGCCATCGGTCGCGTTTTTGAAGCCAACAGGGCAAGAGAGGCCGGAGGCGAGTTCACGATGACACTGACTCTCGGTGGTGCGTGCGCCAATAGCACCCCAGCTGATTAGGTCAGCGATATATTGTGGGCTGATGAGATCGAGATACTCAGTGCCAGCGGGTAGGCCGAGATTGTTGATATCGAGCAGCAGTTTACGCGCTTGGCGGATCCCCTTATTGATCTCAAATTTGTCATCGAGTGTTGGATCGTTGATCAGCCCTTTCCAGCCGACTGTGGTACGTGGTTTCTCAAAGTAGACGCGCATGATGATCAGTAGATCATCTTTTAGCTCTCTCTGAAGAGGGGCCAGTTTTGCTACATACTCAAGCGCTGCTTTAGGGTCGTGAACTGAACAGGGACCGATGACAACCACAAGACGGTCATCCTTCTCCTGCAATATCCGCTGGATTCCACTTCGTGCCTGAAAGACAGTTTCAGAGGCTTGTACGGTAATGGGTGACTCTTCATGCACTTGTGCAGGTGATATGAGCTCTTTAATTTCGCTAATGCGGAGGTCGTCTGTACGGTGTTTCATCTTTGGGCTAACCATTTCTATACCATGAACACTCCATCATACCGCTTGGTAGGGAGATTTTGTAAAAAATAACCATCTGCAGAAATAAATTATCGTGTTTTAATGCTGTATAGACCATGTTTTATGGGTGGTTTTTGGAATGCGTGGTAATCTTTTCTTATCTTTTACCCTATCTAATAGGCTAAACTAAACGCTTTTATCAAATTAAGAGAGTAGTCGGCCCGTTGTTGGTTGGGTGGTGGTATGCAGGAAGAGAGTAACAAGCAACAGAGTGAAGCAGCGACACAAGATGGTTATCCGCTTCTTGAGCGTGTCAATGTGCCTGAAGATCTACGCAAGCTCGATGAGCCTGAGCTGGTTGAATTGGCCGATGAGTTACGCCGTTTTTTGATCGATTCTGTCTCTAAAACGGGTGGTCACCTTGCCTCGGGTTTGGGCGTGGTGGAGCTGACTGTCGCTCTGCACTATATCTTCAATACGCCGGAAGATCGTCTGATTTGGGATGTGGGCCACCAAGCCTATCCACACAAAATTCTTACTGGGCGTCGACAACAGATGGGGGCTCTGCGTAAGAAAGATGGCCTTGCTGGCTTTCCAAATCGCTCCGAAAGCATCTTCGATGCGTTTGGTACCGGGCACTCCAGCACCTCAATTGGTGCTGCGCTTGGTATGGCTGTTGCTGCAAAGCAGAAGGGCGAAGAGCGTGAGGTGATCGCTATTATTGGTGATGGGGCGATGAGTGCAGGCATGGCCTTTGAGGCGATGAACCATGCGGGTGCGCTAGACCAAAACCTGTTGATCATACTGAATGACAACGACATGTCGATCTCACCACCGGTGGGTGCTTTTAGTAACCACCTTGCTCGTCTCCTATCAGGCAAACTCTATACCAGTGTTCGGCAGACGGGTATGTCAGCCCTGAGCCACCTACCACCACTGAGTGATCTATTCGAGCGTGCAGAAGAGCATATGAAAGGGATGGTGTTGCCAGGCACTCTCTTTGAAGAGTTGGGCATTAGTTACATCGGTCCTATTGATGGCCATGACCTGCCTACACTGCTTAAGACCATGCGTAATATGCACAACATCAAAGGGCCGCGCCTACTGCATGTGGTAACAAAAAAAGGCAAAGGTTTTGAGCCAGCTGAAAATGATCCTTGTGCCTATCATGGTGTCTCGCCGTTTGATCCTGAGACTGGCAAGATGGATAAAAAGCCGACAGGCCCCACCTATACACAGGTCTTTGGTCGGTGGTTGTGTGATACCGCTGAAAAAGATTCACGCCTGATGGCGATCACCCCTGCCATGCGCGAAGGGTCGGGGATGGTGGAGTACTCTCAATCCTACCCAGAGCGTTACTTCGATGTTGGCATTGCTGAGCAGCATGCCGTCACCTTTGCAGCAGGCCTCGCTTGTGAAGAGGTTAAGCCCGTTGTAGCGATCTACTCTAGCTTTCTGCAACGTGCCTACGATCAGTTGATACACGATGTTGCACTGCAAAATCTTGATGTAACATTTGCCGTCGATCGTGCCGGACAGGTGGGTGAAGATGGTGCAACCCACGCTGGCAACTTTGACCTAAGCTACGTGCGAACCATCCCCAATATGTTGATTCTGGCTCCTGCTGATGAGAATGAATGCCGCCAGATGTTGCAGACAGCCTACGACTACGAAGGCCCAGCGATGGTGCGTTACCCACGCGGCTGTGGCCCAGGTGTGGCAGTTGAGACTCAAATTAAGACACTCCCTATTGGTAAAGGCAAGGTGTGTCGTCAAGGTAATGGGCGGATTGCACTACTCGCTTTTGGTAGTCGTTTAGCCGCAGCCAAAGAGTCGGGTGAAGCGCTGGATGCAACGGTCGTCAACATGCGTTTTGTAAAGCCGCTTGATGAGGTGCTATTGCTAGAGTTGGCGATGAACCACGATCTACTGGTCACTATTGAAGAGAATGCTCTGCAAGGTGGTGCAGGATCAGCCGTTAACGAATATCTAATTAGTGCTGGCTGCCAAGTTCAGCTACTTAACCTAGGATTGCCAGATTATTTTATTGAGCAGGCGAGCCATGCCGAGCAGATGTTTCGCGCTGGCTTAGATCGACAAGGTATTGAGCAATCGGTGGCTGAATGGTTAGCATCGACGGACTTAGAAGAGGGGCCGCTCAGCTCAGTCGCTAGCAGTGGCTAATGGCTTATTCACGCCCATTTTTATACTGCAGGGACAAATGAACCGTGCTTGATATCAAACCGATCGCCTCTTTTGGCGATAACTACATCTGGATGCTGGGCAATATAGGGGAGAAACGGGTCGCCGTTGTTGATCCTGGTGACGGCGCGCAAGTTCTAGCGCTGCTGCAAGAGAGGGAGTTAGAGTTAGCCGCTATCCTGCTTACCCATCACCATAATGACCACACGGGTGGTGTTATGCAGTTGTTGGCCCAAAGCCCAGATCTGCCCGTTTACGGGCCAAAATCAGAGAAAATATCGGGTATAAACCGACCGGTAGGTGAAGGGGATGTTGTAGAAATTGATGGCATTGATGCCCGCTTTAAAGTGTTAGATACGCCAGGCCATACCGCAGGGCATATTGCCTACTATGGTGAAGGGGTGCTCTTTCCTGGTGATGTACTCTTCTCAGTTGGCTGTGGCCGTATTTTTGATGGCACCTACCAACAGATGGCCGACTCATTAAAGCGTTTGGCCGCTCTGCCAGAAGATACCCTACTCTATAGCGCTCATGAGTACACCTTGGATAATATCGGCTTTGCCAAATGGGTGGAGCCAGAGAATAGTGCTATCGACTCTTGGGAAAAAGAGAGCAGAAGTCGACGAGCTTCAGGTGAGGCTACCCTGCCTAATCGCCTGGGTAATGAGTTAGCTATTAACCCCTTTTTACGCCTACATGTAGCAGAAGTGATCAAGGCAGCAGAGAATTTTACCGGCTGCTCGTCTCTGAATGAGGTTGAGGTGTTTACCGCTATTCGTCAGTGGAAAGACCAAAAGTATGATTGAACAAGTTTATAGCGGCATATCTTGGTTTAGAAGAGTGCGCTATTAACCCACAGATGCACCATGATACTAGCGCCGTAGCCCAGAGCAATAACGGGCATCCACTTTAGATGACCGAAGAAGGTGTATTGGCCATGAGCCTGCCCCATCAGTGCTACACCCGCTGCTGAGCCGATAGAGAGCAAGCTGCCACCAACACCCGCGGTCAATGTAACCAGTAGCCACTGGCCCATCGACATATCAGGCATCATAGTAAGCACGGCAAACATGACGGGGATGTTATCAACGATGGCAGATAGAGCGCCGACGATGACGTTAGCGGTTGTTGGGCCTAAATCAACATACATAAGCTCTGAAACGAGTGCTAAATAGCCAATAAAGCCTAAACCACCAACACAGAGAACAACGCCGTAGAAGAAGAGCAGTGTATCCCACTCAGCACGCGCTATTTTGTTGAAGATATCAAAACCAACAACATCACCAAATTGCCCATCATGTGCGCTAGAGGGTACATTTTTTTGTGTTATTTTTAGGTAGAAGCCAAAAACTTGCAGATAGCCGAGGCCGGTCAGCATGCCGATGACGGGTGGCATATGGAGGAAGTTATGGAAGCTAACAGCGGTGATAATAGTCAGGATAAAGAGAGCGATGATCCGTTTTGCCCCTACCTTCATATAGGCCGCTTCATTTGAACAGTCAGGATCTTCATTTGGAATGGAAAAATGTATGATTGCAGCAGGTATCAACCAATTGACCAACGCGGGTAAAAATAGGGCGAAGAAGGCCCAAAAATCGACAGCACCTTGCGGGGTTGTAATACCTTTTTGCCATACCATCAGTGTTGTAATATCGCCAAATGGGCTAAATGCACCACCGGCGTTGGCGGCAACAACGATATTGATGCATGCGGCCAGAATAAATTTTTGATTGCCGTTACCCACTGCCAGAACCACTGCACACATCAACAGTGCAGTGGTTAAGTTATCAGCAATCGGTGAGATGAGGAATGCTAGAAGGCCAGTGATCCAGTAGAGTTGGCGAAGGTTATACCCTTTGTGAACCAACCAAGAGCGAAGCGCTTCAAAGACATTGCGCTCCTCCATCGCGTTGATATAGGTCATCGCCACCAATAGGAAGAGCATCAGCTCCGCATACTCAAGCAGATTGTGGCGGACGGCTACTTCAGCCTCATTGGTAAAGCCTTGAGTTTGGTAATACCACGCGATTAATGCCCAGATGATACCGGCTGCCAGAATGACCGGTTTTGATTTACGCAGATGAGTAAACTCCTCCACCATGACCAATATGTAGGCCACTACAAAAACACCAATGGCGGTAAAACCAATCCAGTGGTTTGTTAGGTCAAGAGGCGCTTTGCTACCACCGGCAGAGGCAAAAGCGATGCTGGGTAGTAGTGAGGCACATAGCAGTGCCAGGATAAAAAATGGGTGGCTCACCTTTAAACCTCCATGGAGATGGTAGAATGCATCCAGCAATTTAGACTTGGCGGCTTAGGCAATGCTAAGGAACCTCTGCTTAAGTCATGACTGTTTTAGAATAACTATTACGGCGCACTTCGAAACAAATCGGAACTGTTTTATTTTAGCCTAAATTTTAGCTGAGCTTGAGCGAATCTTATATTTTAGTGCAACCAGACTTAAGCAGAGGTTCCTTAAGGGTTGCTGTGGAATCAGAGATACCCCCAACTAAAAACTTAGGGAATGGCCGATTTTGCTGGCATTATCGACATATTGGTCGAAGACACAAGGTGCTTAATGGCAGAAAGGGCCGGTTTCACTGCTAATCTCTCTGTATGGTCACCCTGCTTTCACCTACAATATACCCTTTAGCATACCGAATTTAGATAGTGTTGGACGGTGGGGTGATCTTGTTCACTTTCGCTCATGATTTTTCAGACTATTTTGTTATTGGGATTTTTGTTCCGCCATCAAGGATTGCAACATTTGTGCTGGCTGGCGGTTAGAGGGTGTTTTTTTAGTGAGTGATAGCCAACATATTGCGGCCATAGTACCCGCTGAAGAGGCGGGTAAACGCCTAGATAAAGTCTTGGCCCTACTGTTTAGTGATTTCTCCCGTAGCCGTCTTCAGCAGTGGCTAAAACAGGGGTTGGTGTTGGTTGATGGTGAGGTGTTGCGTGCAAAATATCACCTCCGTGGTGGCGAGAAGATTGAACTTACTGTTGAGTTGGTGGATGAAGTTGAGTGCCAGCCAGAGCCAATACCACTTGATTTGATCTACCAAGATGAGTCACTGATTGTGATCAATAAACCCGCAGGGTTGGTGGTGCATCCTGCGGCTGGAAACTGGGCGGGTACGCTGCAAAATGGCCTGCTGCATCTCGATCCATCGCTGGCCCAAGTGCCGCGTGCCGGTATTGTCCATCGCCTTGATAAAGAGACCAGCGGCCTTCTGGTGATCGCCCGTACTTTGCAAGCGCACAAATCACTGGTCGATCAGCTTCAGGCGCGCACCATCAAACGTGAGTATCGAGCTATTGCCCAAGGGGTGATGATTGCGGGTGGTCGAGTTGATGAACCACTTGGTCGCAACCCCACCAATCGCCTGAAGATGGCAGTTGTTGCCTCTGGTAAACCGGCGGTGACGCACTACAAAATCAAAGAGCGGTTCCGTGCCCATAGCTATCTACAGGTCAACCTGGAGACGGGGCGCACCCATCAAATCCGCGTCCATATGGCCCATATCCGCCATCCGCTGCTGGGTGATCCTCTCTATGCGGGTCGCCTGCGTATGCCAAAAGGGTTGAGTGAAGAGATGAGGCAGCAATTGCAACAGTTCCGGCGGCAGGCGTTACACGCCCGTACGTTAGGTTTGATCCACCCCGAGAGTGGTCAATTCATCGAATGGAGTGCGCCACTGCCCGATGATATGCAGCAGATATTAGAGGCGCTACGCCAGGATGCTGCTGAGTGATTGAGGTGATCACTCCAGACTGGCCTGTGCCTAGCCGAGTGCAGGCCCTATCCACAACCCGTATCGGTGGTTTTAGCTTGCCGCCCTATGATGGCCTTAATCTGGGTGATCATGTTGGCGACCAGCCCCAATCCGTAATAAAAAATAGACAGTTATTGCAGCAGCTGGGGCTGCCATCATCACCCTGTTGGCTTGAACAGGTGCATGGGTGTGATGTGGTTGAGGTTGGTATTGAGTCTAGCCAGATTGCTGATGCCTCAATCAGTCGTCAGCCTGGAAAAGTGCTGGTTATTATGACGGCTGATTGTCTACCTCTGCTCCTATGTGACAAACAGGGTAGCTGTGTTGCCGCTGTACATGCTGGTTGGCGAGGTCTGCTAGATGGCGTGATTGAAGCGGCTATTGATAAAATGTCGTTACCATCTGCTGAGATTATTGCTTGGATGGGGCCTGCCATTGGCCCAACAGCGTTTGAAGTGGGTGATGAGGTGTTTCAGGCATTTGTCCAGCGAGACCCCGCCTCAGCTGACCATTTCAAAGATAATCGCCCTGGACATAAACTGGCCGACATCTACGGCTTGGCTCGCCAGCGGTTAGCGGCCAAAGGTGTTGCATTTATTGGTGGCGGCCAATGTTGTACAGTATCCGATTCAGCACGCTTTTTCTCCTACCGACGTGATGGCGTAACAGGGCGAATGGCAACACTGATTTGGTTAGAGAATGCCCATTAGTTTTTTTGCGGAGCGTTAGTTTTGACTCAATGGAAAATGTTGACCCTGGTCGGTAGTGATCAGCCAGGGATTGTTGCCCAGATTACCCATGTGGTCTACCACCAAGGGTGGGCGCTGGGTGAGACCTCAATGCTGCGCTTAGGTGGCAATTTCACCATCATGATGATGGTAGCGGGGGCCGAGAGCAATGAGGCGTTGGAAAAGGTGATGCAGCCCGTCGCCTACCGCCTGCATCTTCACCTGCATATTGATGAGATTAGCGGTGGCCTACACCAACATGCACTACCCAACTACCAAGTGCGGGTGATGGGCTCTGATCGAGTGGGTATTGTTGCCCAAGTGACCGGCATCTTGGCTGAGGCCGATTTTAACATCCTGGAGTTGACCTCTGATGTTGCTGGAAGTGCTGATGAACCGGTCTATATTATGACCATCCAAGGTCACTCAGTGTCAGAGCTGGAGAGTATCGAAAAGGCGCTTAGCACGCTGGATGATGTTGATGTCAGTGTGAAACCGATTGAGATTTTATTTGGCTGATGGCAATTCGAGAGATTTTAAAAATTCCTGATGAGCGCCTGAAGCGAGTCTCCGAAGCGGTAGAGGTGTTTGATAATACACTGCGAGCCTTTATTGATGAGCTGGAGGAGACGCGTCTAGCGAGTCCTGGAGCCATAGGCATCGCTGCCCCGCAGGTGGGCCATTTTCAGCGTATTATTATTGTAGATGTCTCAAATATGCGAAAGCCGGTGGAGAACCATGGCCACATGATTTTGGTTAACCCAGAGATCACCCACTGGGATGGCTTTGAGCTAGGGCGTGAGGGGTGTCTCTCGGTGCCTGACTACACTGGTAATGTAATACGTGCTGAAGATATTCATCTCACTGCCCAAGATCAGTGGGGTGAAACACACGAGTATGAGATGACCTGTTTTGAGGCGAGAGCGATTCAGCATGAGGTGGATCATCTTGATGGTATTACCTTCCTTGATCGCTTAGTCAGCCGCCGAACCGATCTATTTCAGCGCAAGGTCTACCAAAAGAAAAGTAAGAAAACGGAGAAAATAAAGAGTAAATGAGTAGTTTTGATTGGTTTTTTTTAGGCCTAGGTGTCGTTGTTTTAGTGGGGTTGTACCGTTTTTACCGCCTCTGCATGTCTGTAAACTACACCGATTGGGGATACAGCTGGGTCAACTTTATCAATAGTGTGCTGCGCCTCTATTGCCGTCATTTCCACCACCTAGACCATACCGTTATTGATGTGCCAAAAAGCGGCCCGGCGATTGTTGTCTCCAACCATGTTTCGGGTCTTGATCCGGTACTTTTGGTGGTTTGTGCCCATCGGCCAATGCGCTTTTTGGTGGCAAAAGAGGAGTATGAGCGCTTTGGTTTGAAGTGGATGTTCAAAGCGATGGGCTGTATTCCCGTCGATCGTAAAAAACGGCCAGAACGCGCCCTGCGTACCGCCATGCAGCAGCTGCAAAAGGGAGAGGCTATTGCGCTATTCCCTCATGGCACTATCCACCTCGATAGCGACCCACCCCGCCGCCTTAAACCAGGAGCAGCACGGCTCTCATTGATGGCTAACTGTCCACTTATTCCTGTGCGAATTACGGGTGTGCAGGGTGAAGGAGAGGTGATGTCAGCACTCTTCAAACGTAGCCATGTCAAGGTAACAACCTACCCGCCAGTCTATCCTAATGGGCGTGAGGTGAATGAGATTTCAGAGGAGTTAGCAGCCATTCTTGATGGCAGTTTAGAGAGAGAGGCTCTCTAGCAATGCCCCCTAGACACCTATTTAATCCACCACCCTCTGTCTATTAACCCACCAGCCAAAAAAACCACCCGTTAAGCTCATGATGAGCGAGTAGGTGATGGCTGGAATCATCATTATTTCGTTGCCAATCAGCGTTCCAGCCACCAGCAGTGCCAGGGTGCCATTCTGGATGCCCACCTCAAAACCAATCGTCACAGATTGTGGATGAGATAGCCTGGCCCACTTAGCAAGTTGATAACCCAGGCTTAAAACGATCACATTAAGCATGAGTGTTGCCAAGCCAGCTTGGGCAAAAAAACTGCTCATCTGGTCGGCATTTTTCAGCACAATCAATATGATAATTAGCAGTAGAAAAAAGATGGAGAACCACTTCAGCACATGCTCTATTTTTTTAGCCACTACGGGCCAGCGTGAGAGGGCGAACATGCCCAGTGCAACCGGAATAACGGAGATGGCTAATAGCTGAATCATCGTTTTGATGATGGGCATCTCAAGGGTGGTGTCGTTACCTAAAAAATGGGAGATGCTCAAGGCAACAACCAGTGGAATGGTGAATGGGGTGATCAAGCTAACCAGCGCCGTCAGGCTGATGGAGAGTGAAACATCACCCCTAGCTAGGTAGGTGAACATATTCGATGTAGCGCCGCCAGGAGCCAATGCGATGATGATAAGGCCAACAGCAATCTCAGGCGGTAGTTGTAGTGCGGTGGCGAGCGCGTAAGCGATAAGTGGCAGCAGGATGAGTTGCCCGCCTAGCCCAACAGCAATCGCCTTGGGTGATTTGAGAACGGCTTGAAAGTTGCTGAGCTTGAGTGAGATGCCAATGCCAAACATAATTAAAAAGAGAGAGAGGGGCAAAATCACTTTTGTTAAGAGGTCGGCTTGCATGTTTTGTTCTTCTTCATGGCTGTTTGAGGTCGGCGCTATTCTAATAGTATCCACCGCATGATGGATATGCTCACTTGAAATTGACTCAATACCCCCCATTAAATACGTTATAAATTAATCCTAGGGGAGTGATTCTGATGAGAATGGACCGATTAACCAGTAAGTTTCAGATGGCGCTGGCTGATGCTCAGTCGTTGGCCGTTGGCCGTGATCACCAATTCATTGAACCGATTCACTTGATGACGGCACTGCTCGACCAAGAGGGCGGCACTGTGCGTAACTTATTGGCACAGTCGGATGTCAATGTTAATCAATTGCGCTCCAGTTTAGGTGTGGCGCTTGAGGGGCAGTCCAGCGTGCAGGGGGCTGAGGGTGACCTACACCTATCGAATGATCTGGGGCGGCTACTGAATCGAACCGATAAACTTTCCCAAGAGCATAAAGATCAATATATCTCCAGCGAGATGTTTGTCTTGGCTGCTATTATCGATAAAGGTGAACTGGGTGAGATGCTGCGTAAGGCAGGAGGCAATAAAGAGGCGCTGGAGAAGACTATTGAAAAGATGCGTGGTGGCCAGCGGGTGGATGACCCCAATGCTGAAGAGCAGCGGCAAGCGCTTGAGAAGTACACCATTGATCTCACTGAGCGGGCTGAACAGGGCAAACTTGATCCGGTTATTGGTCGTGATGATGAGATTCGCCGTACCATCCAGGTGTTGCAGCGTCGGACTAAAAATAACCCTGTCCTAATTGGTGAGCCCGGTGTTGGTAAAACGGCCATTGTTGAAGGGCTGGCGCAGCGTATTGTTAATGGTGAAGTGCCAGAAGGGCTAAAAAGTAAGCGCCTACTATCGCTTGATATGGGTTCCCTGATTGCCGGTGCGAAATTCCGTGGTGAGTTTGAAGAGCGCCTAAAAGCGGTACTCAGTGACCTTGCCAAACAGGAGGGGCAGATCATCCTCTTTATTGATGAGCTGCACACCATGGTGGGTGCCGGTAAAGCAGAGGGGTCGATGGATGCCGGTAATATGCTAAAACCCGCCCTGGCACGAGGTGAGTTACACTGTGTCGGTGCTACCACTTTGGATGAGTATCGTCAGTATGTAGAGAAGGATGCTGCACTGGAGCGCCGTTTCCAAAAGGTGCTGGTGAAAGAGCCTTCGGTTGAGGATACCATCGCCATCTTGCGTGGTCTGAAAGAGCGATATGAGCTGCATCATGGTGTCGATATTACTGATCCCGCCATCATCGCTGCTGCCACCCTTTCACATCGTTATATTAGTGATCGCCAACTGCCCGATAAGGCGATTGATCTGATTGATGAAGCTGCCTCACAGATCCGTATGGAGATCGATTCCATGCCCGAGGAGATGGATCGTTTAGAGCGTCGTCTGATTCAGCTAAAAATTGAACGTGAGGCGTTGAAGAAAGAGAAGGATGCGGCCACCAAAAAACGGCTGAAAACCCTGGAACAACAGATAGAGATCTATGAGCGAGAGTTCTCTGATCTGGATGAGGTGTGGAAGGCGGAAAAAGCTGCCTTGCAAGGTGCCACCAATATTAAAGAGGAGTTAGAACGTGCCCGTCTTGAGATGGAGACGGCTCGCCGTGCGAGTGATCTAACGCGGATGTCTGAATTGCAATATGGCCGTATTCCCGAGTTGGAGCAGCAGCTTGATATGGCAGCCCAGGCTGAGATGCAGGAGATGAAGCTGCTACGCAACAAGGTGACTGAGGAGGAGATTGCCGATGTAGTCTCAAAGTGGACCGGCATCCCCGTCTCCAAAATGTTGGAGGGTGAACGTGAAAAACTGCTGCGTATGGAGGATGAAATCGGTCAGCGGGTGATTGGCCAGAAGGAGGCGATTATTGCAGTGAGTGATGCGGTTCGCCGCTCTCGTGCCGGTTTGTCCGACCCCAATCAGCCTAATGGCTCCTTCCTATTCCTCGGCCCTACGGGTGTTGGTAAAACAGAACTCTGTAAAGCATTGGCCGCCTTTCTGTTTGATACCGATGAGGCGATGATCCGCATCGATATGTCAGAGTTTATGGAGAAACACTCGGTGGCACGTCTGATTGGTGCTCCTCCTGGCTATGTTGGTTATGAAGAGGGTGGCTATCTGACTGAGCTGGTACGCCGTCGCCCCTACTCCGTCATTTTGCTAGATGAGGTGGAGAAAGCGCACCCCGATGTCTTCAATATTCTGCTGCAAGTGCTGGATGATGGGCGGCTTACCGATGGCCAAGGGCGCACGGTTGATTTCCGTAATACTGTTATTGTGATGACCTCAAATTTAGGCTCTGAGATCATCCAAGAGATGACTGGTGAAGAGAACTATAGTGAAATGCGTAGTGCGGTGTTGGAGGTGGTGCGGCATAATTTCCGCCCCGAATTTATCAACCGACTGGATGAGATTGTTGTTTTCCACCCACTGATGCAGGCAGAGATCCGAGCCATTGCCGGTATTCAAATTGAACAGCTGCGCCAGCGATTACAAGAGCGGGAGATCAATCTAGATATCTCTTCATCAGCTCTGGATCTGCTGGGAGATATAGGTTTTGATCCGGTTTATGGTGCACGGCCATTGAAACGGGCTATTCGACAGCAGTTAGAGAATCGATTGGCTCAGGAGATCCTGGCCGGCCGTTTTAGTGGAGGTGATACTATTCATGTTGACCGCTCTGGGAGCGAGTTAAAAATCCACTGAAAATTTAGGGAGGTATGAGTCGTGAAACGGCTCATACCTCAAACAGACGATCCAATATGCCCGTAAAAATCCGCTTCTACATAAATGTCTCAAATGAGGAGTTTCTGAAAATCTATCAAGGTACAGCCAATGCACTGCTGGTACGAGCTGAGGATGGGCGGCGTATCCAAATTCCCGCCAATAATTTCCGTAAATTTGTTACACCAGCAGGTCTTGTCGGCCATTTTGAGATGGAGATAAACAGTGATAATCGGCTGATTAATCTCGTTAGAATTGGCTAAGCAGTTCGAAACATGGGGCAAAAAACAGGTAAGATAGCCCCATAAAAAATTGACTGAGTGACTCCATTGAAAAAGATATTTATTCCACTGGCTCTCCTGTTGGCTATCACCATGATTGCTGGGCGGATCAACGTCAAAGCCGTTGAGACAGAGATTGTTATCGACGCCTCTGCAGAGAAAATTTGGCAGGTGTTGATTGAGGCGGATGCCTACCCTAACTGGAACCCCTTCATCAACAAAATCTCTGATGATATCTATGAGGGCAACAAATTGAAGGTGATGCTTAACCCTGAATTCAGTGGTCAGGGTGAGGTTGAAATTAAAGTGGGCCAGCTAAGGTTTGGTGAAACGATGGTTTGGATTAGTCGGCCGCTGATGACGGATCTGCTCTCCGGTCGCCACTACTTCAAAACCGAAGAGATGCCCGATGGTAAGATTAAATTCATCAACATGGAGAGCTATAGCGGTCTGTTGCTCTATCTCTCCTGGCCCTTCATTGAGCCAAAGGCGCGCCAGGGTTTTGAGGCGATGAATGTTGCGTTAAAAGCAGAAGCTGAACGTCTGTAGGGGCTAAACTCGGCCAAACTCAACACGTTTACCCAGCCAGCGATGGATCAGCGGCTCGACCAATTCAGGGTGGTGCTGCAAAATCTCATCGGCGGCCTGTTGCACGTCAGGTAGTAGATCCTGGTCTCGTACCACATCGGCGATACGCAGCTGCATCTCACCGGTCTGTCGGGTGCCAAGCACCTCACCTGGGCCACGCAATTCCAGATCTTTCTCCGCTATTTTGAAACCATCGCTGCTTTTCCGCAGCACCGACAAGCGTGCTTTGGCGTTGTTGGATAGTGGTGGGTGGTACATTAATAGACAGTGGCTCTCAGCAGTGCCTCGGCCCACGCGGCCTCGGAGCTGGTGCAGCTGCGCTAGACCCAGACGCTCAGGGTTTTCGATGATCATCAGGCTGGCGTTGGCCACATCAACCCCCACCTCAATGACAGTGGTGGCAACAAGTAGGTCGATTTCACCCGCTTTAAAGGCTGCCATTACAGCTGCTTTTTCAGCCGCTTTCAGACGGCCATGTACGAGGGCGACTTGTAAATTTGGCAGCATTTCTGTCAGCTGTTTGGCACTCTCTTCAGCCGCTTGGCACTGCAACACCTCTGATTCATCAATCAGCGTGCAGACCCAGTAGGCCTGTCGGCCATCGGCACAGGCGCTGCTGACGCGGCTGATTACCTCATCTCGCCGATTGTCGCTAATTACAACGGTTGTAACGGGCGTGCGGCCGGGTGGTAACTCATCGATGATGGATAGGTCAAGATCGGCATAGGCGGTCATCGCCAAGGTGCGGGGGATGGGGGTGGCGGTCATGATTAGCTGATGGGGCAGGGTGTTGCCATCCCCTTTTTCACGCAGGGCAAGACGTTGGTGTACGCCAAAACGGTGCTGCTCATCAATCACCACGAGACTGAGTGAGTGGAAGATGACATCATCCTGAAATAGGGCGTGAGTACCGATGACCACTTTGGCGCTGCCATCGGCAATCTTCTCCAGCCGCTCTTTTCGCTCTCGTCCTTTATGCCTTCCTGTGAGCCATAATGGTTCAAAACCGAGTGGTGCCAACCATGTGGTGAAGTTGTTGTGGTGCTGTTCGGCCAGTAGCTCAGTGGGGGCCATTAATGCCACTTGGTAACCCGCCTCAATGGCAGTTAAAGCGGCCAGTGCAGAGACCACTGTTTTTCCAGACCCAACATCGCCCTGTACCAAGCGTAACATAGGGTAGGGGTGTTGCAGGTCGGTTGAGATTTCATCCACTACGCGCCGTTGTGCGCCGGTTAGTTTAAACGGTAGATTGTTGAGTAGCTGCTGTTGTCGTTTGCCACTGCTTTTTAATGGTGGTGCGGGAACCTGCTGTTGCTGCTGGCGTAGTTGTCTGAGGCTGATCTGATGGGCCGTCAGCTCTTCAAAGATAAGACGCTGCTGGGCGGGATGTTGGCCCTCAAATAGTTGAGCCAGTGGCGCATCGGGTGGTGGCCGGTGCAGATAGTATAGCGCCTCAGCCAATGAGGGCCGTGTGTGCTGCTGTTCTAGTGGTAACAGATCTGCCAAGGTTTCTGGGCTAGCTGCCAGTTGGTCAATCACCTGCTGAGTGAGTGTGCGCCAAGTGAGTTGGTGCATCCCTTCTGTGGTGGGGTAGATGGGGGTTAGCTCCGCCTCTAGCTTCTGAGATTTGGTATCGGTAATTAGCTGATACTCAGGGTGAACCATCTCAAAACTGCTCGGCCCTTTGCGGATTTCACCAAAACAGCGTAACCGTACTCCGCGCCCCAGTGTGGCGCGTTGTGCTGAGGAGAAGTGGAAGAAGCGCAGCATAATGGCTCCCGTGCCATCAGCTACTTGAACCAGCAGTGAGCGGCGGCGACCAAAACGGATATCGCTCAGTTCAACCTCGCCCTCAATGACCACCTGGTCACTCTGACTGAGAGAGCCAATAGGGGTGATACGGGTGCGGTCTTGATAGCGAAGCGGAAGGTGGAACAGCAGGTCTTGTAGGCTCAGAATGCCGAGTTTGGCGAGGCGCTCAGCCCCCTTAGGGCCCACCCCTTTCAGTGTGCTAACAGAGATTTGTGCCAGTGGTTTGCTGTTCAAAATGGGTCTGCGACTTGGGAGCCCTAAAGCTCCATCACGGCATCCATCTCAACCTGCGCATCTTTAGGTAGAGCAGCTACGCCGATGGCGGCACGCGCGGGATAGGGTTCGGTGAAGTATTCGGCCATCACTCGGTTGACGGTGGCAAAATCGCCCAGATTGATCAAGAAAACATTCAATTTAGCCACATCAGCCAGTGTGCCACCTGCGGCATTGGCCACGGCCTGTAGGTTATCAAACACACGGCGGATCTGTGCCTCAATGGGCCCATCGACTAGCTCCATGCTCTCAGGAATGAGTGGGATCTGCCCCGACATATAGACGGTATTGCCGCATTTGACCGCTTGGGAGTATGTGCCGATCGCCTGTGGTGCCTGATCGGTGCGGATAATTTCTCGACTCATGGTGGTGCCCTTCTACGCAAAATTTTTGGTTCGGCTCACCTTCACAACAGAAGGCAACTTATAGAGATGGCGAATGATCTTGGCCAAATGGAGCCGATCACGCGCAGAGATAACAAAGGTGAGAATAGAGGAGAGGCCGTCACGATCGGAGGAGCTAACATTCTCAATATTGGAGCCAAAGGTGGAGATTTCACTGGCGACCATCGCCAATACACCGCGCCGATTGCTGACGGTGACTTGAATCTCGGTGGAGAATTCAGCCTCCATCTCTGGCTGCCACTCTACATCGATCCAGTTGGTGCCTTGGCGGCGGTAATCACCTAAGTTACGGCACCCTTGTCGATGTACCACAATCCCTTTTCCAGGGGTGAATATGCCGGTGATTGAATCTCCAGGGATGGGGCGGCAACACTTGGCGTAGTTGACAATCATCCCCTCGGTGCCGCGAATGGTGAGCTTGGCTTGGCTCACTTCGCCTTCTTCATCTTTTGGGTCGTGGCTGCCAATAAGACGCCGAGCAACCAGTAGTGACATGCGGTTGCCGAGGGCGATCTGCTCAAGCAGCTCTTCATAGCTATCAAGGTTGTAGTCACTGAGTAAGGGAGGCAGATTCTCCTCGACGGCCTCTAGTGAGTGGCCAAGTGCCTTCAGCTCTTTTGTTAAGAGGCGCTCGCCCAGTGAGGCGGCATCCTTATTTTTTAAACTCTTCAGAAAGCCACGAATGTTGGCCCGTGCTCGACTGGTTACGACGTAGTTGAGCCATATAGGGCTGGGGGTGCCGCCGGGTGCATCAATGATCTCCACCGTTTGGCCGTTGAATAGTTGAGTACGTAGCGGTACCAGATGTCGGTCAACACGTGCGGCAACGCAGCTATTGCCAACATCGGTATGTACGGCGTAGGCAAAATCGACCACGGTAGCACCGCGTGGTAGGACTAATATCTCCCCGCGTGGGGTGAAGACATAGACCTCATCAGGGAAGAGATCGACCTTAACATGCTCCAGAAACTCAATGGAGTCACCGACACCTTGCTGTAGTTCGAGTAGATTGCGTAGCCACTCAGAGGCGCTATCCTCTGGGCCGACATCCTCTTCACCAGCGGTTTTATACATCCAGTGGGCGGCGATGCCTGATTCAGCCATGCGCTCCATTGGTCGAGTGCGAATCTGGATCTCAATGGGGATGCTCTGTGGGCCAAAAAGAACGGTGTGAAGTGACTGATAGCCGTTTGCTTTTGGGATGGC
>JAMOMH010000214.1 GCA_027068675.1 Sedimenticola sp.
CAACAATATCCTCATCAAATTGCTCGATTAGCTGCTCTTTGGTGGTGGCGGTATCTTCGATCACATCGTGCAGCAGAGCTGCCATCAGGCACTTATGATCCATACGCATCTCAGAGAGAATTTGTGCGACAGCCAGCGGATGGAAAATGTAGGCTTCACCGCTTTTACGCCGCTGCCCCTCATGTGCTTTTGCACCCACTTGGTAGGCGCGGTAGACCTCGTGGATCTGCTCGGGTTTTAGATAAGATTCAAGTTGGGTGCAGAGATCGCTGATCTGGAACTGAGGTTTTCCCTGTTCCTGATTAAGTGGTGAACTACTCTCCACTATCTGCTGCTGCATCAAACTCTCCGCTAAAATGTGTTATGAATAACCTCCCGAATAGTCGAGATCGCTTACCTCAGATATTGAGCCTATATGGGTTCAATATGCAACCCTTTAAAAGAGAATAAGGCAATAAAAAAGGGCAGTCTATGCAGACGGCCCTTCTCTATTAAACTTGTGGCGCTGCGTTGTGGCTTAACGCTGCTTTGGCGGTTGGCCAGTGGTTGAGTCAAGGCTAAAAGGTAGCTCTTCAAAAACCAGCTCCTCTTCGATGCTCTCCTCTTTAGGGGCAACGGTCGAGTCATCAACCAATCCTTCGGCAATTTCACGTAGGGCGACAACGGTAGCTTTATCATTCTCCCAAGGGATGAGGGGTTCCATTCCATTCGAGAGCTGACGCGCACGTTTGGTGGCCAGAAGAACCAGATCAAAACGGTTGTCTACATTTCGTAAACAATCTTCAACAGTAACGCGGGCCATAACTTGCTCCAGATAGGCTTAAACGGACGCGAAACTATACAGTAAAGTTAATCAGACTACTACGGTTGGTTGATGTTTAAATCGCTTGCAGATGAGTACCTCAAGATTATTCCTTACTGGCCGATAGTCCCTTTATTCCTGTGGTTTATCCACAACGGTCATGTTTTCAATATTATTTTGAAGTGAAGGATCATGAAACTAAAAATCAAACCAACCAATGAAGAGCGATTTTTACAGGATGATGAAATTATCGTCTCAAAAACAGATACACAGGGACGCCTTACCTATGCCAATGAGACGCTAATTGCCGTTTCTGGCTTCCATGAAGATGAACTTTTGGGGCAGCAACATAACATTGTTCGCCACCCCGATATGCCGAGAGGGGTGTTTAAACTCCTATGGGATACGCTCCAAGCGGGTGAGGAGTTTAATGGTTATGTTAAAAATCTGCGTAAAGATGGAGCATTCTATTGGGTATTTGCCAATATAACCCCCAGCTATGATAGCTCGGGAAAATTAATTGGTTACTACTCTGTTCGGCGGAAACCTAGGAAGGAGGCGTTAAGTATCATAAAACCGCTTTATGAGAAAATGCTGGCGGCTGAAAAAGAGATTGGTAGTAAGGGGGCAATTGCTACTTCTATTGCGCTATTGAATGATCTTCTGAATGAAAAAGGGGTCAGTTATGATGAATTTACTTGCACGCTTTAATGTTCAAATATTACTGCTTATCTCCTTTGTCTCGACCATTTTATTAGCAGCCTATGCGAGCTGGCATACTGGTTTTGACCCTGTTCTTCTTATCATTGCTTTCACTGCAATTGCAGGAGTAGCATTTGCTTATATTCTATCCCAGAAAAATCGATATTTTGAGAAAAAAATTATTGAGCTGTGTGAGCAGATGTCAAAGGGTGAACTGGAGGGGCGAGTAACGCATATTCCACCAGCTTACCAAGCAGCGAAAATTGCCTATGCAGTTAATAATGCACTGGACCAGGTTGAAGTCTATATGCGTGAAACCTCAACATTGATCAAATATCACCACAAACAGCAATTCTATCGCCCTCTCTTTAAAGGTGGAATATATGGCCAATTTGGTGAAGGGTTAAAGCAACTCAAGCTCTCTCTAGATGAACAAGAAACAGGATATTGGCGTAATACTCAAAGCGCTATGATTGCTGATATTTCTGAAGCAAAAACGTCAGGTATTTTGAGTAATTTACAGGGCCTACAGGAAGATTTGACCTATATCACAGGAGAGCTGGTTGATATTGAGCAGCGCTCAGGTGAGGCAGCGGTGAATGTACAAAAGAATAAAGTGGCTGTGAAGAAGGTTATGGAGAATGGTCAGCAAGTTGAGGCAAAAATTGCTGATCTTCGAGGTTCATCAAATGAGCTGAACAAAAGCAGCGAGGAGATTGCTCAGGTTGTAGGGCTGATAGCCAGTATTGCAGAACAGACTAACTTGTTAGCACTCAATGCTGCTATTGAAGCGGCCCGAGCAGGTGAGCAGGGGCGTGGTTTTGCAGTTGTTGCAGATGAGGTGCGCTCACTGGCAGAGAATACAAAAAATGCGACGGCAAAAATTGATGGGATTATTCGGCATGTGGTCAATGCGAGTCGTATGATTGCGAATAATTCAGAAGAGATTGATCAGCTGAGTAGTATCAGTGGTGAGCTGGTGGCAGAATTTGAAGCTTCATTCACCTCATTTGCCGATGTGGCGCAGCATACCCATCAGTGGGTATCGCATGCGGGTATGGTGACCAATGTATCGCTCACCAAAGTTGACCATCTACTCTATATGCAACGTGCTTATCGTGCACTGGAGATAGGGGTTGATTCAGCTGAGGGACAAGCGGTTATGGTCAATGAGCAAAATTGTCGCTTTGGTAAGTGGTTACGCCTAGCAGATGGTGGGGAGCGTTATAGCCACCTACCCAGTTTTTCAGCCATTGATAGACCTCACCACTTGGTACACCATTCAGTACATGATGCAGTAAAAATGTCTGGTGAGGCGTGGCAGCAGGATGCTGCGCTACAGCGCAAAATTATACAATCGATGGAATCTGCGGAGAGTGGAAGCAAAAAATTAATGGCAACCATGGCCTCTCTGATCGAGGATAAGATGAAGTATGAAGTGGATGATAAGTCAAAGAGTGAAGTTGAGCTGTTCTAGTTCTGAGTCGATCTTCTCTCTCATTCGCTCTAGGGCATCATTCTTGCTCTCTTCGGTTGCAGAGAGCTTTACATTGAGCTGTCGTGGCGTGGTCTGGCTCACTTTCCTCAGGCAGCGTTTCCTGAGGCTGCAATCACCACAGGTTTTTTCATGGTCTTGAAATGACATGAAGTAGAATCGGTCAATCTTGGCTTTTTCAGCTTTTAACCACATCATATGGCTGGCAGGACAGCGACACTATCGGCAGAGATATTCTCAATAATATCACGCAAGCTATTTCGGCCTGACAATTGTGCCATAGAGAGGCTCACGAACGGCGACCAACGGGATGCCGTCCGAAAAGAGCGACCTGAATGATGCTGTTTAGCGAGGGTCTCAAATTTATGTCTCGAAACAAGTTTTAGTATTTGTGAGAAGATCGTATTACAATGAGCCATGGCCTGGTTTTCCTTGTTGGTTCAGCAAGTTATAAGCAAACTCATTGTACCAAAATCAGGGGGAATCAGGCCTCTTTACTTACTAGTTAACGGGATAGCAGTGGCATTAAGATACAATTCCCCGTTTAAGTTTTTTCTTTTTCTCTTCTCCAATTTCATTCCAATGCTTATTGCATAATGCCCCTTCAAACGAATACAAATAATAACAGATGGGCAGGGTTTCATTTGGATGATTTTTCTTAATCATTTTATGTGCCTCAACAGCACCATAAAATCTCAATTCTTCCTCAGAAAAGATGCCAGCCTCGTTCAATCGGCCCGCTATCTTAGGGCCAATATTTCTAAGATCAGTTAGCTTTTTATTTGTGCTCATAACCTGACTGATACTCCTCCGAAGGTTCTATTGCTTGAACAATATCAACATGAACTCCATTTGGATCTTCTAATGAAAAATGACGTTGCCCCCATTCTTCCGAACGAAGCTCTAAGACGACATTAAGGAAATTA
>JAMOMH010000215.1 GCA_027068675.1 Sedimenticola sp.
AGGTATGCAGAACGGCTGTCATGCCCAGTTTGCCGCCCAGGCGTTTGGGGTCGGCGGCGAAGGTTTTCAGTGTGCGCCAGGCCACTTGGAACAACAGACCATAAATCACCGCTGGATGCAGCTGCAGGGAAACCAGGACACCCACCCATTGACCCTTTGCATGTCTTGCTGCTCAATGCTTTTTTCCGGTACGAAGCGCATGTTGGGGCGCTGTACGGCTTCACAGATGGCTTCGGCATCCACCGCATCATTCTTGTTGGATTTCACATAGGGCTTTACAAACTGGGGTGCCATGATCCGAACTCTATGTCCAAATGGTTTGAATGCTCTGACCCAATGGTGGGCACCGCCACAAGCTTCCATCCCAATGAGGCAGGCTGGCAATCGGGCAACAAATGCACTCAACTGATTTCGGCTGAGCTTCTTGCGCAATACCGTGTTGCCGGATTGATCAACGCCGTGCAGTTGAAAACTTTTCTTTGCCAGATCAATTCCCAATACTGCAACCTGGGCTTTCTTGTTATCCTTCTTCATGGTTCACTTCGCTTCTGTTTTGATGTCTGAATAACACTTGCATCATGGCCCATTTGAGGCCGTTTGGGGAGCGGGGCGAACCATTCCATTAGGTCTTGTTATTTGCAATGCCTGATCCGATTAAACTATGCTAATTTTTACACCCGTTCTTATCACAAGTAATTCTCTCGGATGTTGACACCCAGTGTTCAGGGTTCTTTTTGGTATCAACGCCACACCCGGTATGACCTCCCTTAGTTCCTTTGTGTACTATTCCTGTTGGTTTATGTTTTACAGCCATTTTTAAATCCTCCTTAATGGATTTATTGTTGAACTTGATATGCCTAACATCTAAGCATTTATCTGCTGTGCGCAGCATGGCAGATAAATGTCTGTTGGAGTAAGCCACCCACCAGGCAGGCACAGACTTTATAGAGGGGATTATATTGTGGCGGTTGCTTTGGGCTTCGGCCTTTGCGCAGGGATGAAGCTTTCCATCGCGCTGTATTGGCCACATGATCCTCTGTTTTTCCGCACTTCCCTGCTCCCTGTTGGTTAATTCCCTGCCAGTTTAAGGTATTTGCCAACCCCTGGCTAACCCTGCCCGTCAGGCACAGCATTGCCCGTGGCTCCTTTCGTCCCTGACACAGTATTCCAGCCTATCCGAAATCAATGGGGTCAGACTCGGTTGATCTAGGCATGACGGCACAGCATTGCCAGCCCCATGCATTGATGATCTGTGATGGCAATAGGCACACTAAGTGGCTATGATTGCTTTTATGAAACCGAATTAACTGGAATCCCGACAAAAATCCTGAGCTCATCGAAGAGCGAGGTGTCTCATTTGAAGAGATCGTCTTTTCTCTTCAGGGCATCTCTATTAATTGCCCCAATTCCTGTAAAATAGCGGAATCACGGTAGAACAGGAACGAATCAATGCACCCCAGCTTTTTTGATCAGGAAAATCGGTTGGCTCAACTGGAAAAATTGGGTGA
>JAMOMH010000216.1 GCA_027068675.1 Sedimenticola sp.
AGTTAAAGGATATCTTCTATCCAATATTATCCATAAATATCCAATTAGCAAATTTTTTATCCAATTAACTATTTAGTTGGACACCTACCTACACCTCAATATTCAGCACTCAACTCCAATTCAAAACCCATCTATGCTTTTAAGAAAAAGATTTGACAGTCTATACTCTGTACATACAATGAAGATTATGAAAAAGATAATCTGGAATCCAGATAAGGCAAAAGCCTTAAGTAAAGACACAACAAGAGGCCAAGTCAGCTTTGAAGATTGTGTGGTTGCTTTAGAAGAAGGGCGGGTGCTGGCAGATATCGCCAACCCTAATTATGAGCACCAACGTATGCTGGTAGTTGAGATTAACAACTATGCCTATGCTGTGCCTTATGTTGAGTCTGAGAATGAAATATTTCTCAAAACAGTCTTTCCTAGCCGAAAGCACGCTACTATTTTTTTAACTAGGAATAAACCATGAGCAACAAACCCAAAATAGAACATTTCCTTGATGAGGAAGAGAGATTGCTTGTTGAGGCTATTGAGAGTGATGATTATGTTGTGGGTAAAAACAACGTAACCCCAAAAAGGCTCAAAGAATTACAAGTCTCTGCACGAGCAACAATGAATGAAGAGCGTACCCGTATCTCTTTACGTGTGCCAAAAACAGACTTGTCTCGTCTTAAAGCACAAGCAATGAAAGCAGGTATCCCTTACCAAACTTTGATCAACTCAATACTTCACAAAGCGGTTAATGAGTAATTGATAAGCACACTTCCCAAGTAGCATATTTCGGGTTGATACACTCTTTTTACTCTTGAAACTGAGGGTCTTAGCTGATGATTGAACGCAGAGACCAGCTTGTTTGAGATTAGCTGTAAGACTTCTCCCGCTCATCAAAATAGTCATAGCGGCATAGATGTTTCTACCCCTTTTAGCTTGTGGTTCAAGCAATGCCCAGGCACCTCTTCAGCTGATAACAGGTTTCAGCAAGTACGACGAAAATCATGGATAGTAAAGTGATCAACAACCAGTTTGCCTTCACGGTGCAATTTTTGGATGGCCGCATTCAGCGTGTCGGAACTGATATGACCAAACCGTTTGCTAGATCGACGTTTTGGAAAAACAAACGCTGAAACAGCGTGAAATATTATTCTATATTTTGGATCTGCTCACGCATCTGCTCAATTAGTACTTTCATATCCACTGCAATTTTGGTCAATTCTGCACTGTTTGATTTCGAGCTGAGTGTATTGCTTTCTCGGTTTAACTCTTGCATCAAAAAATCGAGGCGCCGGCCAATAGGCTCTTTGCGCTTCAGTACCGCTTCTACCTCTGTTAGATGGGTGTCGAGACGATCCATCTCCTCATCAACATCAAGGCGCTGAGCGATTATCGCCATCTCTTGCTCAAGACGGCTCTGGTCAAGCTGCTCCATCACCTCTGCTAAACGGTCATGGATACGTTGGCGCATCGCTTCAAGAATCTGAGGCATCAGATCACGTACTTGCAGGACCAGCTCTCGCATCTTTTCACAGCGTAGAGCGATCATCTCTCCCAGTTTTTCACCTTCACGTTGACGGGTATCAAGCAGGCAATCAAGCGCTTGGTCTAACACTTCCATCGCCTGTTTCTGTACAGGACTGAGGTCTTTCTCTTGCTCTTTGATAACGCCAGGCCAACGCAGTAGATCTATCGGTCGCAGGTTGGCTTCACTGTCCATGAGACTTGCCACTTCTGTTCCGGCACTCATCAACTGTTTAACGAGATGTGAATTGACCTGCACGCCCGCTTCGACACTACTGCCAGGTTTGAAGCGCAGTGAGCAGTCTATTTTTCCACGGCTAAAGCGTTTGGCCAGCCGTTCACGCACTAGCGGTTCAAATGAGCGCAACTCCTCTGGGATGCGGAAATGTGGTTCTAAATAGCGATGGTTAACCGAGCGTAATTCCCACACCAACAGACCGAGTTCTCCGCAATACTCTTCCCTAGCAAACGCTGTCATACTGCAAATCATTACAAATCACCTATCATTGTTGGGTGGTCATACCATAATTAGAATAACCGAAAGCCTGTATCATAATGGTCAAAGATGTTGCTTGCACTGCTACACCAACTATTTTGTGAATTTATATTGAACACCTACACTGTCCTATGAGATTTATCTGTTAATGTCGAACCAAAAACGGCGTGACAGCCTGCCCGCAGGTACCGTCCTCAACTGTTATGTGATCATGAAACTTATCGCCAGTGGCGGTTTCAGCTTGATCTATCTGGCAGAGGATTTGGATACCCAGCATGAGGTGGTAATTAAGGAGTTTTTGCCAAAAAAGCTGGCTCAACGTGATAAAAATGGCCACCTAAAGATCATCAATGAAGATCAGGCAGATCAGCTCAACCGTGGTCGTAAGCTCTTCTATAGTGAAGCAAAGGTACTCGCCTCCCTCCACCACCCCAATATCGTTAAGGTGCGTGGTTTTTTTCTCGACAACAACACCGGCTATCTGGTGATGGATTATGAGCGCGGGAAGAATCTAGCCAGCTATATTAAACGGCGAAAAGGGGGGCTTAGCTCTCGTTTTCTATTGACCGTTTTTCCTCCACTGTTAGATGCATTAAGCCTAATTCACTCTCGTAAACTGCTGCATCTTGATATTAAACCCGGCAACATTCATCTGCGTGCGGGTGGCAATCCACTACTGCTTGACTTTGGTGCCGTGCGCCAACTCACCGAAGAGCAGCACCGCCGTGGGCAGGTGGTCACTCCTGGCTTTTCTCCTGTTGAGCAATACTATTACAACGGCAATATTGGCCCTTGGAGCGATGTCTATGCAGTGGGTGCCAGTATGCGGGCCTGCCTCGATGGCACCTCACCCCCCACCACCATTGAGCGCCACGCAAATGACAAGCTAAAGCCTGCGAGTAAAATATATCGGCGCAGCTACCCAGCCTATCTACTGGAGGCGATTGACTGGGCGATGGAGATAAAAGCAGAGAATCGACCACAAAATGCCAGTGATTTACTGGCTGCTATCGCTAGTAAATCTACACCAGATCTTGATAATGATGTTGATCCAGAGACCATTATCTCCACCATCTATGAGGCAGACAGATGAAGGAGCTACTATGCGAATCGGCCCAATACAGCCTGCTAGGTAACCGAGAAACCAATGAAGACCGACACCTGATATTAGAGTCACCCGAGATTACATTGGTTGCTGTTGCAGATGGTATGGGCGGCCACCCAAAGGGTGAGATGGCCGCACAAATCCTAATCGACACCTGCGAACAAGCGCTCAAAGGTAGCAATCTGCCTATTGTCCGGCCTAAAAATTTTATCAATGGGCTATTCCTTACCGCTCACCAAAAAATCATTGAGTATGGTCAACAACAAGAGCCAGCCATCCACCCACGATCAACGGCTGTTGCCTGCCTTATACAGGGTGACCAAGCTATTTGGGCACATATTGGTGACAGCCGCATCTACCTAATTCGCAATGGGCTAATCTACCAACGCACAAAAGATCACTCCTATATCCAGCGCCTGAAAAACCAAGGCATAATCACCGAGTCTGAAGGTGATAAACACCCCCATCGCAACTATGTCACACGCTGTTTGGGTGGCTCAGAGCAGCAACCTAAAGTGACCATTAGTCAACCTTTCTTGTTAGAAGAGGGCGATACGTTGCTCCTATGCAGTGATGGTTTTTGGGGGCAAATGGATGAAAAACTTACCATTCAGACCCTCTCCAATGAGAGTATTCTGCTGGCAGACTCACTCAAGCACCTAACCATACTCGCCGAAAAAATGGCGGTACCCAATAGTGATAATGTTACCGCTGTAGCTCTGCGTTGGCGTCACAGAGAAAATAGCCACACCTCAAGTAGTGAAAAGGATAATCTTGATAGCGCTATTGATATTTTACGCCAAGCCATTGATCAGCATGATTTTGAAAAGTTGTAACTCTCAAACCACTTAAGGAGTCTCTGAACCCGACTTGTTCAGAGACTCCTTAACACTGTTAAAATAACCATCCACATTTTATTAAAAACCGGAGTCATATCAAGCCATGAGACCATCTGGGCGTAATGCCGACCAACTCAGAGAGATCACCATCACCCGCCACTTTACCAAACATGCTGAAGGCTCAGTATTGGTTGAATTTGGTGATACCAAAGTGCTCTGCAACGCCTCTGTTAGCACACAAGTACCTCGTTTTTTAAAGGGCAAAGGACAAGGCTGGATCACCGCAGAATATGGCATGCTACCCCGCTCAACCAACGAGCGCATGGGACGAGAAGCGAGTCGTGGCAAGCAGGGGGGGCGCACCTTAGAGATTCAACGACTGATTGGTCGATCACTGCGTGCAGCAGTCAATCTTGAAGCATTGGGCGAAAACACCATCACACTCGATTGTGATGTGATTCAGGCCGATGGTGGCACCCGTACCGCCTCTATCACCGGTGCCTATGTCGCCCTCTGTGATGCCATTGAAAATCTGAAAAACCGTGGCAAAATCAAAAGCGACCCGTTGATCTGCCAGATCGCCTCCGTATCCGTTGGCATCTACAAAGGTAAACCTGTTCTCGACCTTGATTACGCCGAAGACTCCAATGCCGAAACCGATATGAATGTGGTGATGAACAACGGCAATGCCTTCATAGAAGTACAAGGCACCGCCGAGGGCCACGCCTTCCAACGTGAAGAGCTTAACGCCATGTTAGCACTAGCAGAAAAGGGCATCGATGAGCTGCTAAAGAAGCAACAGCAAGCGCTAGAATCATGAGTCAACGCATCGTTCTGGCCAGCAACAACGCCGGAAAATTGCGTGAGTTTAACCATATTCTGGCTGACCAACCTGTCGAAGTGATCGCGCAAGCTGAATTTTGTTTTGCTGAGGTTGAAGAGACCGGCCTCAGCTTTGTTGAAAATGCCATCCTCAAGGCTCGTAATGCCTCGCAACATACGGGACTGCCCGCCATTGCTGATGACTCCGGTATTGAAGTTGATGCGCTGAATGGTGCACCAGGTATCTACTCTGCACGCTTTGCTGGAGAGGGTGCAACGGATCAGCAGAATCTAGAAAAATTACTGCGGGATATGGGAGATGTTGCAGATTTAGACAGGACAGCCCGCTTCCAATGTCTGCTGGTCTACATACGTCATGCTAACGACCCGACACCACAGATTTTCCAAGGCACTTGGCAAGGCTCTATTCTGCATCAGCCCCGGGGTGAAAATGGTTTTGGCTATGATCCTATTTTTCTTGTGCCCGACCTCCAATGCAGCTCTGCCGAACTGGAGCCGGCGGTGAAAAACCGCATCAGCCACCGTGGTCAGGCGATGCAAAAATTGTTAGCTCAATTCCACCTCTAAACGATATAGTGCGATCTATATCACCATTTACTAATAAAAAACGCCAGCTAAGTAAATAATAGTCGATAGCCTTGAGTAACAGACTCAGAGCAATCAACAAGTTTATGTGGCCTGGTTGGCGACAGAGTTACCACCTCTTTTGAGGGGGTAACTCACCTTTTCAAACAGTAGTGTCTTGTGGCACTGCTGTTTTTTTATGTGTGGAGCATTGGGTGAATAATGGTAACGATTAAGCATAATTGGATTTCACCTCAAGATGAATATGCTAACTAATTACAAACAATGCTAGTCAAATATCTAGTCTAAACTTTAGCTTATATACCCATAACACACTGTAATATATCTATAATAAACGGCCTGTTGGCGGTATATTGCTAATCAGTAATCTAGTCATTTCACCATGGTTGAT
>JAMOMH010000217.1 GCA_027068675.1 Sedimenticola sp.
ATGCTAGTCAAATATCTAGTCTAAACTTTAGCTTATATACCCATAACACACTGTAATATATCTATAATAAACGGCCTGTTGGCGGTATATTGCTAATCAGTAATCTAGTCATTTCACCATGGTTGATTCCCTCGGCAATAGCCTATCTACATCCATTGGCTCACGGTGGTTTTTTGTTGAGCCACAAATTGGCATGCCAGCACTACTGCGGGGTAGAAATGGTGACGGTATTTATGATGGTCTACCCTATTTTCTTGATGACTTGAGACCACAGGGCTTTTTTAGCGCAGAACAATCCAGCTGATCAGATGGTGCTGAGTTAATATCAAGCGTCACAATCCTTAGCCATCTCATAGGCAATAAGATCCTGCAATGTCCGCCCTTCAATCTTTGGATAAGCCTCGCCACTAGATGCTATCTTATCCATCCTATCTACTCGAAATATCCTGAACGCCTGCCGTAATTCACACCAGCCACCTAATGTCCAAACCACACCCCAGAAGAAGAGACCAAGAGGCCAGACGGTACGCTGCGAACACTCACCATCCTCTCTTCTGTAGTCAAATGTAATCTTTTCACTCGCCTCAATGGCCAGCCGGACTTGTGCCAATTTTGCAGCCACATCGGCGGGCAGTCGACGCATAGGGGAGATCAGCTTAGTCTGATCAATGTGGCGCTTCATATTGGCTGGCAGAACCGTTTCAACTTTGCTTAAGACCGAATCGGCCGCCTTAGCCAATTGAGGGTCTGCCCAGCTTTTGACAACACCAGCACCTAGAGCCAAGGCGCTGATTTCATCAAGCGTGAACATCAGAGGAGGTAGATCAAAGCTTTTGCGCAGCAGGTAACCAACACCCGCCTCACCCTCTATCGGCACACCTGAGAGGACAAGATCCTGAATATCACGGTAGATAGTACGTTCAGAGAACTCCAACTCCTCCGCCAACCATGCCGCTGTGGTGATACGGCGGCAGCGCAGGAGCTGGATGATCTGGAACAGTCGGTCAGCACGGCGCATATCAGTCGGCCCGCCTCTTCGGCAGGGTATCCAGAAGCCGCTTAAGAGGCTCCTTAATCACTACATTGATACTGAATCAGGTTCAGCGTAGCACCCTGTGGATCTTGAATGACACAGAAGTGGCCGACATCCGGTATCTCCCTTGGCGGCATAATGATCTTACCACCCAGCTCCTGCGTCTTTTTTATACAGAGAGCGATATCATCCACCGTCACATAGGAGCCCCACATCGGCGGCATTCCGGCAGCTTCCGTAGGTATCGCCATAATGCCGCCCAGCTCCTGTTCGCCCACCTTGACCATGCTGTAGGGCACCCCTTCACAGACAATATCCTCCATCGTCCAGCCAAGCAGCTCGCTGTAGAAAGCCTTGGCCGCATCCATATCGGAGGTCATCAGTTCATTCCAGCTGAAGGCACCATGTTGTTTCATTGGGTTGTTCATAATCATCTTCCTGTTCATTGATTGATGGTCACTGTTGAGCTGTTAGTATAAAACAGTGCTCCTGACACCATCCTGTCAGGATAGATGGAACTCCTTAGATTCTCATATTTTGGCTTTCAACCTGACATTCTGAGGTAAACGACATAGACTATTTATAACTCGGTCCAAAGAAGCGATACAGCCATGACAAGAAATACAATGAATCTCTATTCTGCTCTATGTAGCCTACCCATTCTGGCTTTTGGCCTTATATTCTCTCCCAGTGTTGATGCCAGGGGGGGAATGAGCATATTCGACGGCCCTCCTACAGAGGAGCAGTGTCGCAGCTGTCACGATGATCTCAACCAGTTTCCAATGTTGAACGATACTAACGCCAACCGCCATCATGTCCTGATCGGCACACCAATCCCTCCGCTATGGGAGTCCAAGGCTCCTGATGCATTCGGAGGGGTCGCCGGCGACCCTTATCAGTGCCAATCATGCCATGATATTCATTTATTAGAGACGGTCAGAAACTGCCTACAGTGCCACCCAGAGTGGAGGGTAACTGGAAATCCCATGCGCGGATATAATGTTCACCATGAGACTGAGACCTTTCAAAACCGCCAATGCAACGTCTGCCACAACCGCGGGGGAAGTAGTGGTGGTGGTGGTGGAATGGGCAGCGGCAGAATGGGCGGCGGCATGCGGGGCCGATAGTATTGCCATTGCGAGAAGCGATAGCGACACGGCAACGGCTGATTGCTTCGCTCTGTTCGCAATGACAATAGAGGTTTTCTCTAGATACTAGCCGTAAACCACTTTCGGTAACCAAGTGGCTAATGAGGGCCAGTAGGCGAGCATGCCCAGCATGAGAAGCTGGATAACAATGAAGGGCGCAACACCTCGGTAGATCTGAGCGGTGGTTACTTCCACAGGCGCAACACCGCGTAGATAGAAGAGGGCAAAACCGAAGGGAGGGGTCAAAAAGGAGGTCTGTAGATTGATGGCAATCATCACACCCAGCCAGATCGGATCAAGCCCCATTGCAAGTAAAATTGGACCCACAATCGGCACAACGACAAAGGTGATCTCAATAAAGTCGAGAATAAAGCCCAGTAGAAACATCACCAGCATCACCACCACCATGGCACCCACTACACCGCCAGGAAGACCGGTCAACAGATCAGTCACCACCTCATCACCGCCAAAACCACGAAAAACCAGTGAGAAGATTGAGGCTCCAATAAAGATCAAAAAGACCATGCTGGTCACTTTAGTGGTGCCCGCCATCACCTCTTTTAAGGTAGTGAGATCTAACTGTCGTTGAGAGATGGCAAGCAAAATAGCCCCCATCGCACCGACAGAAGCAGCCTCTGTTGGGGTGGCAAGACCGGTCAAGATTGAGCCAAGCACCGAGACAATCAGCAACAGAGGCGGCACCAGCACCTTCATTACTTGAATCAGCAACGCTCCCTTCTCAAACTCACGCTCCGCTTGTGGGATGGCAGGAGCCGCTTCAGGTTTTATAAAAGCAATCAGCAACTGGTAGAGAAGGTAGAGCCCCACCAACATCAAACCAGGAATCAGCGCCCCCACAAAGAGATCACCCACTGAGAGCGTCTCGGGTGAGAAGATACCCATATCGAGTTGTGCCTGTTGGTAGGCAGCTGAGAGCACGTCACCCAATAGCACCAGGATAATCGAAGGGGGGATAATCTGGCCCAATGTACCCGCCGCGCAAATCGTGCCTGCGGCCAGTGCAGGATCGTAGTTACGCTTCAGCATCGTAGGCAGTGAGAGCAATCCCATGGTCACCACGGTTGCACCCACAATACCGGTGCTGGCGGCAAGCAACATACCCACTAACGTGACTGAGATACCCAACCCACCTCGTACCGAGCCAAAGAGTGCGGCCATGGTATCGAGTAGATTCTCAGCAACGCGTGAGCGTTCTAACATCACGCCCATAAAGACAAACAGTGGCACAGCGATCAGTGTCTGATTGGTCATAATGCCGTAGAGCCGGTTTGGCAGTGCCTGTAGAAAGGCATCATCAAAGTAGCCTATCGTTGAGCCAAACCAGGCAAAGAGGAGTGCGGTGCCTCCCAATGAGAAGGCGACAGGGTAGCCGAAGAGCAGCACCAGACAGACGGCCAAAAACATCAGCAGTGGCATCACCATCTCTATCATTGGCGAATCACAAGCAGTGATCGTAAGACCATTGCCACACCCTGTAGGAGAAGAAGAGTCGCCATCACGAGAATCATCGACTTGAGTAGATAGACACCATCCAAGCCTCCCGCCTCTTGGGAGCTCTCCATCATCGACCAGGAGACAGCTACATAGTCCCAGCTAACAAAGAGAATGAAGCCGCAGACAGGCACTAATAAAAACAGCGTGCCAAGCAGATCAACCCACGCTTTGCCCCGCTCAGAGAATTTACCAAAGAAGATATCAACCCGCACATGCCCCTGATGTTTAAGGGTATAGGCCGCTCCCACCAAAAATAGCAGTGCATGCATATAGGTGATCGACTCCTGCATGGCGATCCAGCCGGTATCAAATAGATAGCGCAGAATGACTACCGCAAAGGTGGTGATCACCATAAATAGCGTCAGCCAGGAGACTAGGCGGCCAGTGAACTCATTGATCGCCTCAATGCCGTTGATCAACGGTCTGGCCCAGCTTTCAAATCGACTCATGGAGCAATCAGGGCCAGAGCATTTGGTAGTGATCAGCACGTGATGCACGATCACGCAAAATCCGACCATACTCCTCAGGGTCTTTGATGTGAGTCATCTCGCCTGGACGCGGGAACTGCTGGTCTTGCAAGCGTGAGAGCCAAAAACGCAATGCGCCTGCACGTAACATTACTGGCCAGAGCTGCTGATCTTGTTCTGTAAGAGGCTGCTCTTGATGGTAACTGGCAAGCAGTGCCTGGGTGCGTTTCTCATCCAGTGAACCATCACTCTTTTTACACCAGTCATTGACCGTAACAGCAAGGTCGTAGAGCAGATAGTCACTACAGGCGTAGTAGAAGTCGATAATGCCACTCAGTTGATCACCATTAAAGAGTGCATTATCGCAAAAGAGATCGGCATGGATCACGCCACGAGGCAGACCCTTACGCGACTGACTCGCTTGATAGGCCATCTCATCTCGCAGTTGCTGTTGATCATCTACAGAGAGCTTAGGCATCACCCGAGCGGCCACATCCGGCCACCAATCAGCGCCCCGGCTATTTTTTCGCTGCAGTTCAAAATCGAGACCAACCCGATGCAGCCGACCCAACGCCTGACCCAATGCAGCGCATTGAGCCTCATTGGGCTGACGAACGCCACGGCCGGAGAGACGCTCTACTAAAGCTGCCGGTTTACCACTCAATTGACGAAGAAATTCCCCCCGCTTATCAGCCATTGGGCTGGCACTCGGCACCCCCTGTTTTGCAAGAAAGGCCATCAAGTTGAGAAAAAAGGGCAGCTCTTCTGCGGTTAGAGATTCAAACAGAGTGAGTACATACTCACCTTCCGTTGTAGTGACAAAATAGTTGGTGTTTTCGATGCCTTCACTGATGCCCTGAAAAGAGCAGAGTGTACCAAGGGTGTAGTTCTCTAAAAATGATTCGAGCTGATCTTGCTCGACCCGAGTATAGACGGACATGGGTGCCGCTCAATTATTGCTGTTGAAAGGAGGGTTATTGGACAAATGATGAAGGTATTTCAGACTGGGTGCAAGTTGCTTATACTAAAATTAAAGGGTGACTGATCTTCTGCTCGTTATACACGAACGCCAGAGGTTGGCGGTAGTAGCAGTGCATCAATCTATTGAGTATGGATGCCAACAGTTACGGTATTTTGCTTTACTTGGCATGCATTTCACCCTGAAGGTGTGGCCTATGCGGCAGAATAAGGCTTTTTTGCGGGCAAAAAAAGCCCTCGGAACATCCTATTCCAAGGGCCAGTCGTCTTAGCTTGGTTGGCGAAAGCTTCGATATCCTATCAAAAACCTGTTGCAGGTTACTCAATCCCTTGGTTGACGACCTTGCACATCATGCCAGATATCATTGAATAGAGGGTGTAGGAAAAATCTTGTTTTGTTGTAGGAAAAGCCCTACAAACGACTAAACATTGGACTTGATCCCCCTCTAAAAAATCTGAAACAATACGCATTACGGGTTGTTGTTGTAGATAGCAACAGACTTTTTTTGATGGAAACAGCCACAGGTTACATCGGTTGGGGCGGATGGGATTACCGCAATTTGGAGTAGAGCTTTGGTATCAACAACAACAAATTTACCAACAGAGAGTGAGTTGGATGAGCGTAATGTTGCAGCTTGGTTAGACTCTATAACACCTGACCAGGATCAGCAGGTATTATGGCAATTAAAGCAGGCGTGTGAACTCGCTTTGCGAACAGAAGGGGGGCAGCTGCTCGCCTCTGGAGAGACGCGCGTGCGCCATGCACTCTCTGTTGCTGATATCCTTGCAGGCCTCAAACTTGACTATGAAACACTCGCCACCGCTATTCTAAATGGGGTGTTAGAGCATGATGAAGTTAGCCTTGAGGAGATATCAAGTAGCTTTGGAAAAACCACTGCACGCATGTTGGATGATCTGCAACGGATTAGTCTATTGGGTGGTTTTAGACAAAATGCTGAGACACACGATGAGGCAAAACAGGCAGAAAATCTACGTCGCTTAATGTTGGGTATCGCCGAGGATGTCCGTGTGGTGTTGATTGTGGTTGCTGAGCGGCTACATGTGATGCGTAATGCCCGTGCACTGCCAGATAAAATTCGCCGTCCACTGGCGAAAGAGACACAAGAGATCTTTGCTCCACTCGCCAATCGCTTAGGCATTTGGCAGATCAAATGGGAGCTTGAGGATCTCTCGCTCCGTTTCCTTGATCCTGATGCCTACAAAAAAATAGTTAGTCTATTGGATGGCCGTCGTTCCGAACGAGAGGCCTACATCAAAAGTGTCATATCACTGCTAAATGAGCAGTTTGAGGCAGTAGGTATTGTTGCTGAGATCACTGGCCGACCAAAACATATCTACAGCATTTGGGGGAAAATGCACCGTAAAGGGGTCGGTTTTGATGAGATTTTTGACCTACGCGCAGTGCGAGTGCTGGTTGAAAATATCACCGACTGTTACACCGTTTTAGGTATCGTGCATGGTCTGTGGCGTCATATTCCTGGTGAGTTTGATGACTATATCGCCACACCAAAAAACAATATGTATCAGTCGATCCATACGGCAGTTATTGGCCCAAATGAGAAGACCTTTGAGGTGCAGATTCGCACCCATGATATGCACAACCATGCCGAGTTGGGGGTGGCTGCACACTGGCGATATAAAGAGAATAAACACCACGATGCCGATTTTGAACGTCGGGTAGTTTGGATGCGTCACTGGCTGGAGTTCAAGGAGGATGAGGGAGCATCGAGCGACTCTGTTGATGAGCTGAAGAGCGAACTAGAGTCAAGCCAGGTTTATGTTTTAACACCAAAGGGAAAAGTGATCGAGTTGCCAAAGGGGGCAACCACTCTCGATTTTGCCTATGCCGTACATACTGAGGTGGGGCATCGCTGTCGTGGTGTGCGGGTCGATGGCAAGATGGTGCAGTTGACTCACCCGCTGCGTAGCGGTGAAACCGTTGAGGTGCTGACCTCAAAAGTAGGCAAACCCAGTCGTGATTGGCTTAGCTCACATTTAAACTACTTAAAGACTCGACGGGCGCGTAACTCTGTTCGTCAATGGTTCAAACAGCAGGATTATGAGGAGCATCTTGAATCTGGGCGAAAAAGCCTAGAGCGAGAAATTGTTCGTCTGGGTATTAGTGATCGCCCTGATTTAGCAGCATTGGCAGAACGCTTTAACTTTAAATCAGCTGATGATCTGTTGGCAGCCGTTGGTCGAGGTGAGCTGTCATCACTCAAGATTGCCGCCACTGGCGCTGCTAAACCCAGCTCGATTAAGAGGCGGGAATCACCGCTTGAAGTGCGTCCCATATCGAGCAAAGGAGAGGTAGTGGTGCAAGGGGTGAGTAATTTGATGACTCACGTGGCCGGCTGCTGTAAACCCGTTCCCTATGATCCGATTATCGGCTTTATTACGCGTGGCCGAGGGGTCACGGTACACCGGCGTGACTGTAGCAATGTGTCAGGTTCGGTTTTATCTGAGCCTGAACGGCTGGTAGAGGTGGCGTGGGGTGAACAGGCTGCAGGAGCAAATTACGCCGTTGATATTTGGGTTTTAGCCAATGATCGACAGGGGCTTCTCAGTGAGATATCAGCACTATTTACTGGGGAGAAGATTGATGTAGTCGCAGTAAATACAGTATCTAATCCGCTTAAAGATACCGCCTCCATGATGTTCACTATTCAGGTATTAGATATTACTCAGCTAAGCCGCATCCTGAATAGAATATCTCATATTCCTGATGTAACAGAGGTGAAACGGCAAATCTAAGTTAAATGTAGCGATAGTTGCCACCACATACCTAATTTAATGCCCTGCATACATCGCTTTAATCTCAGCCTCGTAACACTCCATGATTTTTGTACGGCGAGGTTTTAATGTCGGTGTGAATAGGCTGTTCTCAACAGTCCACGCTTCATCAATGATAGTTACCCGGCGAACGGTGGCGTAACCAGGAAATGAACGCAGTTGTTGACTAACTTTGGCCAATATCTGCTCATTGGTTAGATGCGTTTCCTGCTCAGGGTCGAGTACGATGAGTGCAACAAGATAGGGTTTACCTTCACCCAGAACCAATGTTTGTTCAAAGAGTGGATCGAGCTGGATCGCTGACTCCATATCTGCCGGTGGCACCTTCTCACCCGTGGAGAGAACAATAATCTCCTTTAGACGACCTGTAATATAGATGTGGTTGTTAGCATCAACCCGCACTTTATCACCGGTGTGCAGCCAGCCATCACTATCGATAATATCATCGGTTGCGCTCTGGTTTTTCCAGTAACCGAGCATCACACTTGGGCTGCGTGAGAGTAGCTCATCATTCTCACCAACCATAATCTCCACGCCAGAAAGTGGAGGGCCAACACTGGCGGGGATGTTGTCATCAATTGGGTTACAGGCGATAACAGGGCTGGTCTCAGTGAGACCATACCCTTGGACAATAGGGATGCCCAGGCCAATGAAAAAACGAGCAATATCGGGAGATAAAGCGGCACCACCCGAGACGGCAAAACGGAGCTTTCCGCCCAGTTTGGCTTGTACTTTTTTGGCCACCAGATGCTCAAGAATCGACCAGAGTAGCCCGCCACTAGCACCACCGGGGCGTTTCTGTTGATGTAAAAAGCATTTCCAACCCACATCAACCGTTTTATTGAATAATTTCTTCTTAAAGGAGGACTCCCCCTCTAGTTTTTTCTGTATCTTGGCGTAGACACGTTCAAAAATACGCGGTACTGAGACTATTATGGTGGGTTTGATAGTGACAAGATCTTCACCCAACAGAGGGATTGATCGGGCATAGGCGACACAAGCCCCTGTGGACATGGCGAGATAGTAGCCCGCTGTCCGCTCCAGCGTGTGTGAGAGTGGGAGAAAGGAGAGGAATTGATCCTCAGGATAGACATCAATCGTCCCCAAGCCCGCTTCAATATTCCACAACATATTACGATGGCTCAACATGACACCTTTGGAGAGACCAGTAGTACCAGAGGTGTAGACAATGGAGGCCATCGCATGGGTATCAGTGGTATTAACCGCTATGTCGGCTGATTGATCACTGAGCCATGTAGCAACCTGCACAGCATGGTCAGGTAACGCCTCCTCAAGCTGATCAAGTACCACTATTTTCTTCAGTTCAGGGAGGGGGTGGCTGATCTGTTGAATCGTTGTCCACTGCTCATGATCGCCCACCAACAAAATACGGGCGTTGGCATCTTTTAATATATAACCGATATTTTCGGCCCGATCATTGGTGTAGATCGGTACTGTGACTAACCCCAACCCCTGTGCTGCAATATCAAAAAAGACCCACTCTCGACAGTTACGCAGCATGAGTGCCACCCGCTCACCAGGTTCTAACCCCTCTTTGCTTAGGCTGCTTTGCCAGCGTCCGACTTGTTCGGCAGCCTCACTCCAGGTCATCTCCTCCCACTGTTTAGTGGCAGGGTTGTGCTGAATATAGGCCACCTTATCTGGTGTCTTTGCTACCCGCTCTCGAAATAGAGCCGGAATAGTATCGGCTTGCTCTAGGGAGATGGTATCGGGGGTTTTATTATGCATAGCTATCTCTATTTTGGTAGCAATCAGTGCCTAACAACCATATCTGCAAGTGGCGCTTAGCACAATAAGGAAAGCCCAGTATAAATCTACATTCAAATCGACTTATACAGGGCGGGTTACTCCAAATCATCCCAGCCAGGATCGACTTTAAAGCGCACACCATGCGCGCTGTTCAGCCTTTCAAGGCGCTGTTTCATCTGTGTAGTGCCACTGTCGCGGATGTATTGCATGGGGCCGCCACGGAAAGGGGCAAATCCAGTGCCAAATATAACGCCTGCATCGAGTAGGTCAGCATCCTCAACAACCCCTTCACGTAGGCAGGCAACGGCCTCATTTAGTAATCTAAAAATCATCCGGTCAGTAAGATCATCAGGAGACTTATAGCTATCGGGTAGCGACTCTTTTACTGCTTTGCCCTTCTGATAACGGTAGAACCCCCTGCCCGTTTTAATACCAAGGTTTTTATCATCAACCTTCTTCAGCAAGATGGCTGGAACGGTGACATCCATCGTCTCAGAGAGTTTTTGTGCAACAGATAGGCAGATATCAATACCGACGCTATCTGCGAGTGTGATAGGCCCCATTGGCATGCCAAAGCGTAGTGCCGCTTGGTCGATAGCCGCGGCAGGTACTCCCTCCTCCAATAGTACAACCGCCTCTAATAGATAGGGCATCAAAATACGGTTGACTAGAAAACCTGGGCTGCTGGTGACTGGCAGTGGTAGGCGATTGATGGCCAAAGCAAATGCAGCTGCACGGTGGGCCTCATCAGGTGAAGTTTGGCTACTGGTGACAATCTCAATCAACTGCATTTTGGCCACAGGATTGAAGAAGTGGATGCCAACTAGCCGTTCAGGTTTTTTCAATACAGTCGCAATTTGCTCAAGAGGGATGCTGGAGGTGTTGCTGGCCAACACAGCATCAGGCTTAGCACGTGCTTCAATATCTTTGAAGAGTGTTTGCTTGGCTTCAACATTCTCAAAGATCGCTTCGATAATGATATCGGCCTTCTCAACACCCTCACCTTTATGGTCTGGGATTAGCCGGTCACTTGCAGCCTGAATGAGGTGTGGCCGCTTCAGTTTTTTACTAAATAGTTTGTAAGCACGCTGCATTGCATTGCTGAGATATTGTGCTTCACGATCTTGTAGTGTGACGCGTAGGCCGCGTAATGCGCACCATGCAGCAATATCACCCCCCATTGCACCGCCCCCGATAACATGAACGTGACGCGGAGTGAAGTCAGCTCCTTTACCGAGTGACTTCATTCGCTCCTGAAGAAAAAAGACACGGATTAAATTTTGAGCGGTACTGCTAGTGAGTAGCTCTGCTACACCATGTGCTTCACTTTTGTACATGGCAGATTTAGAGCCACCATGCTGTTTCCAATGTTCAATTAATTTGAAGGGGGCAGGATAGTGTTCCCGATTGACACGTTTTGCAGTCTCCTTCTCCATCTGTTGAGCAAGTAGGCTGCGAAGTGGGTTGATCTTAAAAATTCGCTGGCCAAAGGTAGGGGTGTGGGGTGCAGGTTGCCGAGTGATGAGATCAACCGCTGCTTGCTTCAGTTGCCGCTCGGGGGCAATTTGATCAACCAGACCAATTTTCTTGGCAGCCCGTCCAGTGAGTGCGCGAGAACTGAGCATATTCTGCATGGCGACCATCGGGCCGAGCAGTTCAATACTGCGTACTGAACCACCAAAGCCAGGAAAAATACCTAGACGCACCTCAGGAAAACTGAGGCGAGTCGTCCCATCATCATCACGTGCGATGCGATAACGGCAGGCGAGTGCCAGTTCAAGCCCACCACCTAAGCAGTGGCCGTGGATCAATGCCAGTGTTGGAAAGGGGAGATCTTCAATACGTTGAAAGAGCGTGTGTACGCCCTTGATGTACTCTTCAGTTTCATTGGCATCACTACGCCCAACGAAGCCTTTTACATCCGCTCCAGCGATGAAACCACCCTTCTTATCTGAGATAAAAATTAGCCCGCGTGGTACTGATTTTTCAATCTCATTGATCTCATTGCCTAGCTCCTCCAACGCCTCATTAGAGAGGACGTTATTGCTGGAGTCGAGATGGTCAAAGTGCAGCCATCCGATGCCATTGTCATCCAGTTTATATGACCAATGTTTGCTCATGAGAGATTCTCCAGCAGCATGGCACCGCCCTGTCCACCGCCGATGCAGAGACTGGCGACACCATATTTTTTGTTGTTTCGTTGTAGTGTTTTTAGTAGATGTAACAGGATACGTGTACCACTTGCACCAACAGGGTGACCAAGGCTAATGCCTCCACCATCAACATTTAATATCTCTGATGGGATAGGGCTGTAGGCCTTCTCAAGCCCCAACGCTTCACGGCAGTAGTCCTTATCTTGCCAGGCAGCTTGGCAAGCAAGCACTTGGGCGGCAAAAGCCTCATTGATCTCCCAGTAGTCGATATCCTCAGTCACCATCTCATTGCGTTGCAATAGATCAGACATGGCATGAACGGGGCCTAAGCCCATTTGAGAAGGGTCAAGAGCTGACCATTGGCTATCAATTAGACGGCCCAGCGGTTGTAGTTTGTACTTTTTCACCATTGAGGCTGAAGCGAGTAGCAGCCATGCTGCACCATCGGTCACTTGGGCGCTATTACCGGCGGTTACTTTGCCCGTTGGACGATCGAAGACGGGGCGTAGCTTGGCAAGTTTCTCAATGCTGGAGTCGGTACGCAGACCATCATCCTGCTCATAGAGTTTGCCTTTGTTGTCGAAGATCGCTTCAACTTCATCAAGCCACCCCTCTTCAATCGCACTGCCAAGCCGTTGATGGCTGTTGACGGCAAATTGATCCATCATCTCACGGCTGATATCAAAACGATGGGCAATAATCTCTGCCGTCTGGCCCATTGATAGGCCGACAATGGGGTCACTCAGTCCACGCAGCAGGGCGATGATAATTTTAAAGTGACCAGGGCGTAGTTTAGCCAACTGACTAGCGCGCTGGGAGAGGTTTTTTGCTCGGCTCCAATCACCAAGCCAGGTGATCATTGTGTCATTGAGTAGAACCGGGTGGTGGCTCATCGCCTCCGTTCCACCTGCGAGTACTAAATCAGAGCGGCCAGTGGCGATATTGAGGGCGGCGCTATCGACCGACTGCATGCCAGAAGCGCAGTTGCGGTGTACCGTCCAGGCGGGCACTTTATAACCACAACCAAGACGAAGTGCCGCAATGCGAGCAATGTTGGCCTCATCAGGACCGGAGGAGACGCAGCCAAGTATCACCTCATCTAAGGCATCGGGCTCAAAGGGCTGTCGTATCAGTAGAGGTCGACCAGCAGCAATAGCGAGGTCGGATGCACGAAATGGCCCCGGTTTACCCTGCGCCTTTAAAAATGGCGTGCGACTACCATCGACCAGATAGACCACACGGCCCTTTAGGTTGCTTTTACTCATCCACTACTCCCCTTTCCCTTTGTTCTGATCCCAATGTGGAAATGCATCGACTTGAATCACCTCATTACGCAGGCGATTGGCCTCTTTTAATAGTTCAATATCATCTTTTGATATCACCCCAAGCTCGCAGGCGTGTTCTGCCAACTCATTGATGCCTTTGCCTTTGATCTGCCCCGCCCGTTTTGCTTGGCGTAGTGTCTTCTCTATCGGTGAGGCTGCTAGGGCGGCTTCAAAGGCACGCTCCAGTCGGCCAACAGTCTCGCTCTCTTCTAATGAGGCGTAGATACCACTGGTCAGCCGCTCTCTGGCATCACCTTTATTCAAAATAATACGTGCGGCCTGGTGATCGAGATGATCACTCGACTCATGGTAGGGCGTCCATGTGGGGAAAATCAGTATGCGTAAAAACCAAGAGAGCGGTTTGAACGGTAGGTTGAGCAGTAGACCGCGTAGCGCCTCTTGGATGTTGTAGAGCGAATCGAGCAGTGCCCACTTGACCAGTGGCAGCTCCTCCACCTTCTCCCCTTGGTCATGGTAGAGTTTGAGCACTGCGGAGCAGAGGTAGAGTTCGCTCAATACATCACCTAAACGGGCAGAGATACGCTCTTTGCGTTTGAGAGAGCCTCCCAGTGTCATTAGTGAAACATCGACCATGATAGCAAAGGCAGCACTCATCCAATTAAGCTGTTGAAAGTAGGATTTGGTTGGTCCTTTTACCGGCGAGTAGGAGAACTTACCACGCGTTAGGCCAAGCCAACTGACACGGGCAATGTTGCTGAGGACAAAAGCGACATGACCAAAAATTGCCTGATCAAAATCTTGCAGCGCCTGTTCATGGTCATCACTCTGTGCGGCAGTGAACTCCTTCAGCACATACGGGTGGCAACGAATAGCCCCCTGGCCAAAGATGATCATGCTGCGGGTGAGAATATTGGCTCCCTCAACGGTAATGGCAACAGGGATCGCTTGGTAGATGCGGCCAATGAGATTACGTGGGCCGAGGCAGATGCCGCTACCACCTTGGATATCCATCGCATCATTGGTCACCTTACGATAGCGTTCAGTAAGATGGTATTTGATGATGGCGGAGATGACCGATGGCTTCTCACCCTGATCAAGTGCGCCAAGTGTCATGATGCGGGCGGCATCCATCTGATAGGTCTTGCCAGCGATGCGGGCCAGTGGCTCCTCAATCCCCTCAAAATAGCCGATAGGTTGGTTGAACTGACGCCGTACACGGGCATACGCACCGGTATAACGGCAAGCTGCTTTACCCGCACCAACGGAGAGTGCAGGCAGTGAGATACCACGCCCTTCGGAGAGGCACTCGACCAGCATACGCCACCCCTGCCCCACTCCATCCTCTCCACCGATGATCCAATCAAAGGGAATAAAGACATCTTTACCCCGGTTGGGGCCGTTGTGAAAAGGGATGTTGAGCGGGAAGTGGCGTTCACCAATCTCAACACCAGGCGTATCACTGGGGATCAGTGCGACGGTGATACCGAGATTTTTTTCATCACCAATCAGGTTGTCGGGATCAAAGAGTTTAAAAGCGAGGCCGATGATGGTGGAGACAGGCCCAAGGGTGATATAACGCTTCTCCCAATTAAGCCGAATACCAAGAATCTCTTCACCCTCATAGGTGCCACGGCAGATAATACCGGAGTCAGGCAGGGCACCAGCATCACTGCCCGCTTGTGGGCCCGTTAGTGCAAAACAGGGGATCTCTTCACCACGGGCGAGACGAGGCAGATAGTGATTTTTTTGCTCCTGGGTGCCGTAGTGCAGCAGCAGCTTCCCTGGGCCAAGTGAGTTGGGCACCATGATGGTGACAGCAGCCGTTACACTACGGCTGGCGATCTTCATCACCACCGCAGAGTTAGCCATGGCAGAGAACTCAAGGCCCTCATACGCCTTGGGAATGATCATGCCAAACATGCGGTTCTGTTTGATAAATGCCCACGCTTCTGGTGGTAGATCGTAGCTACTCTGAGTAATTTGCCAGTCATCTAACATTTGGCAAAGCTCTTCTACCGGGCCATCCAGATAGGCTTGCTCCTCCTCACTCAACTTGGGTGCAGGGATCTTTAGCATCTTATCCCAATCAGGTTTGCCGCTGAATAGATCACCATCCCACCAAACGGTGCCTGCATCCAACGCCTCTCTTTCGGTGGTCGACATTGATGGCATCACTCTACGGAACTGCTTTAGCAGTGGGCTACTAATATATTTTTGACGCCATTTAGGTTTTGCGTAGAGCAGCACGCCGGTGAGGTAGATCAGAAAATAGAGTAGAAGTGTGTAGCCGCAAACAAGTCCACTCTGGCCGAGAGCGAGCATAAGCACAAGGGGGGCGATAATCCAACTCACTGTGCCTGCACGCGTGTAAGCCAGTATCCAGAGGAGAGCCACAGTGATTAAAAAGCCGCTAAATGTCATGGTTTTCTCCTCGTAAAGATGCGGAAACGCTGGATGATTGGCTCATCATTGGTCGGTTCATCTTCTATTGCCTCATCATTATTTTCAGCAAAATGAATATCCATTTTGCTGCTCTCTTCCTTTGTCAGGAGGGCGTTCTCTATTTCAGTCTGTTTTTGGAAATCTTGATGATCATCATTGTAGAGCACCTTATCACTGCTCCACGGTAGTTTGCGGTAGATACCCAAATCCTCCAAGCCGAGGAAGGGGTATTTGATGATGTCAAAATAGGGTGAAGAGTCAAAATCTTTGGGTGACATCAATCGTGGGTTACGCCGGTAAAAACGGATACTGCCATCAAGCCCCCGATCAATAAAAGGCAACACGGGGAAGTCAACCGAACCAAATGCCTCTGCGATAAGCGTGGTACAGACAGCATGCGTTGGCTCTCCCGCATTGTGTTCAAATAGTGAGGAGCGCCAACGTCTTGGCAGAATGGCCCAAGGAAATAAAAAACGCGCTAAATCAAATAGTTGCCTGACATCATACTTAAAGCCAAGATGTTTGATTGCATAGGTGGTAATGTGCTGTGCATCTGTGGGGGTTAGGCGGGTTGGGCGACAGATACGAATATGATCTTCACGATATTTGGTGATCGATGAGATGATGGTGCCCTCCCCCAATAGTGCCTCAATGATCAGTTGGTCACTGGGATGACCATCATAGGCGGCCGCAATTTTTTTCTGTATCTCCGTATCAGATATATCACTGATACGACCTAGGTAGAGCGCCGCATGTGTCCAGCTGCTTTGGGTGATCATTTTGATCACCTCACTGACACGGCTCCGCCCCTCAATTAGCAAGACATCACCCTGCTTCAACTCATATGAGAGGTGGTTAAAATCACAAAGTGGTGAGGCCTGTATAGGGCCATCACGCATCAACCAATCTGTTATTTTTGTTGTCAGCCATTGGGCAAACTGCTTCATCAAATTACTCTAAGATAACGGTCGTACTCATAAGTATAGACAGTTATATACGGAGTTTTATGGCGAGGGGTTAGAAGACTTTTTGTAACGAGCCGGCCCGTGAATTATTACTCAGCTTCCCATAAAAGCATGCTGATTATGTAATATATGGAGGGTAATCACTGGATAATTTTTTCTGTTTTTTATTCAGCATGACTCTTCTCCAAAGAGAGAATCGATTATCATAGGCACAATTCTCTTCCGTCAAAAGGACACACCTAGTGACCGCAAAAAACGCTTTTTACGCCCAATCGGGTGGTGTCACCTCTGTTATCAACGCATCCGCTTGTGGTGTGATCCAAACAGCCCGCCAACATAAAGATAAGATCGCTAACGTCTATGCGGGTAGAAATGGCATCATTGGTGCGCTGACTGAGGATTTAATCGATACCAATCAAGAGTCTGATGAAGATATTGCCGCACTGCTACACACCCCATCGGGTGCCTTTGGTTCATGCCGTTATAAGCTGAAGAGTCTGGAGAAAAATCGTCGTGAATATGAGCGACTGATTGAGGTCTTTAAGGCACATAACATCGGCTATTTTTTCTACAACGGTGGTGGTGATTCAGCAGATACCTGCTACAAAATATCTCAACTCTCCGAGAAGATGGGTTACCCCGTGCAGGCGATCCATATCCCCAAAACGGTCGACAACGATCTGCCCATTACCGATAACTGCCCAGGTTTTGGCTCCGTGGCCAAATATATCGCCGTCTCCACTCAGGAGGCCTCCTACGATGTACGATCAATGGCACTTACCTCAACTAAGGTTTTCGTACTAGAGGTGATGGGGCGTCATGCAGGATGGATCGCTGCCGCAGGTGGTCTGGCTGATGTGGATGACATTCCTGTCGTCATCCTCTTTCCTGAGATTGAGTTTGATCAAGAGAAATTTCTGACCAAAGTGGATAAAAATGTAAAAGAGCGCGGCTTCTGCACCATCGTTGTCTCCGAAGGAGCGCACTGGCCCGATGGCCGTTTCTTGGCTGAGCAGGGCACACGTGATGCCTTTGGTCACGCCCAATTGGGGGGCGCTGCACCGGTTGTTGCCAATATGATCAAAGATGCCTTCGGTTACAAATTCCACTGGGCGGTGGCCGATTACCTACAGCGCGCTGCACGTCACCTCGCCTCAGCATCAGATGTTGAGCAGGCTTATGCCTTGGGCAAGGCGAGTGTGGAGCTAGCTCTACAGGGGCACAATGCCATCATGCCAACCATCGTGCGTAAATCGAGTAGCCCTTATGTGTGGGAGATCGGTGAGGCACCACTCTCTGAGGTGGCCAATGTCGAGAAAATGATGCCTGCTGAGTTTATCAGTGAAGATGGTTTCAGCATCACCGATGCCTGCCGTGAGTACCTCACTCCACTCATCCAGGGAGAGAACTACCCTCCGTATGGTGACAATGGACTGCCACGTTATGTTCGACTGAAAAATGCAGCTGTAGAGAAAAAACTCGCTATATTTAAGCTTTAACACCCGGCTGTGGGGGCTGAAAACTGGATCGACGATATAGAAGGATTACCACCAGAGAATACACTTAAGAAGCCTCTGAATTAAGTCTGGTTGCACTAAAGCAAATGAATATCAGGAGCCTAAGAAAATAATCTTAGGCTGGAATGATGAAGAATTACTTATGTTCCTCTTAGTGGTAAAAGTATTTTGGCAGATTAAAATTGGTTGTAATGTCCGCCAATAGCAAAGATATAAATATATTTATGGTCATATTTATAAACAACTCGGTCTTTCTGACTTATTCGGCGAGACCACAGCCCAGAGAGGTTATGTTTCAATAACTCAGGTTTTCCTATGCCAGTACATGGATCGCCCCGAAGCATTTCTTTTAACAATTTGCAAAATGAATTATGTAGTTTTTTATCTTTTTGCCTAAGCTCTTCATAGATTGCCCATGTGTTACCTTCAAACACCAGTGATCTCATCCATTTCCCCAGTAGTAGGCGTATATCCAGTTTTTTTAGAGTGCGTTACCAGTGAATCAGCAATCTGCTTCATTAAGTGATTGTTTTGTAAAACATACAGTGTTTCCTGCTCCCGTGCCCAGTCCTCAGCACTGATAACAATAAAATCTTCACCACTTCTGCGAGTTACTTTTAATGGTAAATGCTCATTAACAACCTGTTCTACAAAGCATTTTAGATTGTCTCTGAATTTGTTTACACTTATGCTATCCATTGGTGCACGCCTCATATGGTACGGGTATGCCGTACAGTATAGATAAAG
>JAMOMH010000218.1 GCA_027068675.1 Sedimenticola sp.
ATTTAGCTGCAAGCAGACAAATTCGACAGGCTCTTCAGCAATAAAACAGCAAAAATTCTTAAATTATCCAAGGAAATCACTATGAATCTGGACAGAGTTAGCTCCGGCAAAAACCTACCCGATGAGATCAATGTCATCATTGAAATCCCCGCCTACTCTGACCCAGTCAAGTATGAGCTGGATAAAGATACCGGCGCGATGTTTGTTGACCGTTTTATGAACACCGCCATGCACTACCCATGTAACTACGGTTATGTGCCACAAACCCTCTCTGACGATGGTGACCCCGTTGACGTATTGGTAGTCGCCCCTTACCCACTGATTCCTGGCTCTGTTATCAGCTGTCGTCCAATCGGCGTACTGCAAATGACGGATGAATCAGGTGAAGACGCTAAAATCTTGGCTGTTCCTGTTGACAAACTTTGTCGTCGTTACCGCAAGATCAAAAGCTACGATGAGATGCCTGAAGATCTGCTTGAGCGTATCTCTCACTTCTTCGAACACTACAAAGATCTTGATGAAGGCAAATGGGTCAAGCTGGAGGGCTGGGCCGGTATTGACACAGCCAAAAAAGAGATTCTACATAGTGTAGATAACTACAACAACGCCCCAAAAAAACCAAATTTCTGAGACGACGATAGGCTTCGTGGAGCAGACGCCCCACGAGGCTTTTTTATCTATACATTGTCAGAGCAGATGATTAGGCTAAAGTAGTAACCATGAACAATAAACTGACCCACTTTAACGCCGCTGGCGAAGCCCACATGGTTGATGTGGGAGATAAAGCCGCAACTAAACGCATCGCCATCACTGAAGGGCATATCTGCATGCTGCCAGAGACCTTGGCACTGATTCAGAGCGGCGAGCACAAAAAAGGAGATGTTCTAGGCATCGCCCGCGTCGCCGCCATCATGGGCGCTAAAAAAACCGCCGACCTCGTACCACTCTGCCACCCATTAGCCATCACCAAAGTGAGTGTCGATTTCACCATCAACAACAAAAACAGCAGCGTTCACTGCCGTAGCCAAGTTGAGTGTAATGGTCAAACAGGTGTCGAGATGGAAGCACTCTGCGCCACCCAGATTGGTCTATTAACAATCTACGACATGTGCAAAGCGATCGACCGCGGCATGGTCATTGATCAGGTCAAATTGCTTGAGAAAGCGGGCGGAAAATCGGGCCTCTGGATCCGTGATTGATCTTCATATTTAAGTCACCCATTTGGTCTACAATTGCTATAAAATCAAGCCATTTTTGTTAAAATAACACCCAAATAAAAGTCTATAATAAAAATAAGGAGGGGCGCTATGGCAAACTTTATCAACTGGTCAGATGACCTCAGCGTTGGTATTGAGGAGATTGATGAACAGCACAAAGTGCTCCTCAAACTCATCAACCAGATGCACACTGCCATTCACAAACGTCAAGGCAGCAAGACCGTTCATGCCATTTTAACCGAGCTAATCGAGTACACGCGCATCCACTTTGCAGTAGAAGAGAGTCTCATGCGCATTCTTAACTACTCAGGTTACGCTGAGCACCATGAGCAACATCAAGAGCTGCTTAATCACGTTATTGAGCTACAGCAAAAAATTGAATCGGGCAAAGCATCCATCTCATTTGAGCTGATGCACTTTCTCAAAACATGGCTTACACAACATATTCTCGAAGAGGATATGTTGTACAGCGGTTTCTTTTTAGCCGCAGGTGTCCAACCACAATTGGGCAAAAATTCTTGGATAAAAAAACTATGGGGCAACATATTCAGCTAAGCTGCTTCTTATGAATAATTTTTACCGACAGGCACACTTCCTGGTAAGTGCTGCAAAACTGAACCAAGCTCCCGATGATAGTGGTATTGAAGTGGCATTTGCTGGCCGCTCAAATGCCGGAAAATCAAGCGCCATCAACACACTCTGCCAACAGCGTGGCTTAGCACGCACCAGTAAAACCCCTGGCCGCACCCAACTACTCAATTTTTTCCAACTCGATGACCAACGCCGCTTGGTTGATCTGCCCGGTTATGGTTTTGCTAAGGTAAAACAGTCCGTCAAAGCACAGTGGCAAGGGGCGCTATCAGACTACCTGGAGCAACGAAAATCACTCCGTGGTTTGGTGTTAATGATGGATATTCGCCACCCGATGAGAGAGTTTGATTGCCAGATGTTGGAGTGGAATTTACATCAAGAGCTACAGACTCATATTTTACTCACCAAATCAGACAAACTAAAACGGGGAGCTGCCAGCAGCGCCCTATTGCAGGTCAAACGAGAGCTGGAGCCATTGGGTGATTTTGTCTCAATACAGCTCTTCTCATCACTGAAAAAACAGGGAGTCGATGAGGCGCATAACAAGCTGGATGAGTGGTTTGATATCTCACCTAAATAAGTGCTCTACCCTAAGGAAGCTCTGAACAAAAAAAAGACCCTGACACAGGGGGGAGCGTGTCAAGGTCTCAGGGGCTCCGGTGGGGTGACCGGAATTTGCTCTGTCAATCGAGGAGAGTCTGGAGGGCAACTCATCAATCAATGTGCTTGTTAAAAGATAAGAGTCAGCTTTGTATAAAAAGTTCACTCTTTAATATTAAAAATTTAGATCAAACAGAAAAATAGCCGTTTAATCGGCAAACTAAACAACCTGTGTGCTGTCCCATCCATATAACGAATAAGCACCCTAAATTAAATTGAGTAAGACTCCATGCCAACACTTCAAAAGCTCCTATTTGCACCGCTTGCTCTGCTCCTCACCTGTCAGGTGACACTCGCAGCTGATGAGGCATGGGATATTGAGATAGCCTATACAGGCAACCTAAATGGTGAATTGGAGCCATGTGGCTGCACCGCTGAAGGGGATCTTGGTGGTATCGCCCGTAGAGCAACGGTTATTGATGAGATCAGAGCAGCCAACCCCAATAGCTTTATCATCTCTGCCGGTGGTCTACTCGGTGCCAATGAGGCTTCTGAGCAGATTAAAAATGAATTTATTATCGAAGGGATGAAGCAGATCAACTATGACGCAATTGGCGTACAGTGGCGTGACCTCATCTATGGCAATGCATTTCTCACTAACTCTAAGCTCCCATGGGTCTGGAGTAACCGCACCGACCCGCTCTTCCCTAGCAGCAAACTCATTGAAAAAGGCTCACACAAGGTCGCCTTCTTTTCATGGTATGACCCTGATAAAAAGAAAAACTATACCGCTCTAGAGGCGGCTATCAAACAGGCAAAAGCAGCTGGAGCAATCACCATACTCGCCAGCGGCCTACGCCTAAAAAAGGCACAAAAACGCTTCTCATTTGAGGATATCGACATTCTCTTGGTAAAGGCTCGCGGTGAACCCTACGGTGAACCTCAGATAGTCGGCAAGACACTGGTTCTACAGCCTGGCAGTCGTGGCATGTATATGGCACAGCTGCAACTCAAACTTGATAGCGATAACCGCATCACCAAGTTTGATCATAAAACCAGCTCCATCCCATCAAGCG
>JAMOMH010000219.1 GCA_027068675.1 Sedimenticola sp.
GACATGAATGCCTATGCTGAAGTGCATTTTGCAGAAGAGGAGGAGCTGATGCGGCAGCATGGATACCCTGGTCTGGAAGCCCATATCAAGTTACACCAAGGCTTCTGCAAGCAGGCGGAGATATTCCTCAATGAGCTGGAGGCTACACCACTGGCTATCACCTCTGAAGTCTCCCTCTATCTGATGGAGTGGCTGGTCAAACATATTCAAAAAGCTGATTTCCAATATGGGCGTTTTATCGAAGAGCAGGTTGGCTAGACACCAGATGCCAAGGAACTTCTGAAAAACTCAAACGATAAGATTTTCAGATACGGAGGCATAATACCCATCAATACATCCTGTTGCGGAACAGCCAACCCGCAAGAGCCAGAGAGACCACCCCAATGACAGCCATCGGCCAGTACTGATTGATCAACAGCGCATAACCATCTCCCTCCAATATGACCCCACGCACAACTACCAAAAAATAGCGCAGCGGATCAAGATAGGTAAGCCACTGCACCACCTGCGGCATATTGGCGATAGGCGTGGAGAAACCAGAAAGAATAACAGCCGGCACCAGAAACAGAAAAGCACCAAGCACCGCCTGCTGCTGAGTGATGGCAATGGCGGAGATCATCAGCCCAATACCTACGGCAGAGAGCAGGAACAGCACAATACCCAGATAGAGTGCGCCAAGACTGCCACGTATAGGGATATCAAAAAAGAGAACCATTAGCACAATAATCAGTGTGGCTTCCAATAGGCCAATAACGATACCGGGAATGGCCTTACCGATGAGGATTTCCGTCGGTCGTAGAGGGGTTACCAGCAGCTGATCAAAGGTGCCCGCTTCTCGCTCACGAGCCACTGAAAGTGCCGTCACAAGCAGGGTAACCACCAGCGTTAACAAGCCAATGATACCGGGTACAATAAACCAACGTGACTGCAAATTTTCATTATACCAAGCCCTGGTTTGCAGAGTGACCAATGGGCCGCTTCTGCCCTGCGCCTCCAACCAGCTACTGTTATAGTCCAGCAGAATAGTCTGCAGATAGTTCATGGCAATCATCGCCGTATTGGAGTTACGGCCATCCAGAATCGCCTGCAACGGCGCACTACTCCCCCGCATAAGATCAGCACTAAAATTTTGACTGATGTGCAGCACCAGCAATGCTCTCTTATTATCAATAAGCGGGGCAATTTCACTGTCGTGACTGATGGTTGCTATAACCTGAAAGTTGGGCGAGCCTTCGATACGGCTGACCAGCTCACGTGCAGCACTTCCACCATCCTCATCATAGATGGCTACCGGCACATGGTTGAGATCATAGGTGGCCGCAAAACCAAATATCAGCAGTTGTGCAATAGGTGGGCCGATGATGACCATGCGGCTACGCTTGTCCCGTAATAACGCTAAAAACTCCTTGATGGCGAGAGCCAGAATATATCTGAAATATGTCATCGCCTACTCCAGGTGCTTGTGGGA
>JAMOMH010000220.1 GCA_027068675.1 Sedimenticola sp.
TAAAAGAGGTTGAGCTTATACCCATTTCTGCAACACTTTTAAGTGACTGACTTGCTCAGAGTCTAGTATGGGTATCGGGTGTAACTCTGTGATCTTGTCGTGCTTTAAATCAATGTGTGAACGCTCTTCTCTAAAGAGCGCTATTCAGGAGAAATATTGCTGCTCTGCAGTGCTTTCCTAGTTGGCAGCAACCGTTCTATCTTTAGCCCAGTCACGTAGTGCAGTAATTTTATTCGCCATAATGGTAGAGAGCGGGCGTGTTCCATCTAGCTCTGCTACCAGCCCTTGCTGGTCAAGCAGGCTGTCGCGAGCACGAGCGGTATAGAGAGCGGAGACCACTGCTTGTTCAATTTCTGCTCCGCTGAACCCCTCGCTCCGCGCCATTAATGCGGTTAGATCAAAAGCGCTGGGTGCAAGATTTCGTCCACGTAGATGAATATCAAAAATAGCACCACGTGTATCAGCATCAGGCAGATCAACAAAGAAGATCTCATCCAACCTCCCTTTGCGTACAAGCTCAGCAGGCAGGCTCTCGATGTTGTTTGATGTGGCAACGATAAAGACACCGCTCTTATTCTCGGCCATCCATGTGAGAAGTGTGCCAAGAATACGCTGGCTGGTACCGTTATCACTATTCTCTTGGCTCAGCCCCTTCTCAATCTCGTCAATCCATAAGACACAAGGGGCCATCGCCTCGGCTGTTTGCAATGTTTGGCGCAAGTTTTTCTCAGTCTCACCAATATATTTATTAAAAAGCACACCAAAATCGAGCCTAAGCAGAGGGATTGCAAAGTTGCCTGCCACCGCTTTGGCTGCCAAACTTTTTCCGCAGCCTTGAACGCCAAGCAGCATGATGCCTTTTGGCCGGTCAAGAGAGCTGCTCTTGCCCATAAAGGCACTACGCCGATGCTCTAACCAGGTTTTTAGATGCTGTAAGCCGGCTACATCGGAGAAGTTTGCGGTGTCATATTCAAAGGTGATCAACCCATCATCACCCATCAACTTAAATTTGGCTTCTGATACTTTAGGGATGTCATCCTTAGTGATGGCACCGTCATCTTGAATGGCATGGCAGATGAGACGACGGGCATCGGAGGTGGTTAGGCCGACAAGGTTATTTGCCAGTTGGTCGACCGCTTCACGGTTAATCTCAATTTTACGTTTCTGTGATTGTTGCCACTTGACTGCTTCCTCTTTGATCAAGCTTCTGATGCGCTCTCGGTCAGGTAGGTGCAGTGTAAAACGTGCCGTTAAATGGCGAATTTCAGGGGGGATGCTAAAGCGATGGCTGACCAAAATTAATGTGCGTGGTGTGTTCTCATAATCCTGAGCAATCTCTTTGAGTAGCCGTACATGAATAGGGTCATCAAGATAGGGGTGAAAATCGAGTAACAGATAGACCCCTGGTTGAGTAATCGCCTTGATATGTTTTAGTGCTTCAGCTGGCTCAGCGGTTATTCGTTGAGGTGGACTATCAACCTCCAAACGGCGAATGCCATTGGTTACGCTCCATTGAAAGAGTGGTGCATGGAGGCGCATACTCAGACGAGTGAGAAGTTGTAAGAGCCTCGGCTCCTCCAATGTTTCAATACTGATGATCGGTACCTGAGAACGGAGCATAAGCTCCAAGTCGTTGCGCTCTTTCACAGGCTCTCCTGTAGTTGTTGGATAAGTGTCATATCTGATAGTGCTGGCTGAGCAAAAGTAGTGTGCTTCAACTTATCCTCTTTTAGCTGGTCAAACCCCTTACTATCTATTCTAGAGGGGTGGCGGGTTGTCTTCTTTTTCATCGGTTGACCCACTCTGTTTTTCCGTGCATGCTCACACCATGAATTTTTCAACTTACCACAAACAGGCGTTCATTATGCGCCGACTAGCCTGCTGGGTAGTCGGTGGTTCGCCTGCGTGTCTGGAAAAATGATGATTTAAGCTTAGATCAATTAGAATTTTTTAAAGGCCGCAGATGAATAATCTGCGGCCTTTTTTTTTGAGCATTTTTTAAAGAGGAGTATATGTGATGATGGTGCCGACGGCCTATTTGGGGGTGATTCTTATCTGGACGACCACACCCCTAGCGGTCAAGTGGAGTGGTGAAGGTCCGGGCTTTCTGTTTGGTGTAACAGGGCGGATGGTGCTGAGTGCGGTCATTGCGCTGGCATTAGTTGAGCTGCTACGCCTACCGATGCCGTGGAACCGTCGTGCGCGAAAGAGTTATTTAGCCGCTGGGCTGGGTATCTACAGTGCCATGCTGGGTGTCTATTGGGCTGCACAGTTTATCCCCTCTGGCTGGATATCGGTCTTCTTTGGTTTGTCACCCATCATTACAGGTGTCATGGCGGCTCTATGGTTGGGTGAGCGCTCACTTTCTGCACCACGATTAGTGGGATTGTTGCTGGGTATTGTGGGTTTGGTAGTGATTTTTGGTGGCACGCTTCAAGGTGATGAACAGACCTTTTATGGTGTGTTAGCACTTACACTGTCGGTTATTTGTCACTCTGCCAGTGCAGTTTGGATGAAGCGTATTGCAGCACCAATCTCTGGTTTGGCTACCACGGCGGGTGGTCTGTTGGTGGCCGCACCGCTCTTTTTATTGACATGGTTTTTCTCGGGCAACACTTGGCCTGAGCAGATAGGTGATCGGGCTGCTGCTTCGATTATCTATCTATCGATATGTGGCTCAGTGTTGGGTTTTGCGCTCTATTTCTATCTGCTACGGCACATGGATATTGTGCGTGTCTCACTGATTATGTTGATTACGCCGGTGAGTGCGTTGCTGCTGGGAGTGGTGCTGAATGATGAGGTGGTGACGGTTTCGGTTTGGGTTGGTACGTTGCTGATTATGGGGGGATTGGTTAGTTTTGAGTTTGGAAGCAGATTAAAGCGATATTTGCTTCGGACTTGAGGTTTGGGGTCAGGGCTTCTCTGGCCCCAATAAAATCAGGTCACGCCCTTGACCTTTCCGCCTGCGGGAAGAGGTAGACAGCCTACCTACCCCAAGTTTTAAACCGTTTTTTACAGTAGCTCAGCAACGCTTCATAATTACGATAGTGTTGCTTAAACCCCTCCTCAGCAGGCGCATCAAACTCGCACCAATCATTCTCATAATCGCGGCAGATCTGTGGCCGAGTCTCATAGATAGCACAAGCCCCACCAGGAAGCAGATGTTGGCAGCTACTCTTGAAGAGTAGAAACCAGCCATCCTCATCTTGATAGATCTCAACATGTTCATGTGACACCTGCCACAACAACATATCAAAATCGGCTTTGCTTCTGGGGGATATTCCCAGTGCCTCAGTGCTGTAGTGGCAGCATTTAGTGCCAGGGCAGAAGCTACACTTGGTCTCAGATGTGTATTGAGGTGTTGTTGGCTCGTTATCGCTCAAATGCTTTATCGAACGGTTTTAACGGCGGCGCCGCGATCGATTATCACCACCACGGCTGGGTTTGCCGCCTTGGCGACCAGGTCGTTTAGGTGCCATAACACGGCTGCCTGGGTCAATTTCAGCCAGTAGTTCATCGGTCACAGGAGATCTTGGAATGGTGTGGCCAATGTAGGCCTCAACATCAGGCAGTGAAAAAGCGTAACGCTCACAGGCGAAACTGATGGCATCTCCAGTGGCACCAGCACGAGCGGTACGGCCAATGCGGTGGACATAATCTTCAGCATCATCAGGCAGGTCATAGTTGAAGACGTGGCTCACTTCAGGGATATGCAGGCCGCGTGCGGCAACATCGGTTGCCACTAATATCGGTAGCTCCCCTTGTTGGAACAACTCCAATAGGCGTAGACGTTTATTTTGTGGCACATCTCCTGAGAGAATGGCCGCTTTAAAGTCATTGCCCTCTAGGAACCCCCAGACTCTGTCAGCTTCACGCTTGGTGTTGATAAAAATGATGCTGCGGGAAGGAGTCAAGTGGCGCAGTAGACCAACTAATAGTGAAATCTTCTCATCATTGGAGGTCATGTAACAAGTTTGTATCACCTTGTCGGCAGTCACCTTGTCGCTCTCAATCTTAACTGTTTGAGGGTTGTTCATGTGCTCATAGGCAAGCTCAGTGACGCGGCAGGAGAGGGTGGCTGAGAAGAGCATGCCCATACGTTGCTCTGGCTTCGGCATACGGCGTAGGAGAAAGCGGATATCTTTGATGAAACCAAGATCGAACATACGGTCGGCTTCATCCATTACCACTACTTGAATGGCGCGCAGGTCGTAGATGCCTTGTTTGTGGTAGTCGATCAGACGCCCTGGTGTGCCGACGAGGATATCGACACCCTCCTCAAGCTGTTTGCGTTGCTGTTCATAACCGGTACCACCAAAGACAACACCCAGTCTGAAATTGGTATGTTTGCCGAGAACCTCAGCATCTTTATGTACTTGAACAGCCAACTCTCGGGTGGGAACCAATATCAGGCAGCGAGGTTGGTTGGCTCTACGCCCATCTTTTGCTGGATGAGTTGTAAGGTATTGCATAGTGGCAAGCAGAAAGGCAGCAGTTTTGCCGGTGCCGGTTTGTGCTTGTCCGGCAACATCTTTTCCGCTGAGTGCAACGGGCAGGGTTTCTGCTTGGATGGGAGTGCAGTAGTTAAAACCAGCATCTTCAATGCCTTGCATGATCTCGTCAGCGAGATCGAAACTACAGAATTTTGTATCAGATAAGTGTTTTTCAGTCATGGTTGGTTAGCATACAGCATTTTTTGCTGATAGGGGTTGCAAATAGTTGGCGAATGGGATGGAATAGGCGGATAAATTCAATTGGCAGCGTTACTTTCTGGTCTGCTACCGAGAGCTGTTTGGCAAAACCTCGAATCGACATGCCAACCCAGTCGGTTAAAATCCCTTAACATACTACTTTAGGAGGAACACCCGTGAGTGATCAGGTTGTTCATGTAACAGATGCTTCATTTGAAGCGGACGTTTTAAAATCAGATTTACCCGTACTTCTTGACTACTGGGCCGAATGGTGTGGACCCTGTAAAATGCTATCACCTATGTTGGATCAGCTGGCTGGCGAGTATGCAGGTAAAGCGGTTATTGCCAAACTTAATATTGATGAAAATCCAAATACGCCACCGAAATTTAGTATTCGCGGCATTCCTACCCTGATGATTTTCAAGGGTGGTGAAGTTGAAGCAACCAAGGTTGGTGGTGCATCACTGGCCGAGCTGAAAAAATTTATCGACGACAACATCTAACATAAAGCATAGAGTTGAAATAAAATACTCCCGATGGCTGGGTGCTTATCAATAGCCTGCTACACTTGAGTTCAAAGCACTTCTCGCAAAATCAGCCATCGGGAACATATTCCCGATATTTAAACGATTAATCTCTCCGAGAGAACTCCAGCAACCGGAGCGCTCTCTACCTTTCCCAAAAAAAACTCACCAAACCCCGCAGAGCAATATGAATCTAACCGAACTAAAAAAAATGCCGGTCCCCTCCCTGATCGAACTGGCACGTGAAATGAAAATCGAAGGCTTGGCTCGTTCTCGTAAACAGGACCTGATCTTCGGCATCCTCAAAGCACACGCAAAGAAGGGTGAAGATATCCTTGGCGATGGTGTGCTGGAGATCCTACAAGATGGTTTTGGTTTTCTTCGCGCGGCAGAGGCCTCTTACCTTGCCGGCCCTGATGATATCTATGTCTCGCCCAGTCAAATTCGCCGTTTTAGTCTGCGTACGGGTGATACTATCGCCGGAAAAATTCGCCCGCCAAAAGATGGTGAGCGTTATTTTGCGCTATTGAAAGTGAGCCAGATTAACTTTGATAAGCCAGAAAACGCCAAAAATAAGATTCTATTCGAAAACTTCACCCCCCTGTTTCCTAACAAACGTCTCAATCTTGAGTTGGGTAACGGCAGCACGGAAGATCTGATCTCCCGCACCATTGAGCTATGTGCGCCAATTGGTAAAGGGCAGCGCGGTTTGATTGTCTCCCCGCCAAAAGCGGGTAAGACCATGATGTTGCAGAACATTGCTCAATCAATTGCCCATAATCACCCGGAGTGTTACCTCATCGTATTGTTGATTGATGAGCGCCCTGAAGAGGTGACGGAGATGGCCCGTTCAGTACGTGGTGAAGTGATATCTAGTACCTTTGATGAGCCTGCCACTCGCCACGTTCAAGTGGCGGAGATGGTGATTGAGAAGGCAAAACGTCTGGTTGAACATAAGCGTGATGTGGTTATTCTCCTCGACTCTATTACCCGTTTGGCGCGTGCCTACAACACGGTTATCCCATCATCTGGCAAGGTGCTGACCGGTGGTGTTGATGCCAATGCGCTTCAGCGCCCGAAACGATTTTTTGGCGCGGCGCGTAATGTTGAAGAGGGTGGTAGCCTGACTATCATCGCCACTGCGCTGGTTGAGACCGGTTCGCGTATGGATGATGTAATCTACGAAGAGTTTAAAGGAACCGGTAATATGGAGGTTCATCTGGATCGTCGTATCGCTGAAAAACGTGTCTTTCCTGCGATCAATATCAACCGCTCTGGCACTCGTCGTGAAGATTTGCTGATGAATCCTGCTGATCTACAGAAGATGTGGATTTTACGTAAAATCATGCATCCGATGGATGAACTAGCCGCGATGGAGTTCCTGTTTGATAAACTCAAAGCGACTAAAACCAATAATGAGTTTTATGACACCATGAAAGGGTAACGCCACCGGTTTTATCCTTTTATGAAAGCGATGATTTTGGCCGCAGGACGTGGAAAGCGACTGCGACCATTAACTGACCATACCCCTAAACCGCTGGTTCAAGCGGCTGGAAAACCTCTGATTGAGTACCAAATTGAGGCGTTAGCCCAGGCCGGTATTTCTGAAATTATCATCAATCACGCCTACCTTGGTGAGCAGATCGAGCGACAGCTCGGCAATGGTTCACGCTGGGGTGTCGTCATTCACTATTCACCAGAACCTGAAGCGCTAGAGACCGGCGGTGGCATCTTTAAGGCATTACCACTGCTGGGCGATGCCCCTTTTTTGGTTATTAATGGTGATATCTGGACCAATTTTGACTATAGCTCGCTACAGCTTGCGGAGGATGATTTAGCGCATCTGGTCTTGATTGAAAACCCAACACACAACCCCAAAGGTGATTTTGTCTTGCAAGGTGGGCGGATTGTTGAGGCTGAAGCAGCACGTTACACGTTTAGTGGTATTGGTCTTTATCGTCCCGCACTGTTTGCAGGTTGTTTAGCTGAGACCTTTCCGTTGGCGCCGCTCTTGCGACAGGCGATAGCGGCCGATGTCGTTTCAGGTGAATATTTCACAGGTGATTGGATTGATGTTGGTACGCCGCAACGGCTTGAACAACTCAGCGATAGGTTGAAGCGTTAAACCTCTATCTCGCTTTTAGCCAGTACCAGGCAATACCAAGATACTCATGCAGTGCAGCATAAGTATCGCTCGTGGCGTATGCATTCGGTAGAAATTTAAGTAGTGGCAGTCGATCCTGCGGTGTGGACTGAAAATGGGTAGGTGCAGCGATGACCTCAATCCCTGCTTGCTGAAATGAGTAGAGTGCTCGTGGCATGTGGCTGGCGTGGGTAACCAATAATACCCGCTTGATCCCTAGTTGTTGCAGTAAGCGTGCGCTGAATATTGCATTCTCCCAAGTGGTACGGCTGTCGGCTTCAATGTGCTGGGTCGGGATCTTAAAGGCCTCTTCTAAAATCTGCTTGGCGATCTCTGCCTCGGCAGGCCCTCGTTCGACAGGGTCACCGCCAACGGGAATAACCGGCAGCCCTGTCATGCGGTGTAGTTTGGCCGCATAGCGCAGGCGGGCCAGCCCAGCATGGCTGATGGTATCGCCATGATACTCTGGTGCATCTCGGTTGCGCCCGCTGCCCAATACGATAATGGCCTCAGCATTGGTTGATTTTATCTGCTCATCACTCAGTGCTGGAGTCTGTTCTAATGAGCGGATCAAAGGATTGGATATGAGGGGGATGGTGCACAACCAGAGCAGTAGCAGCCCTGTGCCGGCTAACCAACGTCCTGCTTTTTTGTTGTATATCAGTAGGCCGAGAAGTATCAACAGCATGGGGCTGTTGGGTGGCATTAAAAGTGCCTCAATGATGTGGATGATATCAAGGCTCATAATTAACCCTTTAGCAGTGGATTGGCTTGAATATCAGCATGATAGGAGGAGCGAACCATCGGCCCGCTGGCGACACGACTAAAGCCTATCTGCTCTGCCAGTCTCTTTAGAGACTCAAACTCGTCAGGAGTGACGTAACGCTGCACGGCTAAATGGTCGCGGCTCGGTTGTAGATATTGGCCGAGAGTTAGCATGTCACACTGATGCTGGTGTAGATCATGCAGCACCACCTCCACCTCATCTAAGCTTTCGCCTAGACCTAGCATCAGGCCTGATTTGGTTGGTAGGGTTGGGTGCTGTTGTTTGAATGCACTGAGTAGTTCTAATGAGGTTTGGTAGTCTGCACCTGGACGGATGGCGGGGTAGAGCTGTGGTACCGTCTCTAGGTTGTGATTGAAGATATCTGGAGGGGCGATGGCTAGCGCTTTAAGTGCCACTTCACTGCGCCCTCGAAAGTCAGGCACTAGGATTTCAATATGACTCTTTGGTGAGTGGTTACGGATAGCTGCAATAGAGGCTGCATAGTGGCTGGCTCCGCCATCAGCCAAATCATCTCGATCGACGGAGGTGATGACGACATAGTTTAATTGCAGGCTCTTGACCGCTTCAGCAAGCTGCTGGGGCTCCAGTGGGTCGAGTGGTAATGGTTTGCCATGTGCCACATCACAGAAAGGGCAACGTCGGGTGCAGATGTCACCCATGATCATAAAGGTGGCAGTGCCGTGGCTGAAACACTCACCTAGATTGGGGCAGGCAGCCTCTTCACAGACGGAGCTAAGCTTGTGATCGCGTAGGATCTTTCGAATCCTTTGTACCTCGTGACCGGTGGGAATTTGAGAACGAATCCAAGCGGGTTTGCGTAGTGGTTTGCTTGGTAGCACCTTGATTGGAATGCGAGATATTTTTGCCTCTCCGCGTTGATGGCGCTTGGAGTCTTGGCGTGAAGGTGGCGTTAGCGGGTCGTTGCTCATAAGGCTGTTGAGTATGGTTCACTGCTCTGTTGATATGAGCCACTCTCTCCTAATTTGTCTAGGAGATGAGGCAGTAGCTTTTGGCCGATACTCTCTACACTTTCATCAATGCCAAAGTGGGCTAACTGTGTCACTTGCAGTCCTGGATAACCACAGGGATTGATCTGGCTAAAGGGAGTGAGATCCATTGCTACATTGAGGCTTAGGCCATGATAACAACGCCCTTGTAGGATGCGTAGCCCTAAAGCGGCAATTTTCTGTTGTTTGATGTAGACACCGGGTGCTTTGCTCTGTTGTTCCGCTTCTATCTGGTAGCTTTCTTGCAAAAGAGTGATCACCGCTTCCTCTAAACGGTTGACCAGACTGCGTACACCAAAGCCTGCACGGCGGAGATCAATTAAGGTATAAGCGATGAGTTGGCCCGGGCCGTGATAGGTGATTTGTCCGCCACGATCACTCTTAAATAGTGGGATATTGCCAGCTTTAAGAAGATGCTCAGGTCGGCCTGCTTGGCCGAGGGTAAATATGGCTGGGTGTTCGGTTAGCCATATCTCATTAGCGGTATGGTCGTCTCGTTGCCGAGTAAAATTCTTCATCGCCTGCCATGTTGGCTCGTACTCTACTCTACCTAGCGTTCTGACAATGAGAGGGGTGACCATTAGAGCGACATAACAACCTTATTAAAGCTGCTTAAATCTATGTAGATTGCATCGAGTTGCGCCTTGCTGGTCGCGGTAATGGTGATAGTAACAGCAATCCATTTGCCCCCCTTGCTGGGACGGCTGGAGACAGCTCCATCATAGAGATCAGGTACATGTTTTAAGACGATTTCAGTGACTTCTTTTTCAAAATGTGGGTCTGACTTACCCATTGTTTTAATAGAGAATTCGCAAGGGAATTCAAGTAGTGTCTCTTCATTATTGCTCAAGAGTAGCCTCTTATTTTTATTTTAAATTCTTGGTACAGTGAGTAAATTTTCTTCCACATGGGGCCTAGCTTTCCATCGCCAATAGCATGCCCATTAAGTTGGATAACTGGCATGATCTCACGAGTTGCACTGGTAAGCCAAATCTCGTCAGCTGATTTGAGATGCTGTTCTGGAATATCAGCTTCGCAGTAGGTGAGGCTGTTCTGCTCAGCCAGCTCCAACACCACATCACGCGTGATACCAGGTAGTAAATTTTGGCTCTTTGGTGGTGTGATGATGGTGCCGTTTGCCACGATAAAGAGGTTACTAGCCGCCCCTTCAGTTGCATTGCCATTGCGAATTAAGATCGCCTCGGCAGCATCAGATTCCACTGCCTGCTGTCGCAATAGCACATTGGCAAGCAGTGCAGTGGTTTTGATATTGCAGTAGTTCCAGCGGATATCATCGAGGGTGATGGCAGAGATACCCGCTTCATTGATATGGCTACCAGGGTGGCCAAAGGGGCTGCACATTGCCAAAACGGTCGGTTCAATCTGTTTTGGGAAAGAGTGGTCGCGTTTAGCGTAGATACCGCGTGTTACTTGTAGATAGGCTGATTGGTCGATCTCGGGCTGCTGATCAATTAGTTTTTGCAGAATTCCCAGCCACTCGTCATAAGTGAGAGGGTTCTTCATGCCGATCGCTTGGAGGCTGCTGTCGAGGCGTTGTAGATGTTCATGCAGCCGAAAGAGGCGACCATGGTAGGCTGGGATCACCTCATAGACTGCGTCGCCAAAGAGAAAGCCTCTGTCCATAACTGGGATACACGCTTCGTGCAGAGGCATGTACTGCCCATTTAGATAGACTAAATCCACTATTCAAACCAGAGTAGGGTGTGGTCTTTAAGCTGTTGGAAAAGGTTGCCTTCAGCAATCTCTTCAAGTGCCGTGAGAGGAACTTCAACCACAGACTTCCCCTCAAGCTTGATGCTGACATGCCCTAAAGCGCTCCCCTTGCTGATGGGAGCGAGCAGTTTTGGTTCTAGCACCATCTCCGCATCTAAATTTTTATAGGAGTGGCGAGGAATGGTGATGTAGAGGTCTTTCGTTAAACCCAGAGCTAAGGTTTTTTTATCCCCTTTCCAGATACGCGCATGGCTTAATGGCTCATTGGCACTGTAGAGTTTGTGGGTCTCAAAAAACCGGAAACCATAGTTGAGAAGTGATTGGCTCTCCTGAGCACGAGCATCTTCGCTACGTGTGCCGAGCACCACAGATATTAGGCGCATGTTTTCGCGCTTAGCGGAGGCGACTAGGCAGTAGCCAGCTGCTTTAGTATGACCTGTTTTCATGCCATCGACACTCTTATCACGCCAGAGTAGTTTGTTGCGGTTGTGCTGTTTTATGCCGTTATAGAGGAATGACTTCTCGCCATACCATTTATAAAAATCTGGGAACTCGCGAATGGCAGCAGCAGCAACCAGTGCAATATCACGTGCTGTGGTAAAGTGATCTTTGTGTGGTAACCCTGTGCTATTGACGAAATTGGTGTTGGTCATGCTGAGTCGTTTTGCATGATTGTTCATTAGCTGGGCAAAGGTCGATTCACTGCCGGCGATATGCTCCGCCAATGCCACACTAGCATCGTTACCCGATTGAATAATCAAACCGCGTAGTAGGGTCTCCACCTTGATCCGTTTGCCTACCTCAATGAACATGCGAGACCCTTCCATACGCCACGCTTTCTCGCTAATGAGTACCTCTTCTGAGAGATTGATGTTGCCCTCTGCGATCTCACGAAATATCACATACGCCGTCATGATCTTGGTTAGGCTGGCAGGTTCTAGTGGTTGGTCGGCATTTTTTTCTGCCAGCGCTTTGCCAGAGTCAAAATCGATCAACAGATAACCAGATGCAGCAATTTTAGGCGCAGCAGGAATGGGCCGGGCTGCTGAAGCAGAGAAACTCCAAAGCAGCAGTAGAGCCAGAAGAGTGTTTAAAACGAGTGATCTATTCAACACGATGATCCAAATGGTAATAGGCGATAATTGAGTAGAGGGATTCTACCCTTTTGTCGATGGCTGTGCATGCTGTCAAGCAAATGTATGAGTCTATATCCATCTTTTATCTCAACTCTGGAAATTAGATTAAAATTAATGCTACTTTGGCCGATGATCTCTTAATAGGTTGATGAATTTATATCATGCGGGATGGGCTATGGTCTGCCTAAGGTATCTAAACCCAATGCTGAAAAGATATGAAACAGATTGATTATAAAGAGAATTTAAAAAAACTTTATGAGGATAGAAATGTCGATGACATTATTCGTCTCATTAGTAAGCTGATCAAAAACCCAGGCTTTTTTGATACCAATCGCCGATTGGTAAGACAGGGCAAGCTCTCTGCTGCAACGCTTAATGTCCAAGAGGTAGCCAGTGCACTCATAGGTGAATTGGAGTATGAGATAGAGCAAACAGGTGATGTTATTGATCAAAATAACTATTTTGCCATCACCGAACACCTTAAAAAACGCTTCAATAGTGAAGTCGCTGATATCTATATTAACACCAAAATAGCCAATGAGTTTCTGCATGATATACGCATATCTCATAATGAGGGTGATACAGGGAAACTTTCAGATGAGTTGGTTGACCGCTATAAAAATGAGCTTATTCGTATTGAAGATGGACGAAGGGCGGTTGTTGAGACGCTACAGTTACATAGCAACTTTCCCATCAAAAATATCATTGCACTATCGGCGATGATTGATCAGCTTCACATGAAGCTAAAATCAAATAGCCGTTATCTCTCTATAAAACCTTATTTTTTAAACCTATTTAAGTCGGCAGGTAGCCATTCAAATAATCTAGTGCCAATCGCTAGTGGTGATGAAGATACTGAAATATCGGGCCACTCTCTCTTTGCAGATTATGTAACAACGGGGCGGGAGCCAACACTGACTCAGCAGGTTCATTTTAGAATTGAGATGATTAAACTGCTTCAGCAACTTGAGAAACGTAAAATTGTTCCAGCCACTACGCATAAGCAGACGATGGTACTGATCTCACGCTACTTTAACTATCGTGGTGAGCCAGGGTTATCTAGAAAGGCGCGGCAGTTCCTTGAAGAGCTGCAGGTGGATATCAATGCTGATCAGGTTGCAATATTACGGCGGCTGGCACAGACATTTGTTGATGAGTATCACCATGCTGAGCATCAGATGAGTATTCGGCATGGCATGATTGAATCTGAACTGGCTTTTACTCAAGAGTTTCTAAAACAGCTCTCTGAAAACCCAAGTGGAGATGATGAAGCAAAAGAGGAGATGACTCAAAAGGCGGTGGAGAAAGTTCTAAGCCTAAAAGATGTTTTTGAAATTTCAACATTACGAGCAGATACAGCGGTTAAAACCTCTTTTGTTGAGTTAGAGCGTACGGCGCTTGGTATCTCCACCGTGATCCCGCCGAGCCAAATAACAGACTGGATTCGAATCTACTCAATCCTCTTCTCCAACTCAGATTTTCTCTCATACTCTGAGGATGAGATTGACTTTTCTGTTATGCGGAAATATATATCAGACCTGACAACCTACCATCTGATCCAAAGTGTTTCAGAGCTTAAATTGGTGGTTAACCACTCCTTTACTCTGCCCAGTGAAGATAACAAGCCAGACCACTTTAAACGGTTTGGTGAGATATTAAAGCTTAAGCTTCACAGTTTGATGCATAGCAAAGAGGCGGATGAAAAATCATTTCAGGATATGATTAAAGAGCTTGATTTTCTGGATAATAATACGACGCAGTATGTCATTGCTGAAACATTCAAAGGGTTCCAGACTATTGCTGATGCCTTTAACAACACCGCGAATGATTATTTTGTTCGAGACCATGAAAAACTGCTGAAAGAGTCTAGAGATCTCTATAGCCAAATCTGCACACAATGTCTGAAGAATGTGATTGTAAGGCCGATCAAACCTGTGGCGATAGCCTCACCAGATAAGAAGAAAAAATCTTGGCTGAGTCGCCTATTTTCATAGCGCTTTAGTGGAAACGCTCTCCTGATGTGTTAATGGTGCTGGGGATGACGATGGTGCCCGAGAAACCGTCATCAATTAGATGCCGCTTTAAGGTGTGGGCCTTTTTTTCATTGGTGAAAGGGCCAATTTGTACCCGAAAAATAGGCCCGCTGCCGGTTCTGGCTGAGATCACTTTTGTATCGTAATTGATGCGGTTGAGCAGCTTCTGCTTTAGCGCAATGGCATTGACTTGTGTCTGGAAAGCACCCACTTGAAGCAGATAGTGCGGTAGTTTTTCAGGCTCAGCAGAGGTGAGGGCAACCACCTCTACTCGGCCAGTTCCCTTGCTTAAAATGCCCAGTTTTCCGGCAGCAACGTAGGAGAGGTCGATGATCCGTTCGTCGTGAAAGGGGCCGCGGTCATTCACTTTGATGATGATACTGCGCTGGTTGTCGAGGTTGGTCACACGAGCATAGGTGGGCAGAGGCAGTGTTTTGTGAGCTGCGGTCATGCTGTACATGTCGAATGGTTCACCGCTACTGGTACGGTGGCCGTGGAATTTAGTGCCATACCAGGAGGCGATACCCTGCTCGCTATACCCTTCACTGCTTGCTAGACGGTAGTAACGCTTGCCACGCACGACATAGGTGAGTGGGTTGCCGTAACGGCTCAGCTTTTCTGTTTTGGGAATGGCATCAGCAACGGAGTCAAAATCGATCTCTCCACCCTTCGGTGCACCGTCATGTTTTTGGCTGTAGCGTGATGTGCTACAGCCGGTAAAGAGCAGAGGCAGGCAGATTAGTGATAGCAGGCAGAGGCGCGTGCAAATTTTCATATTAGTGGTTGTGCTGTGCTAAAGAGATTAGTTGCGCCTAAGTTCGGCAATCTTCTGACTCAGTTGAAAGACGGCCATTGCATAAAGATTGCTGTGGTTGTAACGGGTGATGACATAAAAGTTGTGCAGCCCGAGCCAATACTCATCACCTGCTTTTCCCTCTAGGTAAATCAGGCTGCTGACGGCATCATTGGGTAGTGTCCAGTCAGTGGTGATGCCGCGTTTGGCAAGGGCGCCAATAGTGGTTTTTGGCTTCATGCCGAGATCGACTAGATCTTGATGCTGCTGACCCGCACCGTTGGCTCGCATCGTGACTGGCACACCATGTTTCCAGCCGTGGCGCTTGAAGTAGTTGGCAACACTGCCGATAATATCGGCGTTGCTATCCCACAGATCTTTAGTGCCATCCTTATCAAAATCGACGGCGTAGCTGCGATAGCTGCTGGAGATGAATTGTGGTTTCCCCATCGCCCCTGCGTAGGAGCCCTTCTTCTCTTGCGGGTTGATATTCTCTTCGCGGGCGAGCAGTAGATAGTGCTCTAGCTCAGAGCGGAAAAATTTGGCCCGTTTGGGATAACCAAAGGCGAGTGTGGCCAGTGCATCGAGGATTGGATAACGGCCAGTGTGACGACCGTAACGGGTCTCAACACCAATGATGGCGACGATGATCTCAACCGGCACACCATATTTTTCTGTGGCAGCGTTGAGTAGTTTCTCATTTTCCTGCCAAAACTCGACACCCTGTTTAGCGCGTGACTCGGTGACGAAGATGGGGCGGTAGTCGGCCCAGGGTTTTGCTTCGGCAGGGCGGTTCATTGCGTCGATAATCGATTGGCGGAACTCAATGTCCCCCATTATCTGCTGTAGTGCCTGTTTATCAAAGTTATGTTTCTTGACCATCTCATCAATAAATTGACCTTTGGCTTGGTCGATATTGGTGTTGGCATAGAGTGTTGTTGTCATGACCAGCGTCAGACAAAAGAGAATCAGTGAATTTAATTGAATGCTCATGTGGGGAGTAGTTTCCGGTGTGTGTGGATGGCCATCAGGATACCGAATCCTGCCATGATGGTCACCAAGGAAGTTCCTCCATAGCTGACCAGTGGTAGCGGTACCCCAACAACAGGCAGCAGGCCAGTGACCATACCCGTGTTGACGAAGAGATAGACAAAAAAGACCAGTGTAATAGCCCCCGCCAGTAGGCGGCAGAAGGTATCTTGTGCCTGTGTGGCGATGTAGAGGCCGCGCAGGATGATGAGTAGATAGATTGCGAGTAGTAGAATAATGCCGACCAAACCGAACTCCTCTGCCAGTACGGCAAAGATAAAATCGGTGGAGCTTTCGGGCAAAAATTCTAGGTGAGACTGCGTACCGTTTAGCCACCCTTTACCGTAGAGTCCGCCTGACCCAATTGCGATCTTGGATTGAATAATGTGATATCCCGCACCCAGTGGGTCGCTCTCTGGGTCGAGTAGTGTTAAGACGCGTTGTTGCTGGTAAGGGCGCATTAAATACCAGATGGCAGGGCCAAGTGCAGCCAACAGGGCGGCAAAGCCAAAGATCAGTCGCCAGCGAATGCCGGCCAAAAAGAGGGCGAAAATCCCAGCACTGGCTACCAAAAGTGCTGTGCCAAGATCGGGCTGTTTGGCGATCATCAAGGTGGGTAGTAGGATGAAGAAGGCGGTGATAGCGATGCGCTTTTTGTCGGGCGGCAGGCGTGCTTCAGCAAGATACCAAGCGACCATCATCGGTACGGCTAACTTCATCATCTCTGATGGCTGGAAGCGAAAAAAACCGAGATTGAGCCAGCGTTGCGCCCCTTTACCCACTTCACCCATGATCAGCACAGCGACTAGCATCATTAGGCCAATGCCGAAGAGCCAAGGTGACCATCGGCGCAGATGAATGGGGGGGATTTGGGCAATCACCAGCATTACTGAGAAGGCGATGCCAAGACGGATGAGCTGACGTTTAATCAGTGCGATATCTTGACCACCGGCGCTGTAGAGTACCATCAGGCCGACACTACAGAGCAGGATCAGAGCGGTGAGTAGTGGGAGGTCAAGGTGGAGGCCGCTGAGCACCCCCTGCTGTCGGCCTGGGTCTGAGCGGCGTAGCTCATTGATGGGGGAGGAGGCTGGGATCATTTTTTATCTCCCAGTAGATATCGATCCATTATGCGTTTAGCGATAGGGGCCGCTACTGAGCCACCGTGGCCACCATTCTCAACAATCACAGCGATGGCGATCTGTGGATCTTCAACGGGTGCATAGGCGATAAATAGGGCGTGGTCACGCATCCGTTTTTCCACGTTCTCCTCGTCATACTCCTCTTCCTGAGCGATGGTGAAGACCTGGGCTGTGCCTGTTTTACCGGCGATACGGTACTCTTTGCTACGAATTTGACGGGCGGTGCCATGTAACCCTTCAACCACCTGAACCATCGCCTCGGCCATAGCATCCCAATCCTCCATTTTCTCAATGGGGATCTGTGTTGAGACTGGCGGTGTGGGAATGTAGCCATTTTGGCTGTTGGCGGGCTCAATTGATTTAACGATACGTGGCACGATGTGCCTGCCACGCATCGCCAGAGTAGCAGTGGCGCTGGCTAGTTGTAGAGGTGTGGTGAGCAGATACCCCTGGCCGATGCCTAAAATGAGTGTCTCGCCAGGGTACCAGGGTTCATTGCGGTTCTCCCGCTTCCAGGCGCGAGAGGGAAGTAGCCCGCCCAATTCGCCAGTGATATCAATACCGGTCGGTTCGCCAAAACCAAATTTGCCCAAAAAGGGCCCAATACGGTCGATGCCAAGGGCACGAGCAAGGCTGTAGTAGTAGACATCACAGGATTCGACCATTGCTTTTTTCATTGAGACTTGGCCATGGCCTCTCTTTTTCCAGTCGCGGTATTTGTGCTCCTGCCCAGGTAGTTGGTAGAAACCAAAGCAGGGGATCTCTTGGGCGAGTTTGACGACGTTATGCTCCAACCCCGCTAATCCGATGAAGGGTTTAATGGTTGAACCTGGTGGATACTGGCCACGCAGGGCGCGATTGAAGAGTGGTTTATCGAGTGAGTCACGCAAGGCGCTGTACTCTTTGCTACTGATGCCATCAACAAATAGGTTGGCATCAAACCCAGGTTTGCTGGCGAGTACCAAGATGCCCCCTGTTTTGGGGTCGATGGCTACTACCGCCCCGTTGAACCCCTCCAACCCAGCCAACGCCTCCTTTTGTAGCTCCATATTAAGGAAGAGGCGCAGGTTATGGCCCGGTGTCGGTGGCTTTGACTCCAGCACCCGCAGTACGCGCCCCTTGGCGTTGACCTCAACTTGCTGCACCCCTACTCTACCGTGCAGCGCGCTCTCGTAACTCTTCTCAACCCCGTTCTTGCCGATGTGGCGGGTGCCGCTGTATTCAGAGAGGTCAATACGCTCAGTTTCATGCTGGTTGATCCGCCCTACATAACCGATCGCATGAGCGGCCGCCTCACCTTGTGGATAGTCACGTAGCAGGATCGCTTTACTATCGACACCTGGGAAGCGGTGTTGGTTGATGGCAAATAGTGCCACCTCTTTTTCATTCAAACGCACGCGGATAGGGATGCTGTCGAAACGGCGGCGCTGCTTTTTTAGGCGCATAAAACGCTGCCTGTCATGCTCACTGATTGGGATGATTTTGCCAATTTCACTCAGTGTGGCTTCAATGTCTTTGACCTTTTCAGGTATCATCTCGAGACTAAATGCGGGTAAATTTTGTGCCAGAAGATTGCCGTTACTGTCATGGATGAGGCCACGTGTTGGTGGTAGTGGCTCAGTTTTTACACGGTTATCTTGGGATAGGGTGCGGTAGTGGTCGTGACTAGTGACCTGCAAATTGACCATGCGAGCAATGATAATACTTAGCGCAATGAAGACAATAATGACGGCAATGACAGCACGTACAAAGAAGAGATGACTCTCGAATAGGTAATCTTTGATCGATATTTGCGGCATTAAGATACTCTAAAACGTCGTCTAACATCACGCAAAATGACATAAATCCAGGGCCATAACATCATGCCAACTAGTGGTGCTGCCCAGTACCAGAGTGATGGGGCTGGGTAACCCATGGCACCGATCACCCAGATGGAGATGAGTCGTTCGACCAATAGCAAAAGTAGTACCGTTAATGCCTGCTGAGGTAGCGGTAAGACACGGGTGCGCTGGTGTAGTTTGAGGCTGAAATAGGCGACGATGGTGAGGCCGATAGCATGTTGGCCCAGTAGTGCACCTTTGAGTATGTCAAGCAGGATTCCGCAGCTCCAGCCGATGCCGATGCCGACGCGATTGGGTGTTGCCATGCACCAATAGATGAGTGTCAACAGCAGCCATTGTGGCTGAAAGGGGGCAAGCCAATCAGGCAGTGGCATGATCTCCAGCATCAGCGCCAGTAGCAGGGTGATGGCAATAGCAAGGGTGCCGTTACGTCCTGTACTCATTGCTCTGCCTCCTGGGTATTTTCCTGCGGCTCAAGAGAGTTAGTCGTATCGAGCTGCCACACCAATAGCACCTCATTGGTGCGTTCAAGATGCGCGGTGGGTGTAGCAAATATGGTGGCAAAAGGACGTCCTGGTTCGTGTCGTACTTCAGTGACTCGGGCGACTGGATAGCCCGCAGGGAAGTGACCACCAAAGCCAGAGGTGACCAGTAGATCGCCCACCTCAATTTCGGCATTGTTGGGTAGTTGTGGTAGCTCTAATCGATCGATGATGCCGGTGCCAAAAGCGATAGTGCGTAATCCATTGCGGTTGACCTGAATAGGCAGAGCATGTTGAGCGTCTGTAATCAGTAAAACAGTAGCGGTATTGGGGGTGACATGGGTCACTTGGCCCATCACTGCATTGGCATCCAATACAGGTTGGCCAATGTAGATGCCCGAACGGCTCCCTTTATTGATCAACACCTGTTGGCGAAAGAGATCTAAATCAACGGCGATTAACTCTGCGACCAGTACACGATCACCGATTGAAAATGATGAGTCTAATAGACCGCGCAGGCGTACATTTTCAGCCTCTAAAGCCTCAAATTTTTGCAGCCGGGCACGCAGCTCCAGGTTCTCTTTTTGCAGTCTCTCTCGGTCACTGAATAGCTCTTCGCGGGTGCTAGAGCGCTCTGATAACCAATCACTGGTGCGAAAGGGGAGGCTAACAACATATTGCAGAGGATAGGTGACCACTGAAAGGGCAGAACGAACACGTTCCAGGTGATTCCAGCGGTGGTCGACCATCATCAGGGTGAGGGAGATGACAATGGCAGCAATCACCTGGACATCAATGGAAGAGCCCTGTGTGAAGATCGGTTTGATGGGTGTATACCTTCCACGCTTAGTGGGTGATAGGCCCTATGGCAATTGTCGGCAGTAGGCATCTCTCTTGCTGGCGATGAATTTTGTGGTCAAATCTATCTATTTGCAAGGCAAGCTCCTACTGCGGTTCTATCGGTTATTCAGATGAGAAGATATCGCCACCGCGTTCGTCGATCATCTCCAATGCACGGCCACCACCCCGCGCAACACAGGTGAGGGGGTCTTCAGCAAGAATAACGGGTAGGCCGGTCTCCTCTTGCAGTAGACGGTCAAGATCTCGCAGCAATGCACCACCGCCGGTTAATACGATGCCACGTTCGGCCACATCGGCACCCAGCTCGGGTGGTGTCTGCTCCAGAGCCGATTTTACGGCACCAATGATACCCGCGAGTGGCTCTTGCAGTGCCTCTAAAATTTCGTTGCTGTTGAGGGTGAAACTGCGAGGAATACCCTCAGCCAAATTGCGACCTTTGACCTCGATCTCAGTCACTTCATTGGCTGGATAGGCGCTACCGATTTCATGTTTGATGCGCTCAGCGGTTGCCTCGCCAATCAGTGTGCCGTAGTTACGGCGTACATAGCTGATGATCGCCTCATCAAATCGATCACCACCGATACGCACTGAGTTGGCGTAGACGATACCGTTGAGTGAGATAACGGCCACTTCAGAGGTGCCACCACCAATATCGAGCACCATTGAACCCTGTGGCTCATCAACCGGTAGACCAGCACCAATGGCGGCAGACATCGGCTCCTCAATCAGATAGACCTCACGTGCGCCAGCGCCTGCAGCCGACTCTTTGATTGCACGGCGCTCAACCTGAGTTGAACCACAAGGGACGCAGATCAGCACACGAGGGCTGGGGCGGATGATTTTTGTTTCATGTACCTTATGGATGAAGTACTGCAACATCTTTTCAGTGACAGTGAAATCAGCGATTACGCCATCTTTCATTGGCCGGATAGCGGTGATGTTGGAGGGGGTTCGGCCCAGCATGCGCTTCGCCTCTTCACCTACTGCGACGACCGATTTTGAGCCGCTAGGTCCACGATCTTGACGAATGGCGACAACAGAGGGTTCATTCAAAACAATGCCTTGACCACGGGCGTAGATAAGGGTGTTGGCAGTGCCAAGGTCAATGGAGAGATCGTTAGAGAACATTCCCCGAATACTTCGAAACAACATAGATTATTAGCCGGTGGTCAGTGTGGAGAGTTGGCAGCCTAGGTGGAGATATCATCTAGCCGCTAAAAAGGGGTAATTTAACAATGGCGCGACGGATGAGCAAGGTATCTGATCAATATTTTAGGATTTATCTGTTTTCACTGCGGGTGCTCCGTTATTATGCCTCTCCCTAAATCGATATGCGGTAATTAAAGTTTGCCTTGTTCCCCCTCTATTGAATATATAAAAAAGGCTTTTATTGGCCTTGATACCTGCTACCCGCTGGCAGATGGCGGAGAGCAGGTTAGGCGTTATCTCGACTCCTCCGCCTCAACATTGATGATGCGGCCCGCGTTGGAGACGGCAACCACCTATCTGCAGCACTACGCCAATACTCACACGACCGTGCACACTTCGGCCAAGATCACATCATCGGTGATGCAGTGGGTGCATCAGCGGATTGTCACCTTTCTACATGCCGACCCAGCTCACTATGCGAGCATCTTGACGGGAAGTGGCGTGACGGCTGCCGTTAACCGTATCGCCAGTGGCATGGCAGCACTGCGCCCCGAGCGAGATGTGGTGTTGGTCTCGATGATGGAACACCACTCCAATGATCTGCCACATCGCCAACATGCTGGTATGGTGGAGCATATTCCGCTTGAGGTTGAGGGCACCTATGCAGGTGTGGTTGACCTACATGCACTGGAACAGCTGCTTGAACAATATAAGGGACGGGTTAATTATGTCTCAGTGACAGGGGTGAGCAATGTCACCGGCATCATCAACCCGATCGGTCGTATCGCAGCCCTGGTGCATCGTTATGATGCCTATTTGCTGGTAGATGGGGCGCAAATGGTGGCGCATATGCCGGTCTATCTTGAGCGTGATGATATCGATCTATTTGTCTTCTCCGGCCACAAAATTTATGCGCCGGGTTCACCTGGAGTGCTGGTGGGAAAGTCCTCTCTCCTCTCTCAGCTTGAACCCCACCAGTTGGGTGGAGGTATGGTTAATTTAGTAACGCCATACAGTTACCAGTTGGAGGAGAGTCTAGAGGCGCGTGAAGAGGCGGGAACACCCAATATTTTTGGTGCGGTGATACTCGCTTGTGCACTAGAGGTACTTGACCAAATCGGTATGGATTCGGTATTCACCCAAGAGCAAACCCTGATTGAGCAGGTGATAAAGAGTCTCTCCGACTCTCCCGGCCTGAAGATCTATGGTGATACCGATTCAACGCGCCGTGTTGGCTCCATCGCCTTCAATATTGCGGGGTTGGATCATGGCCTGGTTGCGGCGCTGCTTAATGACTACTACGGTATCGCAGTGCGGAATGAGTGTTTCTGCGCCCATCCTTATGTAAAGGAGATGTTGAAGGAGGAGCTATTCAGCCTCGATATTGAGGCCTCTTCGGAAGAGGAGGAGCTGTTCCTGGTCAACCTCAAGCGTGGCATGGTGCGGGCCAGTTTTGGTCTCTATACCACCGCTGATGATATTGTCGCCCTGGGTGATGCGTTGCGTGATATTGTCAAAAAACGTCAATACTATCTCGCGCTCTATGAACCACAGCAGGATGGTAGTTACCAACATACCCACTTTAACCCCGCTGCCGAGGCGCTGTTTGATCTTAAACAGGTGCTTGCTGAGCGGCTCTCCTGAGAAAAAAAGCCTAAATTGTGCTAGATTTCGCCTTTTCCAATAACGCCCTATGAGAATTCAGCTATGTCGTTAGAACGCTCCGATGTGGAGAAGATCGCCCATCTGGCCCGCATCGCAATTGATGAGGATAAGGTGGAGAGTTATGCCGCCGATCTGTCAAAGATCCTCGGTTTGGTTGCGCAGATGGATGCCGTTGATACCGAAGGTGTGGTGCCAATGGCACACCCCCTGCACATGAGCCAGCGCCTGCGAGCTGATAAGGTGACTGAGAGTGACAACCGTGAGAAGTTCCAGCGCATCGCCCCGCAGACTGAAGCGGGCCTCTATCTCGTACCTAAAGTGATTGAGTAGAAGAACCACACTATGTTTGAACAGACAATTTCAGAGTTAAGCGCAGCGTTACGCGCTGGCGAATTTAGCAGTGTTGAGCTGACCCGGGCCTATCTTGAGCGGATTAGCCAGCTCGATGGTGAGCTCAACAGTTACATTACGGTTGATGCCGAGGGCGCACTGGCCGCTGCTGCTGAGGCAGACAGACGCATTCAGGCGGGTGACACGAGTCCATTAATCGGCATCCCCATTGCACAGAAAGATATCTTCTGCACCGATGGCGTGAAGACCAGTTGTGGCTCACGCATGTTGGATAACTTCATCGCCCCCTATGATGCCACTGTGATCACCCGCATGAAGCAGGCGGGCATGGTGATGCTGGGTAAGACCAATATGGATGAGTTTGCGATGGGCTCTTCTAATGAGACCAGTTGGTACGGCCCCGTGAAAAACCCCTGGGATCTGGAGCGGGTGCCGGGCGGTTCATCGGGCGGTTCGGCCGCCTCAGTGGCTGCACGGTTGGCCGTTGCCTCAACCGGCACAGATACCGGCGGTTCCATCCGCCAGCCTGCTGCGCTGTGTGGTATCACCGGCCTAAAACCCACCTACGGTCGCGTCTCCCGTTTTGGCATGATCGCTTTTGCTTCAAGCCTCGACCAAGCAGGCACCATGACCCGTAGTGCAGAAGATGCTGCACTGCTATTGCAAGCCATGGCCGGTTTTGATACGGCAGATTCAACCAGTGCCGAAGAGCCGGTGCCTGATTACAGTGCCACGCTAAATGATGATCTCAGTGGCCTGAAAATCGGTCTGCCAAAAGAGTATTTTGGTGAAGGCCTCTCCTCTGAGATGGCCAAAACCATCCATGCGGCGATTGATGAGTACAAAAAAATGGGTGCTGAGGTGGTTGAGATCAGCCTGCCCAATACCCATCTTGCTGTGCCAACCTACTATGTGGTTGCTCCTGCTGAGTGCTCATCCAATCTATCGCGTTTTGATGGGGTGCGCTTTGGCCATCGCTGTGAAGAGCCAAAAGATCTGGAAGACCTCTACAAACGCTCACGGGGTGAGGGGTTTGGCGATGAGGTGAAACGGCGTATTTTGATGGGTGCCTACGCCCTCTCCGCCGGTTATTACGATGCTTACTACCTGCAGGCGCAGAAGATTCGCCACCTGATCTCTGATGATTTCACCCGCGCTTTTAAAGAGGTGGATGTGATCATGGGGCCAACCACGCCCGATAGCCCCTTCAAGTTGGGTGAGAAGGCGAGTGATCCGGTGAGTATGTATCTCTCCGATATTTACACCATCGCGGTTAATCTGGCTGGGTTGCCCGGTATGTCGATTCCGGTTGAACCCATGAAGGGCCTACCGGCGGGTTTGCAGATTATCGGCAACTACTTTGCAGAGGCGAAGCTGTTGAATGTCGCGCATCGCTACCAGCAGCAGACCGATTGGCACCGTTTGATCCCTGAAGGTTATGGGGCATAAGGTGGGCTACGCTCACCCGATACACAGAATTTTGTAGGATATTGATATGCAATGGGAAATAGTCATCGGGCTTGAGGTTCACTCGCAGCTCGCAACCCAGTCGAAAATCTTCTCTGGTGCTGCCACCGCCTTTGGTGCAGAGCCTAACAGCCAAGCCTGTGGCGTTGATCTTGGCCTGCCAGGAGTGTTGCCGGTACTGAACCGTGAAGTAGTGACAATGGCGGTGCAGTTTGGCACAGCTATTGATGCTGAATTGGGTTTTCGCTCTGTTTTTGCACGTAAAAACTACTTCTACCCCGATCTACCCAAAGGGTATCAGATCAGCCAATTTGAGCTGCCGATTGTCGGGCGTGGTGATGTGGATATCGAGCTGGAGGATGGCACGATCAAGCGGGTTGGTGTGACACGCGCCCATCTGGAGGAGGATGCCGGTAAATCGCTGCATGAGGATTTTCAGGGCTGTACGGGTGTTGATCTCAATCGGGCCGGAACTCCACTGCTGGAGATCGTCTCAGAACCCGATATGCGCTCCGCTAAAGAGGCGGTCGCTTATGCACGCAAAATCCACCAAATCGTACAGTATCTCGGTATCTGTGATGGCAACATGCAGGAGGGTTCCTTCCGCTGTGATGCCAATGTTTCGGTGCGCCCTGTTGGGCAAGCTGAGTTTGGTACACGCGCTGAGATTAAAAATCTCAACTCCTTCCGTTTCTTGGAGAAGGCGATCAACTATGAGGTTGAGCGTCAGGTCGATGTGATCGAAGGCGGCGGTAAAGTGGTACAAGAGACACGGCTCTACGATGCTGATAAAGATGAGACCCGCTCAATGCGCTCTAAAGAGGAGGCCAACGACTACCGCTATTTTCCCGACCCCGATCTGTTGCCAGTAGAGTTTGACCAGGCGTTTGTTGATGAGGTGACCAAAGACCTGCCCGAGATGCCCGATGCAAAACGCCAGCGCCTTATTGAGCAATATGGCCTGAAAGTGGCCGAAGCGGTGACGCTGATCTCCAGCCGAGCATTGGCCGACTATTATGAAGCAGCGGCTGAGTCGGCGGGTGATGCCAAACTGGCCGCCAACTGGGTGTTGGGTGATCTCTCTGGGGCGATGAATAAGAACAATATCGCCATCTCTGCGGTGCCGGTTAGTCCCGCTATGTTGGGCGGTATGATCCAACGCATCATTGATAACACCATCTCGGGTAAAATTGCCAAGCAGGTGTTTGAGGCGATGTGGTTGGGTGAGGGTGATGCCGATGCCATCATCGAAGCCAAAGGGCTGAAGCAGATCACCGATACAGGGGCCATTGAGAAGATTGTTGATGAGGTGATTGCTGCCAACCCCAGCCAGGCTGAACAGTTCAGAGCCGGCAAAGAGAAGATGCTCGGTTTCTTTGTTGGACAGGTGATGAAGCAGAGTAAAGGTAAGGCCAATCCGCAGCAGGTTAATGCGTTGCTGCGTAGTAAATTGTCATAATCAATAAACCCTCTCTGCTCCTATTTTGGGGCAGAGAGGAGTGATATTTAGTGCTGCAATAGTGCTACTTGTTTAGTCTCATCCACACTCTCATTGTTATTGACCATATCGCCAACAGGGTAGGTGGAAAATTGCTCGCTGTATAACGTATTTCCTTGGTCATCAATAACGCTAACCCGCCATTCGCCCTGCATCGATGGTAATATTTTTTTGCTGGAGAATACACGCCAGCGCCAGTTTGATTTCACTTCAAAAGGGATTTCAGCCAACACCTCTCCATTTAGCTGCCAACGATGGTAGATGGTGCGACCCTCCAGTTTAGCCACTTCTGTGAAGAAATAGAGCTGCTTGGCACTATCCTCATCGGCAACGCTGCTCAGCAGGTTATCGATTTGATCGATAGGTTCACGATCTTGAATGCCGCTGGTGAATTGGGCGCGCTTCACTAGACCGTTTGAGTGCTGGAGCAGATCACTCTCCATAGTGGCTTCAGTCGTAGCCATAATGATAGGTGTCTCAATCTCCTCCAAAGCAGGAGGAGGTGTGTCGGTTACAGTAACAATCTCTGCTACTACGGGAGATTGCAAGGTATCGATTGTAGCAACCTCTTCTACTGTGAGAGGCTGTAGGGTGTCGACTATGACAACCTCTGCTACTACGGGAGGCTGTGAGATATCGACTGTAGCAGTCTCTTCTATTGTGGGAGGTTGAGGGGTGTTGATTGTAGCAACCTCTTCTGCTGCGGGAAGCTGATGGGTGTCAGCTATAGCAGTCCCTTCTACTATGGGAGGCTGTAGGGTGTCGACTATGGCAACCTCTGCTACTACGGGAGGCTGTGAGATATCGACTGTAGCAGTCTCTTCTACTGTGGGAGGTTGTAGGGTATCAACGGTAGCAATCTCCTCTATAAGAGGTTGGCTTGAAGGGGGTGCGGTGATGGCACTCTCCTTATGCTGTGGCACTACAGGTGCAGAAATATCAATGACCTTAGCTACAGTTTCAGTCGTTGGAAGAGGTATTGTCTGTTCTAAAGCTAGGTCACTATTGAAAGGCAGATAGACCAACAACAGCGCCGTGGCACACATAGTGGTGGCAATGACAGAGATACGGCCGGTGTAGCTTTTTGTGGGTGGTTTTTTTGGCTCAACATTTTCCAGTGCGCCCATTTCACTCGACTTGGATGCTTCATGGCGTGCCTTTTCAAGTGCCAAATAGGCCTGTTCAACGGACATTTCTGGGTAGATGCCGAGCGTCTCACGCTGCACGATCGTTTGATCAAAATAGATATAGACCCAAGTCTTGCTGCCGTTTGGAAAGATGCGCAGTGCCAAATCGACTTCAGCACGCACTTCATATGGCAGGGCGCGAGGTTCTAAATCGATAAAATCACTTTCGTTAAGTTTTTTCATGTCTGTGGCCTAAAATCAAAATGCTTTAAGTTCATAGAAAAGTTTAGCGGCAGCCTATTGTCAGGACTGTGAATCACTTCCCTCTTCTCATTTGATAGTTTGACCTAGGTATCACTTAGCATAAAAAAGCCTCGCCAGATCACTCTGATGAGGCTTTTTTGGGCTAAGTGCTGGAGTGGCAACTAAAGTAAAGAGGCCATAGCTCGGTACCCACAAAAAATAGCCCCTTGTAGAGAGTTTTATTGCAAATTAAACTTCACCGGCAGGCGCAGCAACACTGCCACAGGTCTGTTTTTCACTTTGGCAGGATAAAAACTTGAAGCAAAAATAGCGCGTTTAGCAGCCTCATCGAATGCCTTACCGACAGATTTGAGGATGTGGACTTTTCTGACTCGCCCTTTTTTATCAATCAGTGCCTCCAGCTTAACGACACCACTCACCCCTTGCACTCGCATCACTTCTGGGTAGATAGGTGTCTCTCTATGCAAAAAACGGGGTGATTGCGTGAGCTGGAAAATAGGCACAGGGGTGGGTAACGGCTGCTCCTCTACAGCCTTTGTCTTCATTAGTGGGGATGCCTTGAC
>JAMOMH010000221.1 GCA_027068675.1 Sedimenticola sp.
GGCTCTCTTACTCACGGAGTGGTCAACGTGTTGAGATGAATCACTCTTTAACGCGAGAGGCGTACTCACCAGAGCGGGTATCAACTCTTATTTTTTCACCAATCTGTACGAAAAGAGGTATGCGAACAACTGCACCGGTCTCAAGTGTTGCGGGTTTGCCACCACTGCCGGAGGTGTCGCCTTTGAGACCTGGATCGGTATCGGTGATGGTGAGTTCAACAAAATTGGGGGCCTCAACAATGATTGGCTGGTCGTTCCAAAGTGTTACAAGGCAGATATCTTGCTCTTTCAGCCATTTGATGGAGTCACCCAATACCTCTTTGTCGACAGCGTGCTGCTCGAAGCTCTCTTGATCCATGAAGTGCCACTGCTCACCATCGTTGTAGAGGTATTGCAGATTAGTCTCTAGTACATCGGCTGCTTCAACAGACTCGCCAGACTTGTAGGTTTTTTCTACCACACGACCTGTTTTAAGATTGCGAATTTTAACACGACTAAAGGCTTGGCCTTTGCCTGGCTTAACAAATTCATTTTCAATAATAGAGCAGGGGTAGCCATCAATCATGATTTTTAGACCGCTCTTAAACTCATTGGTACTATAAGTTGCCATGTCATCTTCTCAAAACAGCCAAAACAGGGCGCGTATGATACCTCGAACTGAGCTGCTGTGGCAGTGGCAAAAATCGATGAGTGAGGCAGTTACTGACCCTGTTGATCTCATTCAGCGGTTGGGGTTGGACGCCACACTGATACCAGAAGCAAAAAAAGCGGCAAATAAATTCAGCTTGAGAGTTCCAAGCCGATATGTCGGTTTGATGAAGAGGGGGGATTTGACGGACCCACTGCTCAGACAGGTATTGCCGATTGATAGTGAGCTGACCCGGCAAGATGGCTTCTCTGATGATCCTGTTGGTGATGTCAACGCAATTGCTGAGAGTGGCCTGCTGCATAAATATCATGGACGTGCACTGCTGATAACAACAGGGGCTTGTGCTATCCATTGTCGTTTCTGTTTTCGTCGTAATTTTCCATATAGTGACTATCTTGCTGATTCTGCCCATTGGCATAATATAGTCGCCTATATCGAATCGCATACTGAGTTAGATGAGGTGATTCTTAGTGGTGGTGATCCATTGATGATGAGTGATCAGCGCTTATCAAACCTCATACAAGCAATGGCTAAAATTGATCATGTAAAACGTCTGCGAATACATAGTCGTATGCCTGTTGTTCTGCCTGAGCGAATAACACCCCCTCTATTGCAGCTATTTGCAGAGAGCCGTTTGAAAATTATATTGGTGATGCATGCAAATCACCCTAACGAGGTAGTTGATGACCTTGCAGAGGCTGCCAAGCAGTTAACAGAAGTGGGAGTAACGCTGCTTAATCAATCTGTTTTGTTGAAAGGGGTCAATGATACCGCTTCTCTCTTAACTGAATTGAGTGAACGGCTCTTCTCTATTGGGGTGCTACCCTACTATCTGCACCTGCTTGACCGAGCGCAAGGCACCGCTCACTTTGAAGTCTCTGAGGAGGCTGCGATGCAGATTTACCGTCAGCTCTTAGGTCGCTTGCCAGGCTATCTTGTACCACGAATGGTACGAGAGATTGAGGGTGCTATCTCTAAAGAGGCTCTGAACAAGTTATGATTGTTTTAGTCAGCCTAAATTTTAGCTGAGCTTTAGCGAATCTTATGTTTTAGTGCGACCAAACTTAATCTTTAGATGCCCTACAGAGATGTTTGGTCGTTGGTTCATTTGGATAAGTCGCCGTTGAACATGAGAATTGTCATGACAATCAGGAGGCTACTGTGCTAATTTTTGTGTTAGAACGGCAGTTGATGGAGAAGAGACCTCCCATCTGCCAGTATTTATGGTCTCTTCTGCACAAAAAAACATGGATTATGTGAAGAACCCTCAAAGTTAAAAGGTGATTGAAACGATGGGTCAACGGTTAGAACTCTATATACCTGAACAGAAAAAGAGCGATGGTCATAATCCTCTTTTACAGCCAAAGTCTCTAAAGGTTTGGATCGAAGGGCTGCCTTGGGCCAATGTGGGCGAAATATCGAAACAGATCTATAAGGGCTTAATTGAGTTCAATAGAAGCCGTGTCTCTCAAAAAGAGTGCTTGCTCATTACGGAACTGTTCCGAAAGCCCGTCTCTTTTGTGACAAAAAATCTAGAAAAACACTTTATTGATACAGGTCTACCGCTCGCCAAGCGTAACCGAAAAATTGCCAATCTTACCTATGAATTGAATAGTGAACTGGCGATTGCTTACAAAATTGCGATCAACCACTATTTACACGCCAATCGCCTGGATAGTTCAGAGAAAAAAGAGCTGGTGATAGCGATTCATCATGCCATCTACTACCTCTCAACAGTGATTCTGCAGTCAGCATTAGTCTATGATCCTGTCTCACCACGTATTTGGTATGAGATTAATGGCCTGTTTGATTATGCTAAACGACATAATCTTGAGCAGATTCCCGTTAAAGATGTTGCAGATGATCAAGAGGATTTTCATACGACAATTGCTGATATCTATAAGCAAATTTTGCTCTTCTCATTAGCTTCACCTGGACGTTTGAGACAGCGCGAGATTTTGCAGCTTTTTACTCTTCTACGTCAGTGGGGATCTTATGCCTCGCTGCATGAGAGGGGACGGCAGCCACTCGATTTAAATAATAAATTTCTTGTTTTAGTTGATAAGGATGCTGCACCCATCCATCTTTCACTAACTCAAAATAGAGCTGAAAACCCAGATGAGAAACTGCTGATTCTGGATACAACAGAGCTACTTGCAAAAGTGGATGAACAGCTCAATAGCTCTCGAGATGGGCCGCCTTCCAATGAGCTTGCCTCTAATAAACTGTTACGGCGCTTCATTCAGCCGTGGAGCTCTGCACCACAGCGAGAGTTTGTTCGCACCCAACTAAATTTTGAGCTAAGTGTAGCTGTCGGTCTAAATGCAGTTTACTCACTGCTGGAGAGTGCTTGTGCAAATGAGGTGGGGCTAACCGATAATCTAAAAGAGGATATGGATTGGCTTGACCAGAAGAAGCCTGATGATGGGCCGATGGGTTGGTCGCTCGAAGATCATAGTCAAACATCAGCCTTTACCCTGACGCCTATTGATGACTCCTCTGATGTGAGGCGGGCTGACTTTGAGGATTTTGGCCCTCAGTCACGTGGTCGGCGAGAACCAGAACCCGTTGTTCCGCTGTGGGGGGCAAATGAGCAGGAGGAATTTATATGTGAAACCAGCAAATTCAGAACGATCAATGAGAGCGCGGGGGGGTATTGCCTCGATTGGCGAAATGGAGAGCTATCGATGGTGAGAGTGGGTGAGTTGATTGGTATTCAATCACCATCAATCAGTGGCCAATATGGTGTTGCTGCCATTCGTTGGATCTTAACCCAAGGTGAGCAGAGCCTACAGGTAGGTGTTGAGATGTTGGCACCCAGTGCACTACCTGTCGAAGTAGGTACGGATGATGAGTATCAAGCCTGCCTGCTGCTGCCAGAGGTTGGAGGTGGAGAGCAGAGGAGTAGTTTGATCACCTCACCGCATGCATTCCAACCAGACTCAAGCCTGATGATTGATGGAAAGGGAGGGCGACGGCCAATAAGGTTGTTGCGTATGCTTGAGTCGACCGGAGCTTTTAGTCGATACCAATTTAACTATCTTGATCTTATGGATGATACTAGTGAAGAGGATGCGAGTTTTAATAATATCTGGTCAAGTCTCTGAGTATTCAATATAGCTGCTTAACTGAGTAATTTTTTTAGTATGAGCTGATAAATCTCTGTTAGATCATCAAGATCAGAGATAGATACACATTCATTCGTTTGATGAATAGTGGCATTGAGTGGCCCCAGCTCAATCACCTCTGCACCCGTTGGTGCAATAAAACGGCCATCAGAGGTGCCGCCAGAGGTGGATAGCTTACATGTTTGCCCGTTGACTGCTTTGATCGCTTCGCTTGCAGCATCGACTAATTTCCCTGCGGTGGTTAAAAAAGGGCTTCCAGATAGTTTCCAGCGAATGTTGTACTTGAAATCACCACTATCAAGAATAGTTTCAACACGCTGTTTGATCACCTCTGGTGTCAACTCAGTTGAAAAACGAAAGTTGAATTGCAGTGTGAGCTGCCCAGGTATTACATTCTCAATGCCATTTCCGGCACTCATATTGGCAATTTGGAATGAGGTGGGAGGGAAAAAATCGTTTCCTTGATCCCACTCTTCAGCACAGAGTTTGCTCATGATCGGAGCAAAGCTATGCAGAGGGTTATTAGCAAGATGAGGGTAAGCAACATGCCCCTGTTTGCCGTAGATAGTAGCCCAGCCGTTGAGTGAACCACGACGGCCATTTTTGATCACATCTCCAAGTTTATGAGTGCTGGATGGTTCACCCACTAAACAGTAGTCAATTTTTTCATTCCGTCTCTCTAACACATCAATTACTTTAATGGTTCCATCAGTGGCAGCCCCCTCTTCATCACTGGTAATGAGCAGTGCAATAGAGCCTTTATGGTCAGGGTGTTCAGTGACAAAGCGTTCACAAGCAACGACAAATGCAGCCAGACTGCCCTTCATATCCGCAGAGCCACGGCCATAGAGCATGCCCTCTTTTGGGGTTGGTTTGAAGGGAGGGCTTTGCCACTCGTTTTCATTACCTGCGGGTACTACATCGGTATGACCGGCAAAGGCAAATAGGGGGGCTTCACTACCTCGGCGTAGCCAGATATTATCAACGATGCCAAAACGGAGCTGTTCAACATTGAAGCCGAGCCTCTCTAAACGGTCGATAAGTAGTTTTTGGCAGCCGGCATCTTCAGGTGTCAGTGAACGACGGGCAATCAGATCACAAGCGAGTTTAATGGTATCTGACATTAGCTGAAAAACTCCTGGTAGCTCTCTGCTTTAAAACCAATAGTAAGCGTGTCGTTGTGTGATAAGAGAGGGCGTTTGATTAGTGTTACTCTCTCAACCATTAGAGTAATTGCTCCCTCTTCCGTGAGATCTTGCTTACAAGTTTCTGAAAGTTGACGCCAGCTAGTGCTCTGTCTATTCAGCACCTTTTTAAGGCCAAATTGTGCAATCCAACTACGCAATGTTGACTCATCAATACCCAGTTTGCGGGTATCGTAAAAGTGGTACTCAATGCCGTTGGCCTCAAGCCATTTGCGTGCAGCGCGCACCTTGTCGCAGTTGCTGATGCCGTAGAGTGTTGTCATTTTCAAGATGCCTGATGGTGGGCACTATCATTCGATAGTGCCCATGTAGTACTGCACTGTTATAGGTTACGCAGTAGGTCATTCAGCTCAATTTTGCCGCGTGTCTTCTCATCGACTTGTTTGACGATGACGGCACAGTTGAGGTTATATTTTCCATCACTAGAGGGGAGGCTGCCAGCAATAACCACTGATCCGGCAGGGACGCGGCCGTAGGTGATCTCACCAGTTTCACGGTTGTAGATTTTGGTGCTTTGGCCAATAAATACGCCCATTGAAATAACAGCACCCTCTTCAATAATGACACCCTCAACAATCTCTGAGCGTGCGCCGATAAAACAGTTATCTTCAATGATGGTGGGTGCTGCCTGGAGAGGCTCCAGCACGCCGCCAATGCCAACGCCACCTGAAAGATGCACGTTTTTACCAATCTGAGCGCAAGAGCCAACAGTGGCCCAAGTATCGACCATTGAGCCGCTATCGACATAGGCACCAATATTGACATAAGAGGGCATCAACACCACGTTAGGAGCAATGTAGCTCCCTTTGCGTACGGTGGCTGGTGGTACTACACGAACACCACTCTCTTGAAAATCGCGACTATTAAAATCGGCATATTTTGAGGTAACCTTATCGTAGTAGTTAGTAAAACCACCCTTCATAAAGTTGTTGTCTTCGATACGGAAAGAGAGCAGTACCGCCTTCTTAACCCAATCGTTGACGATCCAGTTGCCATCTACCTTCTCAGATACGCGTATTTCACCGCGATCTAGTTGGTCAATGGTCTCAAGAATAGCATCACGTACTAGGGTCTCAACGCTACGTGGGGTAATTTCAGCACGGTTATCAAAGGCATCAATGATGATCTGTTGTCTATCGCTCATATTGGATTCTCAGTAAATTTAGATTGAATGGGTAAAAGATTTTATACGTTGTGCCGCATTGATACACTCATCTAGCGGAGCCACTAATGCAAGACGAATACGCTGACTGCCTGGGTTGTGGCTATTGATCTCACGTGAGAGATAACTCCCTGGTACGACGGTGATATTCTGCTGCTCATATAGGTTGCGGGAAAACTCAGTATCGCTGATGGGTGTCTTTGGCCAGAGGTAGAAGCCGGCATCGGGTAGCTGGATATCAAGTGTATCTTTGAGAATATCCAATACTGCCGCAAATTTCTGCCGGTAGAGAGCCCGGTTCTCTTCGACATGTGACTCATCACTCCAAGCGCGGATTGAGGCCGCTTGAGTCTGAGTGGGCATCGCACAACCATGATAGGTGCGATAGCGGAAAAAAGGTTCGATCAGTGCGGCATCGCCTGCAACAAAACCAGAGCGCAGGCCCGGTGCATTGGAGCGTTTTGATAGGCTGTGGAAGACCATGCAGTGTTTGAAATCATTATTACCCATTAGTGATGCTGCTTGTAGCAGCCCGGCGGGTGGTTGCGTTTCATCAAAATAGATCTCTGAGTAGCACTCGTCAGAGGCGATGATAAAGTTATGCTGTTCTGCCAGATTAATCAGTTGTTGCAGCGTCTCAATGTTGATGACTGCGCCCGTTGGATTGGCAGGACTACAGAGAAAAAGCAGTTGGCAGCGTTGCCACTCTTCATCACTCACTGCATCAAAGTCAGGCAGGAATCCATTGGTGGCGTCACAAGCAAGAAAGAGTGGCTCAGCACCGGCGAGCAGTGCAGCACCTTCATAGATTTGATAGAAGGGGTTTGGCATCATAACCAGCGGATGGGTGCTGCGTTCAACCACGGCTTGAGTAAAAGCAAAGAGTGCTTCGCGGGTACCATTGCAGGGTAATATCTGAGTGGCTGGATCGATATCTGGCAGCTGAAAACGGTGACAGAGCCAGCTGGCAATAGACTCACGTAGCCGGTCACTACCTTTGGTTAATGGGTAGACCGATAGGCCATGTAGGTGACTCAACACCTCTTCAGTGATGAAACCTGGTGTTGGGTGTTTTGGCTCACCAATCGATAGGGCGATATGCTCCAGTGAACGGTTTGGTTGAACGTCTGCTTTCAACTTAGCCAACTTTTCAAAGGGGTAGGGCTGGAGTTTTGCCAGATCACTGTTCATTAAGGTGTTCGTCCGAGAGCATACAGAGGGCCGCTAAAATGCCTATTATAAGCCACTCGG
>JAMOMH010000222.1 GCA_027068675.1 Sedimenticola sp.
CGACAAACTTGTAGGGGTTGTTGTTCGCATACGCATACCGGTTGAAGCTGTGGATGTTGCTCTCATCAAACCGCACCGGGTCAACGGAGTAGAAACGACCGATCTCGGGGTTGTACCAGCGCTTGCCATAGTACACCAGGCCGATGTCTTCTTCGTATTTGCCGGTGTACCAGGGACGATCCGATCCTTTTTGCAAGCGCAGCCGCTTTCCGTACGGCTGGTAGCTTTCCCGCCAGATGAGGTTGCCGTCTTCATCGGAGGCGGCCATCGGGGAACCCAGCGCATCGGTGTGGATGTAGGTCACGCGCTCCTGCGCACCCGCCATAACGCTCAGCTGGGCAAGCAACAGCAGCAGCAAGAGCCGGATCGTTTGTTTGATTTTGTTCATGACGCTAGTATTCTCCTGCGGGAACAAAGCTGCTGCCAATGCTCAGTCGCCCACCATCACGCACCCTGAAACCACCTTGCAGACGTACGCTGGGGGCGTAGAAACAGGCCATGCCTCTCGATGATACGGTAAATGAGCGCTGGCTGGTTTCTTGCAGGATGTTAAAGTGGCCAGACTAGCCCTTGGCTCGCAATTCATCATGCAATTTTTCTAATGACTCGACAGGAAGAACCTGTGTTTCACCAGCATAATCCAGAGAGTTCTTATGCGGCACACCCCTTGTGGCAAGGGATTACTCAGGAAAAAACAGTTCACAACTATCCCTTAGATTACTTGATACAAAAGCATCATCTAATTTTCTTCGAGCATCATCGTACACTTGGAAATCAACATGCTCAATTTTACCTTCATCATCGCGAACAACAGTAGCCTGTAAACCATCTCCTGCATATCGATCCATTCCTAAATAACTTTCCACCAGCGCAAGCCCTAGCAATACCACTAAAAAATCAACCACATCAGCACTAAGGTGATTCGCACCAGTAAATATCCAGCCATCTTCTCCCAAAGCTCTATCAGTTCCTTTTGGAAGCAAGAATGCTGCTTTGTACTTTCCGAAGAGTGAGGGTTTTGAACACATCGTCCTATTCTCCCCAAACTCTCACTGGTATCTTATCCAGCCCGGCCTTCTTTGCTGCCTCCGTCCGATGGTGACCGTCCTGTATTTCAAGCCTGCCTCTTGGGTTGCGAGTAACATCAACTGGCTTTGTTTGGTCAAAACCGTCTTTCTTCATGCCCTTTGTAAGTCGCTTGATCTGCGAACCGGACATTTCATTCCGAGTTTGCGTTGGAATCAGATTTCTTGGGTTGACCTGTTGTATTGGTGGATCCGTTATTTTCTTTGTAGCTCGCTTAACTATCTGCTTTACCCCGCCTTTCACAGGGTTCAGCACATCACTCCCGGCATCTATTGCCGCCCCGACACCATAGACCAGCGTACCTCCTACATCAAGGCTGCGGCGGAACGGTTCGCTTCGCTCCATTGCCTGGTTGATGGTCGTTCCCT
>JAMOMH010000223.1 GCA_027068675.1 Sedimenticola sp.
TTGAGCTTAGCCGTGCGATTGTTGATACCCTGCGTAAAGAGGATATTTCAGCCCGTGTTGGCACCGCACGATTTGCACTGATCCTGCCGCTGACCAATCGCGTTGGCAGCCGGCGCTCAGTTGAACGCCTTTGTGAAAAGATAGACTCACTGGCCATCGAAGTGGATGGCAAAGTGCTAAAACTCTGTATTAGTGCAGGGGTGGCTGTTCTTGATACCGAACAACCCAGAGATACCTTCGCTCAGCTTGTCGGAGATGCAAAAGTTGCACTGAAAAAAGCGATCGCTTCAGGTGGCGGCCTAATCAGCAACACCATTAATTTGGCTCGACCTCCCGCGGAGCAGATAGATGAAGAGCCAGTTTGTGAGACCGAAGTGGTTGCAGAAAAGAGCCCATCACGAAGAGCGACTGATCAAAAAACAGAGCCTCTGGATATCGCCCAGCTTATGGCTGAGATAGAGAGCGGTGCCGGTGACACCATTGAAACGGAACAGTTAAACCAGCTTATATGCACTCTTCTACCGCTTATTGGTTATGCGAATAAACGTCTGGACTTAGGTATGGATGAATCGCTAAAAGCCATTAACCAACGGCTAAATAGAAGAGAGTGAACGCTAAATATCTTCAGATTGACACGCCTCAAAGCCAGCATTAGCTAATGCCGCAAACTGCTCAAGGCTCAACTGCTCAGGGCGCATTTTTTGGTCGATATCCGCAGTTATGTAAATCTCATCTGTAATCAATTTGCGCAGGCTGTTGCGTAGCGTCTTGCGGCGCTGAGAGAAGGCTTGTGTCACCAGTTCTCGAAAATAGGTTTGATCCTTAATCACCGCGCGAGGTGTTGCATGAGGTGTCAAACGAACAAATGCAGAGTTAACTTTTGGTGCAGGCTGGAAAGCTCCAGGGCCGATATCAAATAGTGGCGTCACTTGGCAATGCGCCTGCAACATCACCGAAAGGCGGCCATAGGTTTTACTACCTGGGCCAGCCCCCATGCGATCCACTACCTCCTTTTGCAGCATAAAGTGCAGATCCCTAATAATCTCCAGATGATCCATCAGGTGGAATAGGATAGGGGTTGAGATGTTGTACGGCAGGTTACCCACCACCCGCAGAGAGTTAGATTGATTGGTGAGCTGATGAAAATCGAACTTTAGTGCATCAGCACTATGAATCTGCAACTCCCCCAGTGGGCCGCAAGTTTGCGCCAGAGGTTCAATCAAATCACGATCCAGCTCGATCACCTGCATCCGCTTCAGCTTTGGCAGTAGCAGCTTAGTGATCGCCCCCTGCCCAGGGCCAATCTCCACCAAACAATCCCCCTCCCTAGGGTCAATACTGCTAACAATATGCTGAATGACACCTGGATCGTGTAGGAAATTTTGGCCAAACCTCTTCCTAGCCTTATGAGTCAATGGGTTACCCTTCTATTAATCATTAAATTCAA
>JAMOMH010000224.1 GCA_027068675.1 Sedimenticola sp.
TGCTGGGTGTGCCAGTACGAGATACGATGAAGCGTACCGATAGTATGGCTGAGGTGACAAAAACCGTATCGCGTGAAGAGCTGTGGCACGCCTTCACCCCACAGATGTTTCGTCTTGGCCCATTACGTTCAGCGCTAAAAGAGGCGTTGGAGCGGGGTGAAGTAGTGACCGATGAGGCGAGTGCAATCGAATTGGCGGGGTTGCAGCCCCTGATGGTTAATGGGCATACCGATAACATCAAGATTACTCACCCTGAAGATCTTGCCTTGGCCACCTTTTTTCTACAGCAGCAGTCCTCTTAATTCTACGGCTGCATTGCACTATTTTGATCATTTGTAGAGGTTTTTAATGCGTATTGGACAGGGCTACGATGCCCACCGTTTTGCTGAAGGGCGACGACTGGTTCTGGGTGGTGTGGAGATCCCGTATAACCTGGGTATGCAGGCACACTCCGATGGTGATGTGCTGATCCACGCGCTCTGTGATGCTCTGTTAGGCGCTGCTGCACTGGGTGATATTGGCCGACACTTTCCAGATAATAGTGATGATTTCAAAGATATTGACAGCCGTATTCTGTTGCGTCGAGTGGTTGAACTGCTACAAAAGCAGGGGATGAAAGTGGTTAATATAGATAGCACCATCGTTGCTCAGCAGCCAAAATTGGCACCGCATATTACCACCATGTGCGAGCGGTTGGCCGCTGACCTACAGGTGACAGTGGCAGATGTGAATGTTAAAGCGACCACTACCGAAGGGATGGGTTTTGCCGGTCGTGGTGAAGGCATTGCCTGCTATGCTGTTGTGTTGTTGGAGCGGTTATGAGCCAACGTGAGTGGCAGCGCCTTGATGAGATGCCTTATACATTAGGTATGCCACAGGCGACAGGCATCATTCGCCAACAGCCTGAGGATTTTCGTGTTGATGAAATTCTTGGTTTTGAGCCAGATGGTGAGGGTGAGCATTGGATGCTGCATCTCCAGAAACGGGGTAGTAACACCGTGTGGGTGGCTAAACAGTTGGCACGCTTGGCTGGTGTGCCGCCGAGAGATACCAGTTATGCCGGTCTGAAGGATCGCCATGCAGTAACGACCCAATGGTTCTCAGTCTGGTTGCCTGGTAAAGATGCACCCGATTGGCAGCAGATTAACTCAGATGAGATCAAACTCCTGGCCGCCATCCCCCATTCACGCAAACTGCGTAGAGGCACCTTGCAGGGGAATCGGTTTCAATTGAGAGTACGGCAGCTTAACGGTGACCGGGCTGAGCTTGAAAACCGTCTTAATCAGATCGCTAAAGAAGGGGTTCCAAACTACTTTGGTGATCAACGCTTTGGTCATGACTATGACAACCTCACCCAGGCGGGGAGGCTTTTTCGTGGTGAACTCACCCGCCTAAGCAAACACCTGCGAGGTCTCTACCTCTCGGCTA
>JAMOMH010000225.1 GCA_027068675.1 Sedimenticola sp.
AGCTACTTCTACAACCGTGATGTGCAGGAGTCGATCGACAAAGTACAGAGTCTGATTGAGCCAGTCATGACGGTAATTTTGGGTCTGTTGCTGGGCTGGGTGATGTTGTCGGTACTGGGGCCGATTTACGACATCCTTGGCGATATTACGGGTTGATATGTCTGTCGAACGCATCTTTTATGTCACACCATGTGAGCTGGTTGTCTACCGGCTGGAGAGAGGTGCCTGGCACCCCTGTGCCACTTTTCCCTGCGGATCGGAGGGGGTCTCACAGCTGGATGACTATCTGGCTGGAGAGAAGGAGTTGCTCAGTTGTCTCTATACCGACCTGATTGAGGAGGAGTACCGAAACGAAAAGATACCCCATGTCAGTGGACGAGACCGGCGTGCATTGCTGCAGCGTAAACTGCGTACACTGTTTCGCACCACGCCCTTCCGCACGGTCAGGGTGCAGGCGCGGGAGAAGAGCGGGCGGCGTGATGATAAGGTGCTCTTTTCAGCATTGACCAATCCTGACAATCTCACCCTCTGGCTCGATAAGCTGATGCAGCATAAGGTGCCGATTATCGGTATCTACTCACTGTCGACCATCAGCCAGCGTCTGTTGCGAAAACTGGAACATAAGTCTGAATACACCCTGTTACTAACTGAGCAGCGGGGGAGCCTGCTACGGCAGAGTTTCTTCAACGGCTATGACCTGAAGGTGAGCCGCTTGATGCCAATGACCTCGAAGAGTCATGAGAAGCGCATTGAGACCCTGTTGCGTGAGGTGCAGAAAAATCAACGATATCTCAACCGGATGCAGCTGCTGCCGCATGATGCCAAGCTTGATGTCTGTATTCTGACTGAAGATGGGGATAGTGAGCATCTTAGAAGAGGTTGCTCAGATACAGAGGCGGTACACTACCACTTTATCAATATCAATCATGTGCTGCGACAGGTGGGGCTGCAGGGAGAAATGGCGGCTGATCACAGTGAGCAGCTCTTTCTGCATCTGCTGCATGAACGCCTCTCAACCATCAACTATGCTCGCCCTGTCGATCGTCGCTACTATCGAATGCGGCAGATACGCAAGGGGTTGGTTGCAGTCAGCCTACTGTTTGCCGTGATCAGTGCAGGTTGGAGTCTCTATAATTTGCATGCTGCTGATGAGCTAAAAGTGCAGAAGGCGTTAGTCAGTACACAGGTAAAACAGATAGAGCGTGACTACCGGCAGGCGCTGGCAGTGCTGCCCGATGTGCCAATGGAGCCAACGGATATGCAGGCGCTGATTGAGGGGCATCGTACGCTAATGTTGAATAGGTTTAGGCCTCATAATCTGTTGGTTGCCTTCAGTAAAGGGTTGGATGCCAACCCGAGAGTTCAGCTCGAAAAGATTGAGTGGCGAACATCTGATCATCAAGCGCTTACAGCTGATAATTTGCACAG
>JAMOMH010000226.1 GCA_027068675.1 Sedimenticola sp.
CGATTATCATGCTGATATGCATGAATATGCTGCCGCAAAACAGCGTCTATTTGAGATGCCAAACCTCGACTGTGCAGTGCTCAATTATGATGATAATTTTGGTCGTGAGTTAATTGATCGACTAAAGGGTGATCTCCAAGTAGTGATCTACAGCCTCAATGCCAATATGAACCCAACGACTGAAATTGCAGGTTGGGTTCGTGTTGATAACCTGGTGCAGAGTGTTGCAGGTATGCAGCTAAATATCTCAACACACCTTGGTGAGGTGGCGTTAACAACCCCGCTATTGGGGCGTTTTAATGTAGCCAATCTAGCGGCTGTTCTGGCGGTATTACTACAGCAGGGCTGGGGATTAGAAAAAGCCGCTGATGCCTTGGCCAGTGCCGATGCCATTCCTGGGCGGATGGAGCGTTTTGGTGGAGGTGTACAACCGCTAGTTATTGTCGATTATGCACATACACCCGATGCATTGGAACAAGCTTTAAAGGCACTGCGCCCTCACTGTGATGGCCAGTTAATCTGCCTCTTTGGCTGTGGTGGTGATCGTGATCAAGGTAAGCGCTCACTCATGGGCGCGGTGGCTTCACGTCTGAGTGACCAAATCACTCTTACGGATGACAACCCTCGTAGTGAAGAGGGTGCTGTGATTATTGAGGCGATTAAATCAGCCATACCCTCCTCCTATCCCGTTACCGTTGAGCACAACCGCGCTAATGCGATTGCCCAAACGATCGCGATGGCTGCTCCAGGTGACATCATCCTGGTCGCAGGAAAGGGGCATGAGACAACTCAGCAGGTGGGTGACCTAATGTTGCCATTTAGTGACCGAGAGCAGGTTGCCTGTGCGTTGAGAGAGGGCGGGTGATGAACCAGCTAACCTTATCGAAAGTTGCAAAGGTGATGGCAGCAAGCCATGTCGGTGTTGATGCCACATTCTCTACCGTCAGTACAGATAGTCGCAGCCTACCTAAAGGTGCGCTCTTTGTTGCGTTGAGTGGCCCCAATTTTGATGGCCATGACTATATCAAACAGGCTAAAGAGAGTGGTGCCTGTGCTGTGATGGTGAATCAGATAGTTGAGTGTGAGCTGCCGCAGCTTGTTGTGGATGATACTCGTGTTGCACTGGGCCAATTGGCTAACGTTTGGCGTAATAGTTTTCCCGTCTCACTGCTGGCTATAACGGGTAGCAATGGCAAGACCACTACGCGAGAGATGGTTGCAGCCATTTTGAGTCAAAAAGGGGAGGTGCTGGCGACGAAGGGCAACCTGAATAACGATATTGGCTTACCGCTCAGCCTACTTCGTCTACAAAATGAGCGATTTGCAGTGCTTGAGATGGGGGCAAATCATAGTGGTGAAATCGCCTGGTTGTGTGAGATTGCACAGCCCTATGTAGCGGTTATCACCAATGCTGGCCCTGCCCATCTGGAAGGGTTTAGAGATCTACAGGGTGTTGCTGAAGCAAAGGGGGAGATTCTCACTGGGCTATCGGCTGATGGTGTTGCTGTGCTGAATGCCGATGACCCTAAAATCGAATTTTGGTTGGCACTCGCTGAGTCGAGACGGGTGGTCACCTTTGGTATCAAAAAATGGGCAGATGTCTCTATTGACCCCAAAGCGATTACTACCGTTTGGGATCAGGATGGCTTTACAAATAGTTGTCAGGTTAAGGCATCGGGCCAGGTCTTTGATATCACGCTAAAGCTTGCAGGACGTCACAACTTGATGAATGCCTTGGCAGCTATTGCAGCAACAATGGCTGTTGGTGCAACCACTAATGAGATCAAACGTGGCCTGGCATCGCTTGAGGTGGTTAAAGGGCGTTTGCAGTCGTTGAAGGGGGCTTCTGGCTGTACGTTGATTGATGATAGTTACAACGCTAATCCTGCATCAGTACGGGCTGCGATTGATGTGTTGGCCACAGCTCCTGGCAGAACATGGCTGATTTTAGGTGATCTTGCTGAGTTGGGCATTGATACGGAAGATGAACTTCAAGCCCTAGGTGAGTATGCATCGGGCAAGGGGATTGAGTGCTTCTGGAGTGTTGGGCAAACCTGTAAACCTGCCACTGACTACTTCGCGGGTGAAGGGCGACATTTTGAACAGCAGATTGATCTGATATCTGCACTTAAACATGAGCTGAAAGCAGATGATACGGTGCTGGTAAAAGGGTCACGCAGCGCCGCAATGGATCGAGTGGTTGAAGCACTAACCGCGAAGGGTGGTGAGTAACATGCTGCTCTATCTAGCCGATTATCTCGCACAGTTTGATAGCTCATTTATGCTATTTCACTACCTTACGATGCGAACCATCCTGGGTGTGCTTACCGCCCTGCTGATCTCATTTATCATTGGGCCGGTGATGATTCGTCGCCTCAGTTATCACCAAATTGGCCAGACCATCCGTGAAGATGGCCCTGAGAGTCATCATGCAAAAGCGGGCACGCCCACTATGGGAGGTGCACTGATTTTGGTGGCAGTTGCTGTGAGTACGCTGCTTTGGGCCGATCTGAGCAATCGTTACGTTTGGATTGTGCTGTTGGTGACGCTAGGCTTCGGCATAATCGGCTGGGTTGATGACTACAAAAAGCTGGTCAAAGGTGACTCTAGAGGACTGATTGCTCGCTGGAAATATCTCTGGCAGTCAGTGATTGGTTTTATTGCTGCGGTAGTTCTCTATCTTACAGCTGGCTCTCCTGCAGAGACCCATCTGCTGATCCCCTATCTTAAAGATGTCTCAATTAATATGGGACTACTCTTCATACCCTTTGTCTATTTTGTCATTGTTGGTAGCAGTAATGCCGTCAATTTAACGGATGGATTGGATGGTCTTGCCATTTTGCCCACCGTTTTGGTAGCAGGAGCGCTTGGTCTATTTGCCTATCTATCGGGTCATGTTGGCTTCTCTGAATATCTGAGAATCCCCTATCTGCCAGGGGTGGGAGAGCTGATGGTCTTCTGCGCTGCGCTGGTTGGTGCAGGGCTTGGTTTCCTTTGGTTCAACGCCTATCCCGCACAGGTATTTATGGGTGATGTGGGCGCTCTGGCGCTGGGTGCAGCGCTGGGCGTTGTTGCTGTCTGCGTACGCCAAGAGCTTGTATTGCTCATCATGGGAGGCATCTTCGTTATGGAGACGGTCTCTGTCATCCTCCAGGTTGCCTCCTTTAAATTGACAGGGAAGCGTATCTTTAAAATGGCACCTCTACACCACCATTTTGAATTGATGGGCTGGCCTGAACCACGGGTCATTGTACGATTTTGGATTATCACCGTAATACTGGTTTTGGTTGGATTAGCGAGCCTGAAAATCAGATGAATATGTTGGTGACAAAGGGAATGGATGAAGTGGATAAACCGCTTGATGAGTGCAAACGTTTGGTTGTTGGTCTAGGCAAGACAGGATTGTCATGTGCCCGTTTTTTGAGCCGAAATGGCCACCCTGTTGCGGTAACGGATAGTCGTGACCTACCCCCCGCATTAGCCGAACTGAATAGTGAATTACCCAATGTGGCCGTTTTTGTTGGTGGCTTTCGCCCAGAGATATTTGCTGCTGCGGATCAGTTAATTGTTAGCCCAGGTGTATCACTAAAAGAGCCGTTATTGCAGCAGGCTGCGGGGCGTAATGCTGAAATTATTGGTGATATCGAGCTGTTTGCACGGGAAGCGGCAGCGCCTATCATCGTCATTACTGGGTCAAATGGTAAAAGCACCGTCACCACTCTGTTAGGTGTGATGGCGCGGCAGGCTGGAATCAATGCCGTAATGGGGGGCAATTTGGGTGAGCCTGCGCTGGATCTTCTGGATGATCGTGTTGAACTCTATCTGTTGGAACTATCGAGTTTCCAGCTAGAGACGACAGAGAGTCTATACGCAGTAGCCGCTGTGGTACTCAATATCTCCCCCGACCATCTTGATCGCTATTGTAGCATTGAGGAGTATGCCGCGACTAAAGCTAAGATCTACCGAGGTGCTGAAATTGGTGTGATCAATCGTGATGACCCAATGGTCTGTGCAATGGCTGGTAGAGCAACTGAGGAGGTTGGTTTTACTCTCAAGGAGCCAACGGGTAGCGACTTTGGTCTACGCCAGGATGAGCAGGGAATCTGGCTCAGTAAGGGTGAAGAGAAGCTGATGCTCACCAGCAGTATGAAACTACCAGGCTCGCACAACCATGCCAATGCACTGGCCGCTTTGGCATTGGGTGAGGCGATTAGTCTGCCGCTGCCAGGGATGCTAGATGTGCTGCGTAACTTTGCTGGCCTACCGCATCGCACTCAATTCATTACTCAACGATTGGGTGTTGATTGGTATAACGACTCTAAAGGAACCAATACCGGTGCAACCATTTCGGCCCTTTATGGTTTGAATCATGAGGGTGCCTGCCGTACCGTTTTAATTGCGGGTGGTGTTGCCAAAGGTGCCGATTTTACTGCACTACGCTCGGTTGTAACGGAAACCACGAAAGGGGTGGTTTTAATAGGTGAAGCTACAGAGCTACTGGAGGAGAGTCTTGCAGGTTGTGCGCCACTCTACCGTGCGGAGACGATGGAAGAGGCGGTAAAAAAGGCTGCGGAGTTGACCACTTCAGGTGATCGAGTATTACTCTCTCCTGCTTGTGCCAGCTTTGATATGTTTGATAACTACCAACAGCGTGGTGACGCTTTTACGGATGCTGTAAAGAGGTTGGCTCCATGAGCCGGGCTCAAGCCTCACTCCCAGGGCAGGCTGAAGCACGCCTGCCTCAGCTTGACTGGCTGTTGTTAGGCGCGGCAGCTACGCTGCTCTGTTTTGGTCTAATTATGGTGGCATCCGCCTCCATGTCCATTGCCGATAAGAATACCGGCGCACCGTTTCACTATGTTATCCGTCACATGATTGCGGTGGCTCTGGCGCTTGTTTTAAGCCTGTTGCTATTTAAAATCCCGATGAAACAGTGGGAGCGGTCGGGCACGATTCTCTATTTTATCGGCCTGCTGATGTTGGTGGTGGTGCTAATTCCAGGGGTTGGCACCACGGTAAATGGTGCAACTCGTTGGATCAGAGTTGCTGGTTTCAGTCTACAGACATCGGAGTTTATGAAGCTCTTCCTCGTCATCTATATGGCGGGATATGTGGTGCGGCGTCAGGCAGAGCTCTCCTATCAGCTAAAGGGTTTTATTAAGCCACTGATTCTATTGCTGCTGGCTGTCTTCCTTATTATGGAACAGCCCGATTTTGGCACCACGGCTGTATTGGTTTGTATTGCCATGGGCATGCTCTTTCTTGGTGGTGTACCGCTCTACCAATTTACCGGCCTGCTTGGATTTGTTGCCATTGCCATGGTTGCGCTGGTGATGAGTGCGGATTACCGCATTCAGCGTGTTACCACCTTTCTCAACCCTTGGAATGATCCGTTTGGTAGTGGTTACCAACTGACTCAGGCGTTGATTGCCTTTGGTCGTGGTGAGTGGTTTGGTGTTGGTTTGGGCAATGGCATCCAGAAACAGTTCTATCTGCCCGAGGCGCATACCGACTTTCTGATGGCGGTGATTGGTGAAGAGTTTGGTCTATTGGGCACAGTGGCGGTTATCGCACTTTTTGCTGTGATCACCTGGCGTGCCTTTCGAATTGGAGCCATTGCAGAACGATTTGGTGAGCGTTTTAGCGCTTTTGTTGCTTACGGCTTTGGTCTCTGGATTGGCATGCAGGCGATCATTAATATTGGTGTCAATGTCGGCCTCTTCCCAACCAAAGGGTTAACACTGCCACTGATGAGCTATGGCGGAAATAGCATCATCGTTGCCTGCCTTGTGATCACGCTGCTTCTGCGTATCGACTATGAACTGCGAACCGGTAAAAAGGGGGCAGCATGGGACAAAGAGTGATGGTAATGGCCGGTGGAACGGGTGGTCATGTCTTCCCCGCACTCGCGGTGGCAGAGTGGCTGCGTGAACAGGGTGCCGAATTGATCTGGTTGGGAACACGCAATAGTTTTGAGTCACGCGTAGTTCCTGAACAGGGCATTGAGATGGAGTGGCTCGATATCAAAGGGGTGCGAGGCACAGGGTTGTTGCGCCGATTGATGGCTCCATTCCAACTGCTGCGAGCACTCTTCCAAGCGATGCGGGTGATCCGCCGGATACGTCCCACTGTGGTACTGGGCATGGGTGGTTTTGTCTCAGGCCCGGGTGGTTTGATGGCGGCGTTAATGGGGATTCCGTTGGTAATTCAAGAGCAGAACCGAATCCCAGGTCTAACCAATCGCCTGCTTTCGCGTATTGCTCATCGAGTTTTTGAAGCCTTTCCAGGTAGTTTTGATTCGGTTGAAGCTGAGGCGTGTGGCAATCCTGTACGACGTGAAATTGAGATGATAGCGCCACCAGAGCAGCGGTTTGCAGGGCGTTCTGCTCCGATGCGCCTGCTGATCATTGGTGGTTCATTAGGTGCTCAAGCCCTCAATGAGACCGTGCCCGCAGCATTAGCACTACTCGCTGAATCGATACGACCCGTTGTGCGACATCAATGCGGTGTCAATCATGTCGCTGCAACCGAAGCGGCCTATCGTGATGCCAATGTAGAGGCGGAGATTCACCCCTTTGAGGAGGATATGGCAGAGGCCTACAGTTGGGCAGATCTGGTGATCTGTCGAGCAGGTGCATTAACCGTTTCGGAGCTGGCTGCGGCGGGTCTGGCGGCGGTGATGGTGCCTTATCCTCATGCGGTTGATGATCACCAGACACTCAATGCCCACTTTCTTGTCGATGCTGGTGCAGCACTCCTGATGCCGCAGCGTGAAATGGATGCCCAGAGACTCTCTGAAGCGTTAAAAAGGCTATTTGAACAGCCCAGTTATCTGCGTGATATGTCGGTGATTGCACGAACATTAGCTAAGCCAGCTGCTGCCGCTTGTGTAGGTCGAGCCTGTCTACAAGTGGGGATAGAGAGATGAGCAAGATAAACCGCCATCGTCATGCAGCCGATAGCATGGGCCGTATGCGTAAGATCCATTTTGTGGGTATTGGTGGTGCGGGCATGAGTGGTATCGCTGAGGTGGTGGCCAATCTGGGTTATGAGGTTTCAGGTTCAGATCTTAAAGAGAGCCGTGTCACCCAGCGTTTGGCACGTCTTGGAGTAGAGATAAAAATTGGCCATCTTGAAGAGAATGTAGATGGTGTTGATGCAGTGGTGATCTCCAGTGCAGTGAATGATAGCAACCCAGAGGTGGCTGCTGCTCGTGAGTCACGTATCCCTGTGGTGCCAAGAGC
>JAMOMH010000227.1 GCA_027068675.1 Sedimenticola sp.
GCTATTATTCTTAATCAGCTCAATTTTAATCTGGCACCTGGTGACCGTATTGGCTTATTGGGGCCCAATGGTGCGGGTAAATCGACGCTCATTAAACTCTTAGCAGGTGAATTAGAGGTGCAACAAGGGCATATTCAGCGCGCCCAAGATCTCAATATCGGCTATTTTGCCCAGCACCAATTAGAGCAGCTTGACGCTGAGGCATCCCCCCTACTGCACCTACAACGCCTGGATCCTAAAGCCACTGAACAGGCCCATCGCAACTTTCTGGGGGGATTTGGCTTTATCGGTGATCAGGTTACCGAAGTTGTTGCACCACTCTCTGGGGGCGAGAAAGCACGTCTTGTGCTGGCACTGCTGGTTTATCAACGTCCCAATCTACTGCTGCTTGATGAGCCAACCAACCATCTCGATATAGAGATGCGCCATAGCTTGAGTCAAGCCCTACAGCTGTTTGAAGGGGCGATGGTGATTGTCTCCCATGATCGCCATCTACTGCGCCTTACTACCGACACACTTTTTTTAGTCAATAACGGTAAAGCGGATGAATTCCGAGGTGATCTTGATGATTATCGTCGTTGGCTGGCTGAACGTAGCCAACAGAGTGGGCAGTCACAAGAGGGGAGCAATACATCAAACACCCTCTCCCGTAAAGAACAAAAACGCCTTGAAGCCGTACAACGTAAACAGCTTCAACCACTGAAAAACAGCGTTACCAAGCTAGAAAAAGAGATGAGTCACCTGCATGAAGAGCAGCTGAAGCTTGAAACAGCACTTGTAGATCCAGAGATCTACCAAGCGGGTGAGAAAAATCGACTAAAACAGCTATTGGCAGAGAAGGCCAACATCGATCAGGCACTAGAGATGGCTGAAGAGGCGTGGCTAACGGCCAGTGAAGCGTTAGAGAAGGTCTTACAACCCAATTAGCCTAATGCGCAATCAATAAGCGTCCCTACGCGCTATGATAGATGTGACACCCATTTCAGCACACCTCCAATAAGCGGTTTTGCACCACAACGTGAAATAGCTTTCCACCAAACAACACTCCAACAAACCTATAAAAGAACATTACAGCGTTTTCTTATATGAAAAACTAAAGTTACTCAACTTTAGTCCGCTACCATAAAATCCAGACCCAGTAAAATCGCTATAACACTAGATATATACCTCCCGCTTCAGAACATAGGTAATTACGAGGTTTCAACATGAATATCATCAGCAAATATATATTCTGGAAAATATTCCTTCCAACAACCATCCTGATGCTATTAGGTGCTGTTGCTGCTGCTATCCTGGTTCCAATGCAATCAGAATCAAATATAAAAAAAGAGGCCGTAGTATCGGCCCAACGCAGTGCTGAACAGTTCAAAGCCATTCGTGCCTATTACACAAAAAATGTCATCAAAAAAGTATTGGCAGA
>JAMOMH010000228.1 GCA_027068675.1 Sedimenticola sp.
ATCAACAGCCGCCTCTTGTGGCAACATAACCTCAAAACCAGCTTCACCGGTATAACCGGTATAGGCAACAAACCACTCACCATCATTTGCAAAAAATGGCTTTAGTGCCTCTACCGCCTGCTGTTGGGCAGCGGGCAGAAGTGGCAGACATTTTTGTCGGGCATTGGGCCCCTGCACAGCAATCATTGCTAGATCTGACCGATGAGTCAGCGTTACGTTATAGGTATCGGCCAGCTGCTGAATCCAAGCCATATCCTTCTCTGCCGTACCCGCATTAACCACCAAGCGGTAATCACCCTCATCTCGCAGATAGACAATAAGGTCATCAATAACGCCACCATTCTCATTCAACATACAGCTATAGAGCGCTTTTCCAATCACTTTTAGCCGAGCAACATCATTTGCCAGTAGCTGTTGCAACATCGCACAACATCGCTCACCTGCGATATCAATAACCGCCATATGTGAGACATCAAACATACCCGCATCACGGCGAACCATGTGATGCTCATCAAGCTGAGAGCCGTAGTGTAGAGGCATATCCCAACCACCAAACGGCACCATACGCCCACCCATTGATCGGTGGGTGTCATTTAAGATTGTCTTTAATGTCATATTTTCAGTCGGGGTTTGGGTCGGTGAGCATCTAGAACGGGCCATCGCTATATTCCGCCTGCTGCCAACAGTTAAATATACCGTTTGTCACTTATATATGCCATGAAAAACGGGTGATAAAGCACAATTATTGGTAATGCAGATTTATTTGACTACGCTTTATTTTATTACCCACTGTAAAAAAATGAGCAACGGACAAGGCTGTGAAGAGAACTTTTCTACTCATTATTATGATAACAAGCACACTGCTGGGGCCTGCTCATGCAGGTGGCTTTGCTTTAAGCGCCAATGTGGGAGCGCTCGGTTATGGTTTAGAAGGCACGGCAAATATATTTACCAAAATTAATGCCCGTTTTGGCTACAGCACTTACCGTTATAACGAAGGGAACAGACTTGATCTCGAGATGGAGCGACAGACCGCCACACTATTGCTCGATCTCTACCCGATGAATAGCACATTTAGACTCTCTGCCGGCATCGCCTTCAATAGTGACCAGGTTGATCTGTACAAGAAACCTTTCACCCATTCAGCCGTTGCGGACGATAGCACTTACAGCAATATATCCCTTAATGGAAAAATTGAACTAACCCCCATCACCCCCTATCTGGGCATTGGCTGGGGAGACCCCTTTGCAGAAGAGAAAGGGTGGGGATTTAACATTGATCTTGGCGTTATGTTACAAAGCGAGTCAGATCTTGAGTTGAGCAGCAGTAGCCCCCCCTTAAACAAGCTGGAAAGAGAGAGCGGTAGTGCTGAAAGTGATCTAAAAACACTTGATCTCTATCCAGTACTCTCGTTTGGTATCTCCTATAAATTCTGATGACCAACCGCTGAAAGCGTCAGAATGACTTTTAACAGCAATCCAAGCTATTTTACCAGCGCTGCATACTGACCTGTAATTTCATTCATCTTCACTAGAATTTTATCCAGAGAGCGGGTAACTAGCGTAGGAACAAAACCACCATCCTTCACCCGATCGCTAAGCTTAAAGACTTGCCATAGCTGCTCGACTTTAACTAAGCCTGCATTAATTTCGGCTGTATTTACGGGCGCGGCCTGAAGCTCTTTTAGTGCTTTATCAAACTCAGATACCGCCTGGTCATAGTTAGTTTTATACAGCTCATCCGCAAAGTTCCAACTCTGTAACATGTAGAGACTTGCCATGCGCTGAGTCAACATGCGCTGTCGTCCAGCTATGTTCACCTCATGCCCCATCTTGTTGTTTAAAGTGCTCTCCAGCAACACAACAACCTGATGGGTACTATGCAACAATGACTCACTCTTCGTTCTAAGGCGAGCAACATGAATACGCTTTGGTTTCTCAGATATGATCTCTTTGACAACCTCCCACTGAGTCTCGACCAACAACAGGGCATCACTAATATCACTATTTACCTTAAAACCCTTCAGCTCAGCTAGCTGCGACTCAAATAATGCAGAAGAGGCACGCAGCTGTTTTTTCGCTTTTCGATAACCAACATCCTGCCCCATCATGGCGTAGGCTTTGATAATGCGTTGCGACAACATACGTTGCCGGCCCGCTTTATTGATCGCCTCACCCATTGTTAACTCAGCAGAATAGACAGGCTCAACAAATGTTGAACCAACAACAGCAAGCACGATTAACATTACCAATGAATGAATCGCTTTCATTCGAGCGCTCCTAAAGATCGATAAATGATCTCTCAAATTATATTTTTTTAACATCAGATCTGATCGGGTCGCTTCAGCACGTAGACATTTGCCCATTCCAGTAGGCCCCATCCAGATAATTATACATGTAGATCACGGAAAACATAGAGCAGCGACCCTTAATAACAACTCTTTACTTTTCCAATATATAGGGACTGAGACGACACCATTAAATATCTCTGTTAAGATTATCGGTTTTCCAACTGAATAGGGAGTGTAGACCATGTTCAACAAAGATATGCAGATCAGTGGTTATGATGATGAGCTATGGGCTTCCATCCAGGCTGAGGTCGACCGCCAAGAGGAGCACATTGAGTTGATCGCTTCTGAAAACTACACTAGTCCTCGCGTTATGCAGGCTCAGGGCAGCGTACTGACCAACAAATATGCCGAGGGTTACCCTGGTAAGCGTTACTACGGCGGCTGTGAATATGTCGATATCGCTGAGCAACTCGCCATTGATCGTGCCAAAGAGCTGTTCAATGCCGACTATGCCAATGTACAGCCACACTCTGGATCACAAGCCAATGCAGCCGTCTACATGGCACTTTGTCAGCCAGGCGATACCATTTTAGGCATGAGCCTCGCTCACGGCGGTCATCTAACACACGGTGCTAAACCCAACTTCTCAGGCAAAATCTACAATGCCATTCAGTATGGCCTAAATCCTGAGACTGGCGAGATCGATTATGATCAAGTTGAGTCACTCGCACGCGAGCATAAGCCCAAGATGATCATTGCAGGTTTCTCCGCCTACTCACGCATTGTTGATTGGCAGCGTTTCCGTGATATTGCAGATGAAGTGGGCGCTTACCTATTTGTTGATATGGCTCATGTAGCAGGTCTGGTCGCTGCGGGTTGTTACCCCAGCCCACTACAAATTGCTGATGTTACCACCACCACGACCCATAAGACGCTACGCGGCCCACGTGGCGGTTTAATCCTGGCAAAATCCAACCCTGAGATTGAGAAAAAACTTAACTCAGTTGTTTTTCCCGGCATTCAAGGCGGCCCATTGATGCATGTCATCGCCGCAAAAGCCGTAGCTTTTAAAGAGGCGATGGAGCCAGAGTTCAAGAGCTACCAGCTACAGGTAGTAAAAAATGCCCAGGCGATGGCACAGGTCTTCGTTGGTCGCGGTTATGACGTAGTCTCCGATGGAACTGACAACCATCTCTTCCTGGTCAGCTTCATCAAAGCGGGCCTAACCGGTAAAGAGGTTGACGCATGGCTTGGTAAAACCAACATCACCGTCAACATGAACGCTGTACCCAATGATCCACAGTCACCCTTCATCACCAGCGGCATCCGAGTTGGCACCCCAGCAGTAACGACACGTGGCTTTGGTGAGCAAGAGGTACGTGATCTGGCCAACTGGATGTGTGATGTGATCGACAGCCGTGGTGATGCGGGCGTTATCAGCCGAGTTAAAGAGCTGGCACACAACGTCTGCAAAAACTTCCCTGTCTACGCACACTAATCACTAACCAACATGCGCTGCCCCTTCTGCGGAGCACAGGATACCAAAGTGATCGACTCTCGCCTCTTCGGCGAGGGCGATCAGGTGCGCCGCCGCCGGCAGTGTACCTCCTGTAAAGAGCGCGTAACCACCTACGAAAAAGCGGCGTTAAATCTACCACGCGTCATTAAGCAGGATGGTAGTCGAGAGCCTTTTGATGGCCGACGACTGGAGACCGGCATGATGCGTGCGCTAGAAAAACGCCCTGTCAGTACCGAACAGATCGATGCCGCAATGAACCACATTCATCGCCGCGCACTCGCTTGTGGTGAACGTGAAATCGCCTCTCGACTGGTGGGCGAGTGGGTAATGGATGAGCTACGCAGCCTTGATCAGGTAGCCTATGTTCGCTTCGCCTCAGTCTATCGAAAATTTGAAGATGTAAATGCCTTCCGTGAAGAGATTGAGCGCCTTGAAAGCCAGCTAACACCCGAAGAGAAGCGCAAACAGATGAATCTACTTGAGCGTGATAAGGGAGAAAAATGAGCGTAAAAGAGGATCTGCGCTTTATGGCCCGCGCCATCCAGCTGGCTCGTTATGGGCGATATACCACCGCTCCAAACCCCCGCGTAGGTTGCTTGCTGGTTAAAGCAGGCACGGTAGTAGGTGAAGGTTTTCACTACCAAGCCGGTGGAGCGCATGCCGAACGGGCCGCACTGAATGAGGCGGGCGAGCAAGCAAAAGGGGCAACAGCCTATGTCACACTTGAACCCTGCTGCCATCATGGCCGCACCTCACCATGCAGTGATGCACTGATTGATGCTGGTGTAACAAGAGTCGTTATAGCTATGCTTGACCCCAACCCTAAAGTTTCAGGCCAAGGCTTGGCCCAGCTACAAAGCAGCGGCATTGAAACTGAATCGGGTCTATTGCAAACAGAAGCGGAGTTGCTCAATCCTGGCTTCATCAAACGGATGACCAGCAGCCTCCCGTTTGTACGCTGCAAATTGGCAATGAGCCTAGATGGCCGGACCGCAATGGCCGATGGCGAGAGCAAGTGGATCACCTCAGATGCCGCTCGCCTTGATGTTCAGCGCCTCCGCGCCAGAAGCTCTGCCATCATCACCGGCATTGAAACTGTACTGAATGACAATCCATCAATGAACGTACGTCTCTCAGCCGACTCATTGCAGGATGTTGTTACTGACCAAGATATCATTCAGCCACTACGCGTGGTAATGGACTCCAATCTACGCACACCACCCTCTGCCAAACTACTATCGCTACCAGGCGAGGTGGTCATCACCTACGCCAATGGCAACCCAACAGCCATCACTGCGCTGCAAAATGCTGGCGCTACCCTTTGTCATCTACCTGGCCCATCAGGTCAGGTAGAGCCAAAAAAGGTGCTGCGATATCTGGCTGAACGGGAGATTAATGAGGTATTAATTGAGGCTGGCCCTACACTAGCAGGCCGTTTTTTATCTGCGAATCTAATCGATGAGCTAGTCATCTACATGGCCTTCCACCTAATGGGAGATGGTGGGCGCAGCCTGTTCAATCTACCCGGCCTAGAGCAGATGTCTCAGCGGATCAACCTAGAGGTGAGTGACATGCGTCGACTAGGGCCGGATCTACGCGTCACTGCCACACTCAGACCCCCCATATAGAGAGCAGAGTATGTTTACCGGAATTATCCAGGCCGTTGGCACCCTAGCCAGAATTGAGCCACGTGGCGGCGACTATCGCCTCACCATCAATGCTGCAAAACTAGCGATGAATAACGTCAACCTTGGGGATAGTATCGCTGTCAATGGCATCTGCCTCACCGTGATTGAGCTAATGGAACAAGGCTTTGCGGCTGATGTCTCGCGTGAAACGATAGCGCTCAGCACCTTAGCCTCTCTAACCAGCGGCAGTCGGCTCAACCTTGAGAAGGCACTCACCCTCAGCACACCACTTGGCGGTCACTTAGTCAGCGGCCATGTCGATGGTATTGGCTCAATCATTGAACGCAGTGAAGATGCTCGCTCAATCCGCTTCTGTATCGAAGCCCCCTCTGAGTTAGCACGTTATATCGCCCACAAAGGCTCTATCACGATTGATGGCACCAGCCTCACTGTTAATAGTATTAATGGCGCTCAATTTGAACTCAATATCGTGCCACACACGCTGAGTGAAACTATCATGGATGAGTATCAGGTTGGGCGAAAGGTCAACCTTGAAGTGGATCTTATCGCACGCTATTTAGAGCGTTTACTATTAGGGGATAAAGCTGCAGAGCCAACCCGCTCATCGGGCGTTACTGAGAATTTTTTAGCCCAACATGGTTTTATTCGCTGACTATTTACTCCCTCTTAAAACGGCGCTTCAGATCACCTAAAGTGCGATGTATTCCATGACATTTAGCACAAATCGCAACGGCTGTTTTACCCAATGTTGAGGCGGCTGACTTAGCGCTTTTTTGCTTGACCTGCTGGCTAAGTAAATGCAAGAGCTGGCGACTCTTCTTACCAAGAATTCGCTCTGTTGAGAGTGGTTCTTTATGGCAATTACCACAACTCTGCTGCAGGAGATCAAGCCGCTGATTGAGCAGCACAACAGCATGTTGTGCCGTCTGCCACTCTCTATCCTCTATAGCGATCTTAATCTGATTGATCGCCAATGAAAGCTGATCCATCAAATCAGGATAACTCACCTCACGATGGTCAGGGCCACTGATTTTTAACTCAAGATAGTTGGGCACACGGTAGAGCAGCACCGTCTGGGCTTGGTAGCTATCATGGCATGAGCGACAGCTATGGCGCAGTTTTTTTAGCGATAGTGAGACCATCTCAAAATCAGATGATTTTGCTGATTCCCCCAGTTTTTCAAGCCACTCCAATTCGAGCTCATCGCGCCATTCTGGCACCATCTTAGCGATACTGCTGTAATCTTTTATCAGTCGTTGTGACCATTTTTGAACATGTTCACCATCACCCTCAGCCAGGTAATTTTCAACTGCCTGCATCTCTCGGCGCAGACGAAACATCGTATGCAGCCACACCTGTCGTTTATTAGCAGGCTTATACCACTGAGCAAGGGAGTCAGGTGGCAGCTCAAACTGAATAGTTTCACTCTGCACCGCTGAGGCGTTCAACAGCAGACCTAAACAGAGAGACAGAGAGGTGAAGTAGAATATAAAATTCTTGCCTACTTTTTCCATAGCTATTCAGCACATTTAACTTTTGTCTTAACAAAAAAAGGCCGACCCGAAGGTCGGCCAAATTTACCATGATCCTATCTACTTATTCAGCGGCCTCAGGCTCATCATGGCCGATAAAGAAGCTCGCCACATAGACCATCAAGCCAGCAAAGAAGACCAATCCAGCCCCCTCGCGTAGCCAGTAGAAGAGCGCAATATTATCCTG
>JAMOMH010000229.1 GCA_027068675.1 Sedimenticola sp.
CAATAATGGGCGTGACCATGGCTGTGTAGAGGCCGTACTCCGGTGGCAATCCAGCGATAGTTGCGAAGGCAATACCTTGCGGTAGTACGATTACGGCCCCTGTTAGCCCCGCTAGCATATCGGCTTTCAGGCTCTGCCGATTGACAAGCTGTAACCAACGTAGAAAAGGCAGGAGTGTGCTGATATTCATCGTCTATCTTTTATTGTTATGAGGAAGTGGAACATCTACTAAATTAGCGCCTTTAGTAACTCAATCTCCTCACGTAGCTCTTTTACCTCTAACTCAAGCTGATTGATACGCTGGCTATTAGAGGTGGTGCGTGGCTCTGTTGATGGTGCTACATCAGCCACTATCTCTACCTCACCACTCAGAAGATGTGCAAAGCGTGACTCACGTTTACCAGGCTCACAGGGGAGTTTAGTCACAAAAGGGCCATCACTGCGTGATATCAACCCTTCAAGTACCGCTTCAACCTCCTGCACATCACAGAATTTGCAGAGACGATTGGTATGAGTACGAAGCTCGCCAGGTGTTTGTGCGCCGCGTAAGAACATAGTGCAGATAATCCCCTGCTCCTGCTCAGTCAGCTCTAGTGCACCAAATCCCACATTACAAAAACGCTGTTTATACTTCTCCACTCGGCTGCCATAACCACTCTTGCCGCTTACATAAAACTTTTTGCCCAGCTCATCGAGAGTCTCTTGAACCGTTGATTGATCAAGGCTCAATACTGGAGAGCGGTTACTTTTTTGGTTGCAGGCATTGGTTAAAGCGTTGAGTGATAGAGGGTATTGATCAGGTGTGGTGATCTCTTTTTCAATAAGAGAACCGATGACTCGTGTTTCATTCTGTGTGAGGTAGATATTCACGTTAAACCCTCGTTACCTTTATTGATGCAGTCTGCAATATATTATATCGAACTAATAAAGGATGAGTTTAACCCACATTTAGAAAATCAGAGGTTTACTTGTGATTCAATTAGTCGGGGGAGGGGGAAAGTTGCCGGCAAAAAAATACGGCAGATGGCTCTGCCGTATTTTAGAGAGTTGCTTTAAACCGTGTGGTTTTTAGTTTGGGGAAGTGTGACTGGTGCGGTTTATTGGTCTGGAAAGATCCTGCTTTGCACGATTTGTCAGATCATGGACATGCCGTTTTGCCTCATGAATAGAGCGATTGAAGGTATTCAGAATGCCCTTTTTATCCAGCATCCCCTCCTTGATCAGCGTGCCCTGTATGCCAATCTCCATCCAAATAGGCAATGAAGCATAGATCTCATTATCCCATTGAGTGGGAGATTTGAGCATGCGGCTATTACGGTAGAGCGCTAGCACTGGCTCATCGATATAGCCCAGTTCAATCATCTCCTGCTCAAGCAGAACAATAGCCTGACTGATTTTTCGTTCAGTATCGCTAACAGATTCCTCCAATATACGTGCAATTAGTGATGTCTTTAGGCCTATCTCATGGCGAAGTAGGAAGACTTCACGCAGTGATTTTGGTAAACCACGCAGGTGATCTAATAGTTTGATACGTGAGTGAGCTTGTTTATCACTGTCACTGTCACTGTTTGATTTTTGAGCATCACTAAGAAATAGTTGATTGGCATTACAATTTTGCAGACAGCGGTAGAGTATTTTATAGAGTGCAATTTTATACTGGCTGGGTGATGTGTGATCTTTTCTTGCTTCAACAAACTCGGCCCATATCGTTATATAGAGTGAACGAGCTTGTGGCCCTGTGCCAAACTGCCGAACGATGAACCGGTAGATACGGCCACTGTAACGCTCATAAATATTGTTGAAGGCGTTAAGGTTTCCATCAAGAAACTTTTCCATCTGCAGTTTCGTATTTATCTCTCTTTTACTCATTGCGTATAGCCCTCAAAATAACATTAAAGCGGCGCAGTTTCTTCTGCCTAACAACTATCGACATCTGGATATGAACAGTCTTCCATAAACGCTAGGGTAGCGGTGTGGTGTGGCTCACATTTTGTCTTGGATTGGAGAGAGTATTGTGCAAACTTCATCACAAAATTATTGGTTTTGAGAAGTAAACCACCTAAAATATGAATCCCCTTCATAGGCTTTTAACGATGGCTTTTAGCGATTTAGTTGGAGTGGCTAATTAAATCGAGGAAAAGCGTTGATCATGATAATATCCTGCGGCTATGAATTTAGCCGACTTTAGATATGACTTGCCACAAGCGTTAATTGCCCAGTATCCGCTGGAGAGACGCTCTGATAGCCGCCTGCTGGTGCTTGATGGTGCAACAGCTGCTATTGATGATCTCCGCTTTAACATCTTTTCCACGCTACTCAATTCAAATGATCTTCTTGTTTTCAATAACACCCGTGTGATGGCGGCTCGGCTCTATGGCCGAAAAGTGAGTGGTGGCAAAATTGAGGTGTTAGTTGAGCGTGTTTTAGATAACCACCGACTCTTAGCACACATTCGGGCAAGCAAATCACCCAAAGCTGGCACTCAGATTATTCTGGGTGGTGAGGTGGTGGTTGATGTTATTGGTCGTCAGGGTGAGCTGTTTGAACTATCTGTACAGCAGATCACTCCCATGGCGCTTATGGAACGGCATGGCCACATGCCACTGCCACCCTATATTGATCGATCAGATGAGTCGCTTGATTTAGAACGCTATCAAACGCTGTTTTCAGAACGCCCCGGTGCGGTGGCGGCCCCCACTGCGGGTCTCCATTTTGATCAGAAATTGCTAGAGCAAGTTGAGGATATGGGGGTTGAAAGTGTCTATGTCACACTGCATGTTGGTGCCGGTACCTTTCAGCCGGTTCGGGTTGATGATATCACCAAACATGTGATGCACAGCGAACGGGTTGAGGTGAGTGTTGAGGTGTGTGAAGCCATTCGTCGTACTCGTCAACAGGGTGGGCGGGTGATTGCTATTGGTACCACCTCTGTTCGTAGCCTAGAGGCGGCCTCCACCAGTGGTCAGATCGAACCTTTTCAAGGTGATACTCAAATTTTCATCCATCCTGGTTACACTTTTCGTAGTGTTGATGCGATGGTCACCAACTTCCACCTACCCGAGTCAACACTGCTGATGTTGGTCAGTGCCTTTGCCGGCTATGCGCCTATAATGGCTGCCTACCGACATGCAGTTGCTCAGCGTTACCGTTTCTTCAGTTATGGTGATGCGATGTTTTTAACACCTAAGAGTGCCTGAATTAGATGCAGTTTAAAAAAATAACCAGCGATGGTTTGAGTCGACGGGGCCGTCTCACTTTCCCACGTGGCACCATCGAAACCCCTGCTTTCATGCCGGTTGGTACCTATGGCACCGTCAAGTCGATGACCCCAGAGGAGCTGACGGAAATTGGTGCTGAGATCATCCTTGGCAATACGTTTCATTTGATGTTGCGCCCGGGTACCGATGTTATCCAAAAACATGGTGATCTACACGATTTTATGCACTGGGAGAGCCCGATTCTGACTGACTCAGGCGGTTTCCAAGTCTTCAGTCTTGGCAAGATGCGAAAGATTACTGAGGAGGGGGTTCACTTCCGCTCACCCGTCAATGGTAGCAAAGTGTTTATGGGGCCAGAGGAGTCGATGCAGGTGCAGCGCGAGCTTGGTTCTGACATTGTCATGATATTTGATGAGTGTACACCCTATCCCGCCACCGAGCGTGAAGCGCAATCCTCAATGGAGCTATCTCTCCGCTGGGCAGCACGTAGCCGAGAGGCGCATGGCGATAGCCCATCGGCACTCTTTGGTATTGTGCAGGGTGGAGTCTATGACAATCTGCGAGAAGCCTCATTAGAAGGGCTAGTTAATATCGGTTTTGATGGCTATGCAGTGGGTGGCCTCTCCGTTGGTGAGCCACCTGAAGATCGCTGGCGTATCTTGGATAATCTTGGCCGAAAACTCCCTATTGATCACCCCCGTTATCTTATGGGTGTCGGTACACCTGAAGATATTGTTGAAGCGGTCTGCCGTGGTATCGATATGTTTGATTGCGTCATGCCGACTCGAAATGCCCGCAATGGCCACCTATTTACCCATCAAGGTATCGTTCGTATCCGCAATGCGACTCACCAATTTGATGATGGCCCTGTTGATCCATTGTGTGATTGCTACACCTGCAAAAACTACAGTCGCTCCTATCTACGACATCTGGATAAATGTAATGAAATGCTTGGCCCTCGCCTTAACACCATCCATAATCTGCACTACTACCAGACATTAATGCGAGGGTTGCGGGGGGCTATTGAAGCAGGAACGTTAGATAAATTTGTAGCAGAGTTCTACGCTTTAAGGGCATCTTAAGATTTATTATTTCGTCCCCTTTAAAAGCTCAAAGCCTCACCCCATCTTATGATCTAGAAAATGGGTGAGGTGAGTTCCCTCGTACCTTAAGGTTCCTTGTGTCATAATTTGGCGCTAATTTTTCTATGGCGATTGCTCGCCAATTTTTGTCATTAACTAAATATTTAGGTGCACAAATGAGTTTTTTTATATCTGATGCGATGGCCGAAGGGGCTGGGGCTGCTGGGCAGGGCGACCCACTTATTGGGTTACTCTTCCCAATTGGTATGATCGCTATTCTCTACTTTTTTATGATTCGTCCACAGATGAAGCGTCAGAAAGAACATAAAACCCTAGTTGCAGATCTCTCTAAAGGTGATGAGATTGTCTCAGCTGGCGGGATCGCCGGTAAGATTACCGCGATTGGTGAAAATTTCGCCAAAGTTGAGATCGCTGATGGTATTGAAGTGAAGATTAGGCGTCAGGCAGTTGAGTCTATTCTGCCAAAAGGTTCACTCAAAGAGCTATAAAACGCTAAACGGCCTCCTTAATCGTTAAGGGGGCCGTTTTGTTTTAGATAACAATTAAGTACCTTAAAAATGATTAACCAATATCCACTCTGGAAAAATCTCCTCATCCTGCTGGTGATACTCGCTGGTGTGCTCTATGCGCTGCCAAATATCTATTCTCAGGATCCCTCAATGGAGATCTCAGGTAGCCGCCGAGCAAACGTCACTGAAGCGACTGTCGCTAAGGTAGATGTTGTTTTGAAGGATGCTGGCATTAACTTCAAATCTATTGAACACGGCGCTGGAAAAATGTTGATTCGTTTCGCCAGTAACGAAGATCAGCTACGTGCCAATGAGCTACTCGAAACAACCTTGGGTGATGGTTATACCCAGGCGTTGACATTGGCTGCTGATGTTCCCGACTGGTTGGGCGAACTAGGTGCTGAGCCAATGTACCTTGGGCTTGATCTGCGTGGTGGTATTCATGTCTTAATCGACGTCGATATGGATGCAGCAGCAAAACAGGCTGTTGAACGGTATAGCGGTGATATCCGCACGTTGTTGCGTGATAATAAGCTACGTTATATCACGGTGACCCAGGGCGATAACCGCGTCTCTGTTAAATTTCGTACTGCTGCTGTTCGTGATAAAGCGGCAGATGTGATCTATGAAGCTTTTCCTCGCTTAACAATTGAGTCCACAAAAAACGGTGATGCCTTCTTTGTTCATGGCAATATCTCATCGAGTGAGCAGGCAGAGGTTAAGCGTTTTGCACTACAGCAAAACATCACTACGCTACGCAATCGAGTCAATGCCCTCGGTGTTGCGGAGCCTGTGATTCAGCAGCAGGGTGATCGCCGTATTGTGGTGCAACTACCCGGTGCACAAGATCCAGCAAAAATCAAAGAGATGCTCGGTGCTACAGCAACGCTGGAGTATCGTCTGGCTGATACTAAAGGCAATATTAATGATGCTCTAAATGGTCGTGTACCCCCAGGTTCTAAACTCTATAGAGAGCGAGATGGTTCACCTGTATTGCTAAAAAAACGGGTCATTGTTACCGGTAATCAGATAACCAACGCCAGCTCAGGTATTGATACACGTACTGGCACCCCGATGGTGAGTGTCAACCTGGATAGTCAGGGTGCGCGCCGTATGCGTAACATGACAACAGAGAATGTTAATAAACCGATGGCGGTTGTTTTTATTGAGACTCGTACTATCACCAAGATGATTGATGGCAAAAGAGTCAAACGTAAAATTAAAGTGGAAGAGGTTATCAGCATCGCCAATATTGTTGAGCCATTTGGCGCGCGTTTCCAAACCACGGGCTTAGATAGCAGTGAAGAGGCACACGATCTTGCACTGCTACTACGTGCTGGTGCACTGGCAGCCCCTATTGAGATTGTTGAAGAGCGCACCATCGGCCCAAGCTTAGGTCAAGATAATATCGACCAAGGCTTTAAGTCCGTTATTATCGGCCTTATCGTCGTTATGGTATTTATGGTCGCCTACTACCGCCTCTTCGGCTTAATTGCCAATTTGGCCCTCATAATCAACCTCGTGATGATTGTTGCCGTTTTATCGATGCTACAGGCGACATTAACGCTGCCAGGTATTGCTGGAATTGTGCTAACAGTGGGTATGGCTGTTGATGCCAATGTGCTGATTTTTCAGCGTATTCGTGAAGAGCTCGCAGTGGGTAATACGCCGCAGGCAAGTATTTTTGCCGGTTATGAGAAAGCGTTTTCAACCATTGTTGATGCCAACATCACAACATTGATCGCTGCGGTAGTACTTTTCAGCTTTGGTACAGGCCCTATTAAAGGCTTTGCTATCACGCTCTTTATCGGCATTGTAACCTCTATGTTTACTGCTATTTTGGGCACACGAGCAGTGATTAATCTGGTCTATGGTCAGAAACGTGTCAAAAAACTGGCCATCTAGACGGAGTTGAGTTATGCAAATTTTTACACAAACGAGCAAAATTGATTTTCTTGGCAAAAGCCGGTTTGCACTGATTTTCTCCGCGCTTCTTATGGTGGCGAGCATCGGCTCACTATTTGTTCAGCAGCTTAGTTTAGGTATCGATTTCACTGGTGGAACGCTGGTTGAGGTGGGCTACAGTGAGCCTGTTGATCTTACTAAGGTGAGAGGCGCACTGGAGCAGAGTGGCTTTAAAGATGCCACTGTCCAGCATTTTGGCACGGCAAAAGATGTATTGGTGCGCCTCGCTCCGCGTGAGGACATTAGTAGTGCTGAGTTGAGCGACCAAGCCTTTAGCACCCTGGCAAGTGTTGCAAAAGCGGAGCTACGCCGAGTTGAATTTGTTGGGCCACAGGTGGGTGAAGAGCTGACCAATGATGGTGGCTTAGCAATGCTCTACGCGCTGCTGGGTATCCTGATCTATGTTGCGCTACGTTTCGAATATCGTTTTGCTGTTGGTGCCGTTATCGCGCTGGTACATGATGTGGTGGTAACTATTGGCATCTTTTCTATCTTCCAGATCGATTTTGATCTGCCGGTATTGGCCGCAGTGCTAGCCGTTATTGGTTACTCGTTGAACGATACGATTGTGGTCTATGATCGCATCCGTGAGAATTTCCGAAAAATGCGTAAGGGCACCTCAATTGAGATCATTAACGCCTCTCTTAACCAAACCTTGTCACGTACATTGGTCACCTCAGTAACAACACTATTGGTTCTGCTTGCACTCTTTATATTTGGTGGGGAGATTATTCACGGTTTTGCACTGGCATTGATTATTGGTGTTGTGATTGGTACCTACTCTTCTATCTATGTGGCAAGTACCTCAATTGTGATGATGGGAATTAGTAAAACAGATTTGATGCCCGTACAGAAAGAGGGCGAAGAGGAAGAAGAGCCTGAGTCTCAGCCTTAGCTTCTCAAAAGAGAACCCTATCTATTATGGGGTTCCTTCTTTATTTTTGTGGTTGGTTATCTATATTTGGAGGAAGGCATTCACTTCCTGCCGCTCCAGTATTGACCAGCGATAGTTGGGTTGCTTTCCGAGAACCGTTAAGTATGCTGGACTCTAGTGAAGACTCAAGCATACCATCAAGCACGTCAACCATGATCATCTCTAGCGCACGATCACTAAAGATGTCACTGTTATGATTTCTCTCTCTCATCACACTTCCAAATTCCTCAAAGTTATTTTGAGTAACGGAAATAGAGAGCAAAACTTAAGGGTTTTAGACTAATTGGGGAACAAGAGTCAGGAGCGCAACCGTTGAGTGAGATGTGGTTTGATAGTACGCAACATAGCATTGTGTATTTTAATTCCGCCAGCGATTATATTGCCACTTTTAAGATAGTGGTCACCCCCTACGATATCGGTGACTATTCCTCCCGCTTCACGCACAATCAGCGCACCAGCAGCCATATCCCACTCTGCGAGACCCAACTCCCAAAATCCATCGTTACGGCCTGCGGCCAGGTAGGCTAAATCAAGCGCTGCTGAACCAGGGCGGCGGATACCAGCAGATTTAGTAGCCAAATCCTTGAACATGCCCATGTAGGCCTCAAGGTGCTGAAAATCCCGATAAGGGAAGCCAGTACCAATCAGAGACTCTTTCAGCTCTTTGCGGCTTGTGACGCGCAGTTTACGGTCGTTTAACTGGGCACCAGAACCGCGGGCGGCGGTAAACATCTCTTCACGGATAGGGTCGTAGATTACGCCTACTTCTAAGCGACCACGATATTTTAGTGCAATGGAGAGAGAGAAGTGCGGAAGGCCGTGCAGATAGTTTGTTGTACCATCAAGAGGATCAACCACCCATTGGTAGTCATTTCCCGCATGAATGCCGCTCTCTTCAGCCAATATGGCGTGATCAGGAAAACTTTGGCGTAAGACCTCAATAATCTCCTGCTCAGCATTCCGGTCGACCTCAGAGACAAAGTCATGAATGCCTTTTGATTTCACATCAATTGTATCGACATGATCAAAGTGACGGAGCAGAACGCGGCCGCCGGCACGGGCAGCCCTAATGGCAATATTTAACATTGGATTCATGGGCGGAAAGATACAGCAAGCCAGCCTATCTATAAAGGGTGTCCAGCAATTAAAGATAATTTAATAATATGGCCAATTTGCTGTCTAGCTCCTAATTAACGGTTTGTTGCTGTTTTTGTTGGGTAGATACGGTGGTGCCCAGCCAACAAACTAATACCAGACAGAGAGATAAAGCTTAAATACGTTGGCTGAAAACTCATAGAGAGGTTCCTCACCTGCGCCGCCACCAGCGGTTGCATCATGAAAATCATCATAGCGAAACATAATGTAGTCATAGCTAAGATTTAGACTGCCTCGGTCGAGTACCGACCAGCTCTGCTGTAGGAACTCGTAACTAACACCCAGACCAACTGTGTGGCTGTTGAAGGTGCTTAGCTCTTTATCACGGGCGAGATGGTTTTGGTAATGGATAGTGGGGTAGAGATCGCTGTAGAAGGTGGCTGCACTCTGTTGGTAAAAACGGTATTTAAAATCAAAGGTCCACGCAGTGTCACCAAGGGGGTGTACATAGGCAAGTTCACTATTACTAGCATCGATACCCCAACTATCTGTAAAATATCGATAGCCCGCGCTTAGTGATGCTCGGTAGGGCAAGTAGTAGATGCCGCGTATAGCAATGGTGCTACTATTCCTCGTACTGGGATACTCTTCAGGCTGTAGGCTATAGCCTCTCCCTACGCTGTTATCAACATAACGGACGGAACGGTATGGATTGTTTAAAAAACCTTGGTCTGTAATGGTCTCCCACGTTATTCCCATGATGGCATTTGCACTCAGCACCTGTGATATACCCAGTCGGTAGATTCGGCGATCAACATCCTCCTTAAAATCAGGCTCCTCATTGTCCATAACCACATCGGCAGCTTGAGCGTAGCTGATGGTAACAGTGGTCATTGCACTAAACATCTCTTGGCTGATACCAAAACTGGCTGTTTTAGAGGTGTAGTCGCTCTCTTTACTGTCATTATAACCGAGGCTAATAATGGTTGAATCGTGCAGATAATCGACTGTAAAGCTGTGCTCTTTACGGTTTTCAGTATATGTACTGGCACCAGTGATCATTTCAACATCAATCGAAGCGCTGGTTATGCTGTCTTCATAGTAGTTAACTGAGGCAGAGAAGGAGTTGCCCAGACTTTTTCTGATAAGAACTGAAGGGCCTATAACTTCAACCCCCCCGCCAGTGTAGGCATGAATCAGTATATCAGCCCTATCTTCAGGCAGCACGGCTGCTTGGTTGACAAGGGGGATGGCGGCCAGCAGCATGAGGCTTATGATGCTATTTAGTTGCATCCGCAGCCACCGCCCGCACTGATATCCGCACCCCGTGCTCCCTCTCGTGCCTCATAGACATGGCGTGAGTAGGCTGATGAGATCGGATCACGGCTAAAGCTCATGATAGGATCAGCCAGTTTTGCACGCTCGTAAGGTTTTACCCATGGTTTAACACTACAACCATTTAATAAAATCAGGGTCAGAGAGAGAAGGATAATTTGTTTCATCTTATCTATTATTTTGGCTATTCAATTAACAGAGCTTCAACCTGCTCTTGGTAGAGTTTCTCTATACCGGGTTGGTAGCCGAGGTGGATATCATGAATGGTGCCATTGCGGTCAAGCAGAATTGTGGTTGGCATAGCGGCTACTTTGTACAGGTCACTCACCTTATGTTCGCTGTCATAGAGTACAGGAAAGCTCACGGGGATCTGTTTTAGCATCTTATCCGCATTTTTAATTTGGTCATCGACATTGACACCTAGGAGGGTGAACCCCATTGGTTTGTATCGTTGGTAGAGGCTCTCAAGCTCAGGCATCTCTTGGCGGCAAGGGCCACACCAGGAGGCCCAAAAATTTATCATCACCACCTCACCACGAAACTCACTCAACTTAAGGTTCTCACCACTGCGGCTCTTGAGTGTGAAGTCAGGCGCTGTATTGCCTTTTTCAACAGCATAGAGGTTGCCGAAGAGTAGGCAGCTGGATATAAAAAAAATGGCCGGTGCAAATAGGCGTAGGGTGAATGGGGTGTTATTCATAGTGTAAATCCATTAGAAGAAGAGGCTAATGCCGCCGGTAAACTCGATGTTGTGGGTCTCTCTGCTCGACTCATAGATGCCGATTTCAAAGATATGGTCTCGCACATCAACATGCAGTGCAAACCAATCACTACCAAGGAAACGGTAGCCAGCCCCAAAGCTGGTTGTGAAGTAATCACCTAGGGCAAACTCGGTGCTACCAATGCCTGCAATGAGGTAAAACTGGGTGGTGAAGGCGGTTTTTCCGCCGACAAAAACTTCACCGGGCAAAATGTTGTAACCCAGTGAGAAGTTATAGTAGGTGAGCTTACGCTGTTCATCCGTTAGCAGTTTAGCAGAGGAGCCACTGATTCGTTCATAACTGCTCTCGCCCGTTTGGGTCTGACCTAAAGTCCCTACAGCAAAAAAATCTTCGGTGATGTGGTAGGCGAGGCGGACACCATAAACTGGGTTGGCACCAAAATCCTCAACACTGATCACTCCGCCAAATAGCTCAACTTCAAAGTTCTCTGTGTCAATTGCTTCAACTGTGAGTGTTCGCCGAGTGATCTCTGGTCTAACCAGCTGCTCATCTTCGCTATTGCTCAAACCTGCAGCGATAATATTTGATTGTGGTACCAATAGTAACCCCATGGCCACGGTAATGCTGCTAGTCAGTTTTAAAAGAAAAATGCGAATCCCGCCTTCCATTCGTCTATCTCCTCATTCTCTGTTCTGTCGGTAAACAGAAGGTGGTTTTTGTAGTCGAGCCGAAACATGAATCGGCGTGTTATATAGTAGTGCAACCCCAGGCCTACGTGTGCAGCAGCCTCTGTACGCGCCTCATCTCCCGCTAATGAAGAGTCAGCTTCAGTGGTGATAGCACCGCCGCCCAGCATAAAAAATGGCTCTACTCCCCAGAATGAAAAGGGCTTCATCAACAGGCTTGCATTGGCCATTAACCCACTGGAGTAGTTGCCGATGACCTGTGATAGCCCCACTTCAGCAGAGAACTCAGGTGTGAATGAGTAACCGAGATAGAGGGCAACGATGCGGGCACCAGCAAAGTCACCTGTCATAACGCCCATCTCCCAGTTTCGATCACTGTAATCAGACTGTTTGCCATCATTGATCTGTACTTGTTCACCGGCTAGATCAAGCGTTGTCTTGAACTGGTCGATGGAGGTCCATCCAGGTTTACCGCGATTGATCTCAACTTTAAACCAATCGGTGCGGCGCTTGAGTACACGGATCTGCTCACCACGCTCAATGATATCGACAATTGGATAACCTCGCCCTGGCCCTGTGCGTAGCTCCAGGAAGGGGTCGGTCACCTCAACATTAAAATACTCCTCACCTGCTGTGACGTTGGATAGAGATAGAAGAGTGATTAAAGTGATGAAAATATAAGGTGTTGGGAGCATCAATTCACGGGTGCATCAAAAGGGTTATTGTAATATTGTGCACCAATCTCAATCCACTCTGATAGCAGTTTTCGCTCTGCTGGAGTGAGCCAATTGGCATGGGTGCCACCTTGGTCAAATCTGTTAAGGAATGTTTGACTTGCCATACCTCTTCGGATGGAGGGGCCTTTTGCAGGCACAGTCTCAGGCACCATGATAGGTATAGGCTGACCATCTGTATCGAGTATCAACTCACCATCAGCATCAACTTCAAATAGCGGGTTGTCCTCAGCGTCGGTAGCTTGAACCTCAATAAGGATATCTCTTAAAGATCCATCCACTTCCTCTTGTAGATCATCAGCAAACAGCAGTTCACGATAGGCTTTATAATGATCAGGTTCATCAGTTGATGGGCCGTCAGTAAGATCAAGCTGTATATTGTCGGAACCATCGAGAATAACATTTACAGCGTTATGACAGGTGGTACATCTGTCAGCAACAAGAACTTCATTGCTATCATATAGTTGCCTCTCTTTACTCCAAAGAGGGTGAATAAATGTCTCATAGTTGATAACCGTACGGCACAATGCATTCCATGTGGTTTGGCAGTTGCTGGTTGCAGGGGCAGCTGTATCAAGGTCGCTATAGAGATAGCTAAAACTGCTATCTTTGTCCCTAACGGCAGGGTCTGTCCACTCATCATCATAGATGATATCTACGGTGGGTTGCATCGCAGAGCTGTTACGCATCCGAGTTTGGGCCATGCTCTCACCCATCTCAGCAACCATTGCTAGCTCTGTATTAGGGAAGGGGATACCTGATGTGACGGCACCAAAATTGACTGATGGAGGTACAGCATTACTGCGGCCATGGGGTGTATCACTATTGCGCTCATGGCAGCCGTTACAGGTGATGGTTTCACCCGCTTGAAACTGTAGCCAGTAGGCGTGTTGATTGCCAATACGCCGTCCATTTTTATCGAGTATCTCAAATGAGACTGAGGCATTAGCTGGCACCTTTGCGATGACTGAACCATCAGGCTCTATTGGTACATAACCAATAATCTCACGCATTCTGCGAGATACACTGCCATCAAGATTAAGAAAATCTCTGTTTGGTATAGAGACAGATTTTATGATGCGTAAAAAACGGGCAGGGCGTTGATCAGCAGTGGTTTGTTGGGGATCAGCCAGGTTAGCAATGCCAGAAGTGGTGGTATCAACGCCATCAAAATCATAGACGCTGCGAATATGCAGGATAGCCATGCCATTTTCAGCGGTTGCTGTATCAAGCTCAACACCCACTTGTTTATCGGCCAGTATGGTGGGGAGTTCTCTACCTTGGGTTGCTACTACTTCAGAGATCATCACCCCTTCGATATTTAACACCACCGGTAGTTGAGTCTGTGTACTTATATCGTAGATCCAGATGCTATAGAGAGGGGGGGCTTCAATGACCCCTTCTTGTGCAAGAAAGCTATTGGTACAGGGGAGTGTCAGGCTACCATCAATTAGACGGCAGGGACTCCAACTAATCAGCAGACGGTTAGAGCCATCCCAAAGTGGGAAGGCATCTAGAAAACGTCCGGCAGGGGATATCTGTGTATCGGTGCGGGCTGAATTTACAGTAGCCGAATGTTGAGCAGGGCCACTTAATATGCCTTGGTTGGCCCAGGTAGGTGAGAGATTATCGACATAATTATTCGTATCAATCTGTATCAGATTACCTGAACCAATCATTCCATCAAATGGTTTGAGCATGGTTAATATCTGACCATTTTGCAGCTCACGTGGCTGTAGAAACTGCACAGAGCTATCGATACTGCCTGTCTCATGGCTGTTACTACCGTAGAGGTACTCAAGCTCAGTGCCATCAGGGCGAATGGTGTAGAGAGAGATGCCATCTTGGCGTTGGTTGTCATTCCAGCGGCTGAAGAGTATTTTGCCATTCTGTAGAACGGTAGGGTCAAGATCATGGTTGCGATTGAATGAGATCTGGTGAATATCATTGCCATCACTATTCATCACATGTAGTACAAATGCTGCTTCACGGCCTGAATCATTCATCGACTCAAATTGTGGCTTGCCCTCATCAAGAAGTAATGCTTTTGAGCGACGTTGACGGGTAGATGAGAAGACAATACGCCCATCAGGTAGATAGTATGGTGCAACATCGTGCCCTAGCTCGGCGGTGATATCGGTGGTGATTATTCGATGCAGTAATTGTGTGCTGATCTCATACTCCCAGATATTCCAGGTAGGCTGTTCGTCATCCTCAGCACCCTCAATCTCTGCAAGCTTTAGCGCAAAGAGTAGGCGTGTTCCATCATAAGAGACCTCAAGATCTTTAACTGAACCCGTTCCTCCTGTGACCTGTTGAGTGATGTTGCTCTCAGCAGCAGAGGGAGCCGCACGTAGGCGCAGGTAGAGATCAGAGCCAGTGTTAAAACTAGACTGCTGACGATAATCAACATCAGCAGGAATTGGCTGTTTGATATAGGCGATTGGATAATCAACCACAACAGGGTCTTTATCTTGATCGCTACCACCAATGCCCGAGCCACCACAGCTAATAAGCAGCAGTGAAGTGGCAATGAGAACAGCAGTAATAGAGTAACAACGCCTCATCCAACCTAGCTCCTAGTAAGGTTACACGCCAGCACTAACAAAACCAGTGTTGGCTAACATAGATTTAATAACACTGGAGATATGAGTGTAGGGCAAGTAGGGATTATGTGAACTGCAAACCGAGTCACGTTTGATTATTTTGAGTTGATAGGTCTCTCGCAACTCAGCATTTTAGATCAACAAAGTGGGAATATTGTGCGCTGGTCGACGGACTTGATAATTTAACCCTTCATTTCAGAGGTTTTGTGAGTCGATCGACAAATTTTTTTTAGCTTTTGGTGAAAAATGACATAAGTCGAATTCCAAATTGTGCCATATCACTCACTTAAGAATATTGATTATGTCAAAAATAGAACTTAAATATCACTTTCACAGTAGGCGGCCTATGCAGCTGTTTCTGTTTGGACTGAGTGGCCTGCTAACCATGACAGCTTCGGCTGGTGAGCGTGAGCAGGCGAAACGGCTGCATGACAGACTGGCCGGTGTACCGCCATCAGCAGCAGTATTAGATAGTATGGAGGCCGATATCCTAGCAGGTGATGCGATTGCTGCCGCCTATACGGCGATGGAAAACAGTGCTTTCTACAATGTCACACTGAAAAACTACGTCACCCCCTGGACCAATGAGGAGCAGACGCTGTTTGCGCCCCTCAATGACTACACTGCGACAGTGATTGGCATGGTGCGAGATGAAGTCCCCTTCAACCAGCTACTATCGATCAACCGTTTCTATGTGGGTAACCCATCTCTGGGGCTGACTCCCTACTCCATGACTAATAATGACCATTACGAAGAGCTAGAGGCGAGTGGTGTTAGCCTAAAAGATGAGTTGGTCTCTGTTCAGCAATCGGATGTCACCACACTACCGGCTGATGCCACTGCGGGTGTAGCTACCAGCCGGGCCAATGCCAAAGCCTTCATGCGGGATGGCACCAACCGTGCGCAGTTTCGATTCACTATCCTCAATCAACTCTGCACAGATCTGGAGCAGATTAAAGATAACACCCGCTCATTTGACCGTATTACACAAGATGCCTCACGTAGCCCGGGTGGTGATAGCCGAATCTTCTTCAACAGCTGCGCAGGTTGTCATACCGGCATGGATCCAATGAACCAGGCTTTTGCCTATTACGATTATGATACCAGCGCAGAACGAATCGACTACAACGGTGTGGGCACGATTGATCCCGATACAAATGAACGCGTACAAGGCAAATACCGTATTAATGCCGATAACTTTAAAGATGGTTACATCGTCGTTGATGATAACTGGGTCAACTACTGGCGTACGGGGCCAAATTCACTATTGGGCTGGGATAACTCCCTGCCAGGTAATGGCTTTGGCCCAAAATCACTGGGCATTGAGCTGGCGAATAGTGATGCCTTTGCCAGCTGCCAAGTGAAAAAGAGTTTTCAAACAGTCTGTTTCCGGGCACCAGGAAATAGTGCCGATAGAGCGCAAATAGAAACGATGACCACTTCATTTAAAACCTCTTACAACATGAAGCAGGTTTTTGCCGAAGCTGCTATCTACTGCATGGGGGATTAAGGGATGACTTACTCTATGACTCGCCTTCTACTCTCTCTGCCTATTTTGCTTACTCTCCTAGTTGGTTGTGGTGGAGAAGCGACTGAACAGACAGCCTTACAAGCTGAATCTACCTTTACTAGCTATAGTGGTCCTGTTGCCTTAACTGATGATGTGCAATCTTTTCGCCTAAGTCTGTGGGACGGTCTGAAAGCGGATAACCGTTGCGGTGGCGCTTGCCATGTTGAAGGAGGACAAGAACCATTTTTTGTTCGCCAGGATAATATCAACCTTGCTTACAGTGAGGCGCTCGCTTTTGTTGATCTCTCAGCACCCAGCAGCTCTGTAATGGTGAGTAAAATTGCAGGTGGCCATAACTGCTGGCTAACCAGTGATAGCGCCTGTGCCGCTACAGTGACCGCTTTTATTGAGAATTGGGCTGGTGATGCGATCTCTACAGGTCGATCCATTCAACTTGAAGCTCCCCCCTCAAAAACCCCAGGCGATAGCAAAAGTTTTCCTGATACCTCAACACTTTTTGCGGCAGAAATTTACCCACTCTTAGTTAATCATTGTGCCGATTGCCATGCAGAGACAGCACCGACACCACAAGCACCGTTCATCTCAAGTGCAGATGTAGATGCGGCCTATATTGCCAGTCGAGATAAAATTGATTTGGATACACCCGCCAACTCTCGACTTGTCGTGCGCTTACGCCAAGAGTTCCACAACTGTTGGAGTGATTGCCAAGATGATGCACAGACAATGGAGAATGCTATTACCACCTTCTCCAGCGCCATCCCCCTGACTCAAGTTGATCAAGATTTGATATTGAGTAAAGCGCTCTTATTGGAAGATGGCACCGTTGCAAGCGGTGGCAAACGCCATGAGAGTAACCTTATTGCACTCTATGAGTTCAAAACAGGCAGTGGCAGCACCGCCTTTGATACCAGCGGAGTTGAGCCCGCAATCAACCTAGTATTGAGTGGTGATTACAGTTGGGTTAATGGTTGGGGAGTAGAGTTTCGCGACGGCGAAGCGAAAGGGCCAACCAGTAGTAGCCAGAAGTTAACGGCAATGATCCAAGCCAGCGGTGAATACTCCATTGAAGCGTGGGTCACTCCAGCTAATGTTACTCAAACGGGGCCCGCTCGAATTATCAGCTATTCATCGGGCACAACCGCACGTAACTTCACCCTAGGGCAGTCGCTTTATAACTATGATTTCCTGCATCGTTCAAGCACCACCGGTGTAAACGGTGAACCTAGCCTCTCTACTGCAGATGATGATGAGAGCCTACAGGCTACTCAGCAGCATGTAGTTGTCACTTTTGATACCACTAATGGCCGACGTATCTACGTCAACGGTCAAGATACCGGCAACATCGACCCACAAGCTGTTGGAAATTTAGTTGATTGGGACAATAGTTTCGCTCTTATTTTGGCTAATGAGGCATCGGGTAACCGCCCGTGGCGCGGGAAGTTGCGTATGGTAGCGATCCATAATCGTGCACTCACCCCCGCTCAAGTTGAACAGAACTTTTTGGTTAATGTCGGCGAAAAGTTCTTCTTACTATTCAATGTTAGTGATTACGTATCTGTGCCTGAGAGCTACATCGTCTTTGAAGCGGCGATGTACGACAGCTACAGCTACCTCTTCACCCAACCTCGCTATATCACGCTACATGCAACTGACCGGCCCAGTAATATCGATATTGCGGGCATCCGCATCGGCATTAATGGTCGAGAGGCTAAAGTGGGTCAAGCCTTTGATAAGGTAAATACTCAGCTTGATAGTAGTGAGTATGATGAGGAGTCTGGCCAACTGTTGTCACGTTTAGGTACCACAATCCCAATGGAAAAGGGGTTAGATTCAGATGAGTTCTTCCTCACCTTTGAATTATTAGGTAGTCGTAGCAACATCTTTACAGAGCCCGTACCAATCGCCCCAGCAGCACCAGCAGATGCTGACCCAGTGCCAGATATTGGTTTACGCACCTTTGATGAAATTAACGCCAGTATGTCAGCGATAACTGGCGTTAGTATGGTGGAGGGCAGTGTTCAGGCCACCTTTGAAACGATCAAACAGCAGTTACCATCTGCCGAAAAGATTGAGGGTTTTCTATCTTCACATCAGGTTGCCGTGGCTCAGCTCTCTATTGAGTACTGCAATGCGCTAGTTGAGAGTACAACACTGCGTAGCACTCTCTTCCCTGGCTTTGATTTTTCAGCCACAGCTCAAGATGCGTTCGATACACCTGGTGAACGTGATCTCTTACTCGATCCACTATTGAATCACACCATGGGGAGTGGCTTAGCCACCCAGCCTGATCTAACCTTAGTGAAGGATGAATTGAATAGCTTGATTGATACCCTAACCACCTGCGGAGGCAGCTGTGCTGCTGACCGTACCTTAACAGTAGCCAAAGCAACCTGTGCAGCGACCATTGGTAGCGCTGTTGTGCTGCTGCAGTAATTTGGAGAGAGTGATGGCAAAACGACAAAAAAACCTCTCGGCAGATGCCCCACTGCGGCATGCCGACCATAAACGCCCCATCAGTCGGCGTGACTTTTTAGCCCAAGGCTTTCTCACCGGCTTGGGCGCTGTAACGGCCCCTTCACTATTTGGCCTCTTTGCCAATCCCCGACAGGCAAATGCAGCACTTTCATCTGATCTGGAGCTATTGAAAACCTCATGTGGGGTGACCGTTCAGGGTGCAGGAAAAATCCCTTTTATCTGTTTTGATTTAGCCGGTGGAGCCAACATTTTGGGTTCCAACGCCCTAGTAGGGCGGCAGGGTGGACAGCTTGATTACCTCACCACTGCGGGTTACAGCAAAATGGGTATTCCAGGCGATATGATCCCTTCAATCATCAACCCTGCGACAGATTTAAGCGACTTTACCAATAGTGACCTGGGGTTATCGTTTCATTCAGATAGCGCCTTTCTGCGCGGTATTTTAGAGCGTGTTTCTGTCGCTACCGCTGCCAATGTCAATGGTGCAGTTATTCCTGCTCGCTCTGATAATGACACGGGCAACAATCCACATAACCCGCTCTATGCTATCAATCGTGCAGGTGCTGATGGTGAACTGCTAACGCTTATTGGCTCGCGTAATACAGACTCTGGTGGTAACTCTGTTGCACCGCCCAACATGGTTGATGCAGCGCTGCGCCCCACTAAAGTTGACCGCCCTAGTGATGTGACTGGCTTGGTTGATACCGGTAAATTGGTTGGCCTGCTCAATCAGGCAGATGCCGTTGCGGTTATGGAGTCAATCCAGCGCATCAGTAGCATGAAGTTGGGACAAGTGGATACTAAAGTGACCACCGATGAGATCATCAAAGATCTTGTCAATTGTGGTTATGTAAAGAGTGCTGATCTGATCGACCGTTATGGTAACCCTGCTGCACTTGATCCGATGCTTGACCTGGATATTGTCGGCCCTATCTTCTCATTAGATGAACTGGAGAATGATCGAGAGTTCAGTAAAACCGCTTCAGTCATGAAGCTGGTACTCAACGGTTATGCCGGTGCTGGCACCATCACGATGGGTGGATATGACTACCATACAGGCAATCGTGCAGTGGGCGAGATCCGTGATCTACGTGCGGGTCGCTGTATGGGAGCCTGCTTAGAGTATGCTGCTCGGCTCAATATGCCACTGATGATTTATGTCTTTAGTGATGGCTCTGTCTCAAGTAATGGCACACTTGATAACTCTGTTGAGGGACGAGGCAAAGGGGTTTGGACAAGTGATAACTCCTCCACAGCGGGCTCATTTTTTCTAGTCTACAATCCTGGCGGTCGGCCTATGCTGCTGGGTGGTACACCAGAAGCTCAAGCACTGCACCAACAGATTGGTTATTTCCGCTCTGATGGATCAGTGGAGACGGCCTCTAGTCCTGCTGCTAACAATGTTAATCTGCTGGTTGAGACCGTGGCGCTCAACTACATGGCACTGCATGGGGAGCAGGGCAATTTTGCTTCGCTATTCCCTGGGCACGGTTTAGGGAATGCGAGCCTAATGGATAGCTTGACCGCTTTCAGCCCCATTGTCTCGAGTAACATTTAGCAGGCTGAATAGTTACACAGTTTGCAGCAAAAATTATTGGACTTTGAAAGTATGAAACTAAAACAAATAATTGCTGGGCTGTTACTCATGCTGCTGCCGCTAATGGCGGTTAGTGCAGAGAGTGCATCAGCCAAAAATGAGACGCTAGATGGGCAGATTCAGAACCTGAAACAAGAGGTGTTGAAACTGAATCGCAATCTCTTCTTGCTACAAGAGGAGCTGCTTTTTCCTGGTAATAGCCAATTCTCTGTTTTTCTTTCGCTTGATATTGGCCAATATTTTCAGCTCGATTCAGTTACCCTAAAAATTGATAATAAAACCGTTGCCAACCACCTCTATACCCAACATGAGCTGCAAGCGCTGAAACGTGGTGCTGTACAGCAGCTCTACCTTGGAAATATTAAATCAGGCCAGCATGAGTTGGTGGCACTCTTTACCGGTAAAGGAGCAGATGGGCGTGATAGCCAACGGGCAACCAGCCTAAATTTTGATAAGCGTACTGACCCCAAATTTATTGAGCTGAAGATCATTGATCAAACCTCCAATGGTCGTGCCCTGTTTGAGGTTAAAGAGTGGTAGTGACGGCAAGCCCGTTAAGAGAGATTGGCTGCTACTCCTGTGCGGTATTGCTGTGGCTGCTCTCAATACAGCCGCTGCAAGCTAAAGCGGTTGGTGAAGGTGAGGTTGCCAACTTAGCCTATGGTGAAGTGCTCTATCAGTTCTATCAGGAGCGCTATTTTGATGCCATTGTGCATCTCACAGCTGCGCTACAAAAAGCCCCCATGGCAGAGCAGGGGAGTGATGCCGAGTTACTACTAGGTGGCCTCTACCTATCCTATGGCATGCATGATGAGGCTGAACGTATCCTCAATCAGCTGCTACTGGAGGAGGGCAATGAAGCGCTGCATGATCGCATCCACTTCTACTTAGCAAAATCACGCTATCGGCGTGGCCTGCTGCCAGCAGCAGAGAGAAGCCTAACGCAGATTAAAGAGCAACTACCCATTGCACAGCAGCAAGAACAACAGCTAATTTATGGACAGCTTCTGTTAGATCAATCGCGTGATAAAGAGGCTGTAGTGCCGCTCAGTAACCTACAAGGTGACTCCATCTTGGCCCGCTATGGTCAATATAACCTAGCTATTGCACAGCTGCGATTGGGTGATGTTGAGAGTGGTCAGGCACTACTACAGCATCTTGGCCGTATGGAGGTGAATAGTGGTGAGCTGGCCATGTTACGTGACCAAGCCAATCTAACCATCGGCTCCTGGCTACTGCAACAAGGTGATCTTGAGCAAGCTAAGCGTTATCTTAACCTTATTCGCATTAACAGCATGTTATCAAACGATGCAATTTTGGCTGCTGGTTGGGGATATGCTGAGCAGGAAGATTACCCCGAGGCATTAGCCCACTGGTTAGAGTTGAGCCAACGCTCAACTGCGGAGCCTGTTGTGCAAGATGCACTCCTAGCAATCCCATACGCCTTCCTTCAGCTCAATGCAAAACCACAGGCGATTGAGCACTACAACAGTGCAATTGCGACCTACCAACATGAGATGGTGGAGGTGGCTGCCGCTCAAACAGATGTTCAATCAGATGCTTTTACCAATAGATATCTATTGAGCAGTGAGGCAGAGAGCAAGGAGATTATCAATGCCTACCTACAGCCATTAGTCATCAGCCACCCTTTTCAGACGGCACTCCAGAGCCTACGAGATCTACAGGCTATTGAGCAAAATCTCACTCACTGGTCATCTGAACTAGGTACCTTTGATACGATGTTGGCTGCTAGAGAGCAAAATTATGAGGAGAAACTGCCACTGCTTGAGCGCAGCACAGCAATTGAGCAATTTCAAAAATTACGGCAGCAACAGCAACAGCAACGACAATACTTAACTCAAATCAGGGCTAAGAGTGATGCTTTGGCCCTAGCGACCAGCAAAGAGAGACGCGCGCTTACAAGGCTTGAAGCGGTGGAGAGCCGACTGCCTCAATTAGCAGGAAGTGTTGATCAAGAGCAGGTGGCACAACGCACTCAGCTCTTCCATGGCATTTTACTCTGGCGGGCCAGCACCGATTTTCAGGGGCGACTTTGGGGCGTTGAAAAGGGGTTGCGTGAGAGTGAAGAGCTACTAGAGCAGATTCAGGTGCGGCAAAATAGCTTAATAGCGCTTAAAGGGCAGCAGAAGGCTATTTTTGCCCATTTTGCAAAGCAAATTAGCTCAACGGCAGGGCAAATTGAATATCTAAAACCGATAGTCTCTGAGTTAATAGATCAACAACGTGCTGAAATTAGAGATGCCTCACTGGCCTATCTAAAACAGCAGCAGCTGCGTTTAGAGAGCTACCTAACACAAGCACAATTTGCCATTGCTCAAATCCATGATGAAGCACTAAAAAAGTCTGAGAGGCAGAGTCAATGAGAGCACTCTTACTATTGCTGCCACTCATCCTATTGCAAGGCTGCTTCAATGAGTCACGCAATGACCAATACAGTGGTGAAGTGATTGGTGATATGGCAGATAAAAAGCGCCCAGCAGTTGAGATTAGGCGTGATGAACAGCTGGTTACCGATCGTAAACAGGTAGAGGCACACTACCGCGCACTACTAAAAAAACGCTCAACCGAAGATGGCCCATTGGCGATTGAAGCCTCTCGACGTGCAACTGATTTGGAACTGCGAGCACAGCAAGACCAGCTCTTTTCTGAAGATGTTGATGCTGTAGAAGCTGCCAACCTAGAACCCACCATCAAACGCTATGAAGAGCTATTAGCCAGCAACCCAAGCTATAAAAACAATGACCGTATCCTCTACCAGTTGGCACGTGCTTACGGTAATAGTGGTGAGATGGCTAAGGCTCACCAGACGCTAGGGCGTTTGGTAAAGGGTTATCCACAAAGTAAGCATTTTTTTGAAGCGCAATTTCGCCGAGCAGAGTACCTCTTTTTACGTCGCTCCTACGCCGATGCTGTCGTGGCCTACCGTTCACTCATTAAAATTGAACATGGAAACCACCAACTGCTACATCGAGCTATCTATAAACTGGGCTGGAGCCACTACAAACAGCATCAACTCAACGATGCTATTAACAGCTTTATCGATCTTTTAGACCGCTTACTTGCAGAAAAGAGTGTGGCTGATGAAGCGCTCCTGAGTGATACCCTGCGCATTGTCAGTTTGAGTTTTTCTACGCTGGGTGGGCAAGAGACGATTACGGACTATTTTAAAGACTCTGGCCATCGTCACTATGAGTACATGCTCTATCAGCGGCTGGCTGAACTCTATCAAGAGCAAGGGCGTTATCGTGATGCCGCTATGACCTATCTCTCTTTTGTATTACTTGATCCAGCTCATGCTGAGGCACCAGCACTGCAAGCAAAAGAGATTGCAGTTTACATCGAAGCAGGTTTTAACCAACAAGCACTATTGAGCAAAAAAGCCTTTATTAAACGCTATCGAAATGATGGTGAAATTTGGCAGAAACTACCCAGTGAAGGGCAGGTGTTTGTTAATCAACAGCTGCATGCAACACTGCTTGAATTGGCGAATGAAGCCCATGCCAGTGCACAAAAAAAGGGTAAAAAGTTCAGAAAAAAACGCCAGCAATATCTTGATCAGGCTGAGTATTGGTATCGCACCTTTATCACTCTATTTCCAGCCAATGAGCAGACAGGTTATGTCAATTTTCTGCTGGCTGATCTGCTGTTTGACCAGAAGCGGTATAAGCAGGCGATTAGTGAATATAGGCGAGCAGCCTATGACCACCCCGTCCATGAGAAGTCAGCTGAGGCGGGTTATGCCCTCCTGCTGAGTTATGCCGCTGCAGGTAAAAGTATCAAGGCTACCGCTAAAATAGAGTGGCAGAGGGAGGCGATAGCCAGTGCTCTTCGTTTTGCTGAGCATTTTCCACAAGATAAACGGCAGTCAGGTGTGAAGGTTGATGCTGCTGAGCAACTCTTTAAGCTGGCAGAGTATGAACAGGCCTTAATGGTCGCTCAACAGGTGGTTAACCAGCAGCCAGCCACAACTGAAACACTACAGCAAAGTGCCTGGAAAATTGTAGCTCATGCCAGCTTTGAACGCGGTCAATTTTCTCAGGCTGAAGAGGCTTACAAACATGTGCTGAAATCTCTGCCAAGCAGAAGCCGTCAACGTAAGGCTTTTGTTGAGCGCTTAGCAGCCTCTATCTACAAGCAGGGCGAAGAAGAGCAGTTGGCTGGTAAATACATCGCTGCTGCCAACCATTTTCTTCGTATTGTGGCCGAGACCCCTAGCGCATCCATTGTTGCGACAGCGGAGTATGATGCTGCAGTTAGCTTGATCACAAGCAGTGCATGGGCAGAAGCTGTTCAGGTATTAGTTGGCTTTGAGAAGAGATACCCAAGCTATAAATTGCTACCAGAGGTGCGTAAGAATTTAGCATTGGGTTATCTCAATACCGATCAGCCCACTAAAGCAGCTGCCGTTTTTAGCAAAATTGCAGAGACTGATAGAACACCCGAGGTTCAGCGTGATGCTAGCTGGCAGGCAGCTGAGTTGTACCAAAATGCCGGTTCCAACTGGAAAGCCGTAGGAGCCTATAAGCGATATGTTAGGGCTTTTCCAAAACCGATGGGCCAAGCATTAGAGGCGCGTGAGCAACTGGTGCAACTCTATCAAAAGATAGATGAGATCGCTAAGCGAGACTATTGGCTAAAGCAGATTATCAAGGTTGATAAAGAGGCAGGTGCCACCCGCAGTGATCGTTCTCGTTATTTGGCCGCGAAAGCGACTTACATATTATCTGAGCCGTTGTTTAGTGATTACGAACGTATAGAGTTGCGTATTCCTCTGCGTAAAAGTTTGAAGAAGAAACGCCAGAAAATGAAGCTGGCAATTAATAGCTATAGCCGTTTAGCCCAGTACCAAGTGGCTGAGTTTGCCACCTTAGCCACCTTTCGTATGGCTAAAATATATCAACATCTTGGCCAATCGCTGATGTCATCAGACCGCCCAAAAGGGTTGAATGAGGAGGAGCTAGAGCAGTATGAGATGCTACTAGAGGAGCAGGCTTACCCCTTTGAAGAGAAGGCTATTGAGATTTTTCAGGCCAATGCTGAACGCACCACCACTGGCATCTATGATGAGTGGGTAAAAAAGAGTTTTGTCGAGCTTGCGATGCTGGTTCCCACTCGCTATGCCAAAGAGGAGCGTTTAACGGAGGTGATTAGTGTTTTACAGTAAGCGACGCTATCTGCTTGGTGCTGTGATGATCGGCATAACAACCTCTCTCTCAGCCGCTGAACGTCTAGAGTTGGAGGGGGCAGCGATTATTGGTAATCAAGATCTACCGCAAGTGCTCTATATTATGCCGTGGAAAGAGTCAGATATGGATAATATGGTGGTAAAGCCCGGCATGCGCTTTAAAGATCAGCTCTTAAAGCCATTAGATCGTACGGTATTTAAACGACAGATTGAATACTATAAGCTGCGGGAGAGTGAGTAGTCGTTCTGTTTATCGGTTCTGGTGCCCAGCATCGTAAGCCATATAGGCAAAAACACCGATGACGGCAAGTAATACTAAGACAGATAGCAGTTCCATAGTTACAACTCTTCTAGTGATGAAATCATATGTTCGATGCGCTTATGCACAAAAAAGGCTGATATGGTAATAATGCCTACACCAATAATAGCACCAAAAGTCTTGAGTTCGGAAGCTGCCCCAACATTTGAAAGAAGCCAGCCAATTAAGCTAATGTCTGAAACAACCATAATACCTAGCCAAAGTTTCAGGTAAGCAATTGTTTCTTTTACTATATCAAGTTTAGACATAATGACGATATTAGGCCATTACCGCCAAATTGGCTATCTGTTTCAGCTCGTTTCTCATGGGGTTTTCACACGTCAGATAGTAGCCCTCATGCTGTTGGTTTGGCTGCCACAAACCCATGCCGCTTGGGTTGAGAAAACAGCGGCTGTAATGGGTACCCACATCTCAGTTGAGCTATGGCACCCCAATGAGGCGCGTGCAAACCAGTTAGCTCAAGATGTCATTGATGAGATGTGGCGTATTGATCTACTGATGAGCCCCTTTCGTGAAGAGAGTGAACTGAGCCGCATCAACCGACAGGCAAGCCATGCCCCTGTTCACATCACACAAGAGATGTACCAACTGCTAAAAAAAGCGGATGGCTTCTCCCGCCTGAGCCAAGGTGCTTTTGATATCACTTTTGCCAGTGTTGGCCAGCTCTATGATTACAGAGAGGCCACTCGTCCAGAACCGAAGAGCGTTAACGCTCTACTACCCATGATCAATTTCAGGCATCTGTTACTTGACCCAACGGCACAAACGGTTGCTTTTGCTATTGATGGTGTGCAGATTGATCTTGGAGGCATTGCAAAAGGGCATGCGGTTGATCGAGCCATTGAACACTTAAAAGCAGCGGGTGTTAAGCATGCGTTAGTCACAGCAGGTGGAGATAGCCGCATTCTGGGTGATCGCAAAGGGCGACCCTGGAATGTAGCCATTCGCAACCCACGTGATAAAAAGGCAACAATTGTACTATTACCACTCGCCAATAGCGCCATCTCAACCTCTGGTGATTACGAGCGCTATTTTGAAGCAGATGGTGTGCGTTATCACCACATAATAAGCCCCAAAACAGGCCAGTCACCTAGCCAACTGCGTAGTGTTACCGTCATCGGTGGAGATGCAACAACAACCGATGCACTCTCAACAACACTCTTTGTTTTGGGATTGAAAAAAGGGCTTAAACTCATAGGGTCTCTGACTGATATTGATGCTGTAATTATTGATAGCCAAGGGAAAATGCACTACTCAAAAGGACTTGCAGAGCCAGAACGCTAAAAACCCTATTTTTTGTAGCAAAATGTGAGCTAAGCACGGCTAGAACAGAACTCATGCCACAGCATATCTATAGTAGATTTTGTAAGCTTGTATCTATGTCCACACAAAAATGTGGCTAGTAGAAAAACAATACAAATTTTATATGTTTATAAGAGGTTAATACCCATGTTTAAGCGATTCTCTTCCGGCTCATTTGGCCTCTGTTTTAGTGTAACGGTTCTACTACTGGCGGGTTGTGGCGGTGGCAGTAGTGGGGGCGAAGGAGGAGGGTTTACTTCAGGTGTTACAAAAGCTGAGTTAGGACGAAAGATCTTTGTTGATACAGACTTATCCAGCAGTCGCAATCAATCATGTGCCAGTTGCCATGATCTCTCTGCACCAAACCTCAATGGTTTTGCAGACCCAAGTGTGACTAAAACGGCACCTGTTTCTGAAGGTTCAGAAAAGGACGTGGGTGCCTTTGGTAATC
>JAMOMH010000230.1 GCA_027068675.1 Sedimenticola sp.
TGGTTGCGCCGCGCAAGGTCCATCACCTGCGCCACCTTGGTTTCGGCCACCTCGTGCGAAAAGACACCGACCACCGCCAGCCCCTTTTTATGCACCGTTAGCATGATTTCGACCGCCTGTGCGCCACTTAGCCCGAAAATACGTTCCAGAACATAGGTGACAAATTCCATCGGCGTGTAGTCGTCATTCAGCATCAGCACCTTATACATAGGTGGCCGCGCTGTTTTGGGGCGGGTTTTCAGGGCAACGCCGGTGTCGCCATCTTCATCCCCGTCCTTGTCGGACATCATCTGCAAAGGATATGTTTTGGCCAAGGTCAAGAATCCGTCCCTAATCGTTTCAAGGCATGATATATATGCTCCCTCGTGACAAGGATAAAGGGAAAGCGACAGAAATGGCAGAAAAACTAACAACAATCGGGTTTGATGCGGATGACACTCTTTGGCACAACGAACAGATTTTTCGCTTAACCCAAGACAAGTTTGCTGAACTTCTATCCGATTATGTAGCCAAAGATCATCTTCACGAAAAACTTCTGGAGGCCGAACGGCGAAACCTCGGTCACTATGGATTTGGAGTTAAGGGTTTCGTTTTATCCATGATAGAAACAGCAATCGACGTTAGTGAGGATCGCGTTCCCGCCCGTATTATTCGCAAACTAATTGATGCGGGTCAGGAGATGCTAACACATCCAATTCAATTATTACCCTATGTTAGAGAGGTCATAGTCGACCTTTCGGATAAGTTTCAGCTGATTTTGATAACAAAGGGCGATCTTCTTGATCAGGAGCGCAAGCTTGCACAATCTGGGTTGGGGGATTTCTTTCAGGGCATCGAAATCGTTTCGAATAAGACCTCCGATGTTTACACACAAATCTTCTCCCATTACGGCCACGACGCCAAACAAGCCATGATGGTTGGAAACTCTTTACGATCCGATATTCTTCCAGCAATTAAAGCTGGGAGCTGGGGAGTTTATGTGCCCCATGATTTGACATGGGAACTAGAACAGGATGAAGCCCCACAAAGCCATCCAAAGTATCACACCTTAAAGAACTTGGGTGGCCTGCAGAAACTTCTTAAAGACTTGTGTTAGGCAACCTTAATTACCCCCTGTACTTTGCACCCTCGACTCAAAAGCCACAGTCCAAAGATTTTTGCAGATTGCAAACGGCAAACATCTAGCGGTCACAACTCCCCAGCGCACTACATCTGCCAATATCACCGGAACAACACCAGAAAACTAATTGAAAATAAGGTGTTTTCTAGGAATCCACCCTGTGCTAGAGTGCCTGCAATAATAACAAGTTGACCGGAAAAATCCGGCGACATGAGGCAGAGTATGGTAAGTGACGTAAGACTACGTCTGGGGCAGTACGTCCGTGATGGGCTATTCCTGACAG
>JAMOMH010000231.1 GCA_027068675.1 Sedimenticola sp.
GTTCGATGCCGCCGATGTAGTGATCGACCCCCATCCAGTAGGCAAGCTGTTCTTTAGAAAAAGGCTCTGCTTCCCAATTTTTCGGTGACGCACAATAACGCAGGAAGTACCAGCTCGATTCGACGAAAGTATCCATCGTATCACACTCACGCGTCGCATCACCACCGCACTGCGGGCAGTGACACGCTTTCCATGTCGGATGGTTCTCCAACGGATTACCCTCACCCGTAATCGTCACATCATCAGGCAGAGCGATGGGAAGGTTCTCTTTTTTCTCCATCACCAGACCGCACGTATCACAGTGAATAAACGGAAGCGGTGCACCCCAGTAGCGCTGACGCGACACGCCCCAGTCTTTGAGCTTGTAGTTAGTCACCCGCTTGCCCAGATGATGTGATTCAAAGTGCTCAATGATGGCTTCTTGCGCCTCGGTACTACGCATGCCGTCAAATATCGATGAGTGACACAGTTCACCGACATCAGTAAAGGCGGCATCCTCAACACATGCACCCTCAAAAGGTTTAATCACGGGCTTAATCGGCAGATCGTACTGCGAGGCAAAGTCAAAATCGCGCTCATCATGCGCCGGTACCGCCATCACTGCACCACTACCGTAGTCCATTAAGACAAAGTTAGCTACCCAGACGGGAATCTTCTCTTGGGTGAGCGGATGAATTACATGTAAATGGAGCGGCACACCGCGTTTAGTTTTTTGCCGCTCAATGGAAGAGCTGTTTTTCATTGCCGTTATGGCTGCTACACTTGCATCATCAAGCAGATTGTGTTCGAGCATATACGTTACAATCTCATGCTCAGGGGCTAACGCACTGTAGGTCACGCCATAGATAGTATCGGATCGGGTGGTAAAGACCTCAAAACTTTTACATGTAAATTGCAGCTTCTGCTGGCTTGTCTCATCCAACAATAGCTCAAAGGAGAGCCCCTCCGATCGACCGATCCAGTTCTCCTGCATCGTCAATACCTGTTTGGGCCACCCTGCTTCAAGCTGTTTGAGATCCGCTAAGAGCTCATCGGCATAATCCGTAATTTTAAAGTAGTACTGATACATCTCTTTTTTAATAATGGGCGTATCACACCGCCAACAGCACCCCTCAACCACCTGCTCGTTAGCCAAAACCGTCTGGTCGTGCGGGCACCAGTTAAGCAGCCCTTTTTTACGATACAACAGCCCTTTATTGTACATATCAATAATAAAGCCCTGCTCAAATTTGGTATAGAGCTCGTCTGAAGTGGCAAACTCACGCTCCTTAGAAAACGAGAGTCCTAACGTGGAAAGTTCACGACGCATGTAGTCAATATTGTCATAGGTCCACTGCTTGGGATGGGCACCGTTTTTTATCGCGGCATTTTCAGCAGGCATACCAAAACTGTCCC
>JAMOMH010000232.1 GCA_027068675.1 Sedimenticola sp.
ACAGGATGCATGAGTAGACCTGAAATGTCCGACTGGCATAGCCATCAGACCAATTCCACGTCCTAAGGACGTGGTTTTAAGGATTCAATAAAATTATAGCGTCCAAGTTTAGATTTGAGCCTTGTTGCAGATAGTCGGTGGGTTCTCAATAATCATCGATTCTAGTATGCTTGTTCAATCCCCTTCGCTGAAAAAAACTTGACATAAATATAGCCCCCGGGGGGTGAAATACTCATGCTATAGCTTTGATTCAAACCTCGATCCAAGAGCGGGCTTAGTTACTTAGGGAATAAATAATGATCGGTTCACCGGTCAAAGGGATGATAGTGAACAATATTATAAGATTGACCTGCGTGTTATTGCTAGTGTTGCCGCAGTTGCTCATGGCTGCCAGCATTGTTGGCTCAAAACATGATCTGGGGCCAACGAATTATTATGGCGGGGCAGATGCAACTACAACTAATGAGATCTGCGTATTTTGTCACACACCACACAATGCAAACATCTCTCAGGGTCCGCTGTGGAACCGGCGACTAACTGATACTGATGTATTTCTGGTCTATACCAGTCCGACAATGGATTCCACTTGTGCGGCTACGCCTAGCGCACTGTCACTAGCCTGCTTGAGCTGTCATGATGCTGTAGGAAGTGGTGGGGCCGTAGGGGGGGATGATATGCATCGGTTGGTTAACTCTTCCAATGCCAATGGCATGATTCCCAGCTGTCTGGCATGTCACAACGGTATTGGGGATCTGCTAACTGGTGGTCAAGCCAGTTTTTTCCCAGGGCAGTGGTGGCAAATAGGTCCAGATCTTAGAAATGATCACCCTATTTCCATTATCTATGCAGATGCTCTCAGCAATGACCCCTTCTTCAATACTCCTCCTGATCCAGAGAAGGGTTGGACTGATGTTAAACTGTTCAATGGCAGGGTGGAATGCCCCACATGTCACAATCCACATGACCCTAAAAATGTCCCATTTCTGAGGAAGAACAATGATGGTAGTGCCCTCTGCATGACATGCCACAACAAATAGTGAGACCCTATTCTTAACTGCGACGAAAGAGGGCTGGTTCAAGTTGGTGGCGGTTGAGTAGCTTGTAGAACTCGGTACGGTTGCGCTGTGCTAGAAGTGCTGCCTGGGTCACATTGCCACGGGTCATCTGCAGAATGTGTACTAGGTAGTTGCGCTCGAAATCAATCCGGGCCTTGACGAGTGGGACAACTGTACTGGTCTTAATGCGCAGCGCATTGCGAATCAGGCTTACATCAAACGGCTGACCCCTTGAGGCTCATCTGGTGTCACCAACAAGTGAACATGATTAGTCATCAAAACATAACTATGCACACCAACACCATATTTGCGGCTGTACTCCTTAAGTTTATCGAGGTAA
>JAMOMH010000233.1 GCA_027068675.1 Sedimenticola sp.
GATAAAGCAACTTTCTTTCTGTAAATTCTCGGCAGCCGTCATTCAGTCTCCATGCTGAGATAGACCTTTCCAGTTTCCCAATCTTCACTGATCTCCGACAGCACTGCGCTGACCAAGCGAAGCAAAGATTCTTCATTCGGGAACAAGGTAGCAACCCTGGTCCGCCTTTTGATCTCTTTGTTCAACCGTTCGATACTATTGGATGTTCTCATCCTTTTATGATGTTTACTCGGCAATTGAAAAACCGTCAATCCTTCTGGGATGTTTTTCTCTGCCCACTCAGCCAGCCGTGGTGCAGTTTTTTCATATGACTGCACAAAATCTTTCAACTTCTGGTCGGCTTCTGCACGATCAGCAGCGGTGAAGATTTGACGAAGGTCAGCAGCAACTTTTCCCCGCATTGAAACTTTGGGAACATATGCTTGGGCATTGCGTTGAAGATGGCACTGGCAGCGTTGCCAAGGGACGCTTGGCAGTGCAGCTTGCAGAGCCTTCTTCAGGCCTTCGTGAGCGTCGCTGACGATCATTTGCACACCACGCATGCCGCGATCCAGCAGGGAAGAGATAAACGCTCTCCAGTGAATCTCAGCTTCTGATAGAGCGACGCTTGTGCCAAGGACGGTACGTTTACCTTTTTCATCAACACCCACGGCTACCAGAACGGCACAATCGATGACGCTTCCGCCATGACGAACCTTTTCGTAGCGAGCGTCCAGAACCAGATAACGAATTGTTCCAAGCTTCCGGTTGCGCCAGGCGGCAACCTCTTCATCGAGCAATTTGGTTGCGCGGCTGACATCCATACTAGTGACTTCCAAACCACACAATTCTTCAGTAATCTTGGTCACTTTTCGGGTTGATACCCCATGGATGTACATCTCTGCTAATGCCAGCTTTAAGGCGCGCTCACTGCGAATCCCTTTCTCCAAGGCTTTTGGATAGAACCCTTGTGAATCTTCAGGCAAGTTTCTGACTTGCGGGATCCTCAGGGGAATCTTTCCCACTCGGGTATTGACCACCTTGTCCTTGAAGCCATTGCTTTGGCCAATTCGGCTCTCGCTGCGCTCGTATCGTTCGGCTCCCAAAAACTGTGCCCGTTCCATCTCCATGGCAGCGTTGTACAAGATGCCAAAAGCTGCGCTCATGTTCTCCATGCCATTATCAATCAGGGTTTCCATCACTCGTGCAATCGTTGTATCATTCTCGTGGTGGGTCATTACTTTTCTCCTTCCAGTTAGTGATTTGGTCGTCACCAACAAGAAGAACTGAAATGGCCCGCCGTTTCAACCCCCAAAGTCCTGTGCTACAGGGGTGAAGAAATGAATTTACAGAAGAGATGTTACACCACCTGAGATATCATTCACTCAATGG
>JAMOMH010000234.1 GCA_027068675.1 Sedimenticola sp.
TCCTATGAAGGGGCTTTGTGAAAGAGAGCGGTGATATCGCGCTCATTGAGCGTTTTACCGATGCGCTGTGGATGGAGCGTGGGTTGAGCCAGAACACACTGAGTGCCTATCGTTCTGATATGAATAAGCTTGGGATCTGGCTAGAGCGTGAGCGAAAACGACAACTGCTCACAGTTCAACGGGCTGATCTGCTGAGCTATCTCGCTCAGTTAGTGAGTGCCTCATACAAACCACGCTCTAGCGCACGGCTACTCTCCTGTATGCGGCAGTTCTATCAATATGCTCTGCGTGAGGGTCTGGTTGAGACCGATCCAACATTGCTGATTGAAGCACCAAAACTGCAACGTACTTTGCCAAGGTCACTAACGGAAGGTGAGGTTGAGAGGCTGATCAATGCACCCGATATCGATAGCCCTGAGGGGCTGCGTGATCGAGCTATGTTAGAGCTGCTCTACGCCACCGGTTTGCGTGTTACCGAGTTGATTGGTTTGCGGCCAGATCAAGTGAGCCTCAACCAAGGGGTGGTGCGTGTGGTGGGCAAGGGGGGGAAGGAGCGCCTAGTACCGCTGGGGGAGGATGCGCTTGATTGGCTACAACGATTTATTGATGAAGGGCGTCACCTGCTGCTGGGTGAGCAGATGTGTGAGGCAATTTTCCCCACACGACGCGGCAGTGGCATGACACGGCAAGCCTTCTGGTATCGAATAAAAAAATATGCCGATCAGAGTGGCATTGAAAAACAGCTCTCTCCACATACGCTACGCCATGCTTTTGCAACGCATCTGCTCAACCACGGTGCAGATCTTCGGGTGGTGCAGATGTTGTTAGGGCACAGTGATCTCTCAACAACACAAATCTATACCCATGTGGCGCGTGAACGCTTAAAGAATCTACATGCCAAACACCACCCTCGTGGATGATTGGCTCTAGGGTGCTGCTCCACTCTTTGGTGGCATCTCTACTGATCAATCCCTGCTGATCACACATCAGAACAATCTGTGTGAAGCGTTCACTAATAGCTTCGGGTGAGCGGGAGATGAAATCAGAAAGGGTGGTGAAGTGGGGGCAGGTGTCGGCTGAGAGGGCTATGAGCAGGTTGATTTGTTTTATAGCCCATTTTTACTCATAGTGATATCTACATGAAATGATAGTTATGTGTGTATCTGAAACAGCATAAATCAACCTATGAGTATCATCTATTCTTCTAGACCAAAAGCCAGACAAATTTTCTTTTAAAGGTTCTGGTTTACCTATGCCTTCAAAAGGTGCTCTTAACACATTAACAATTAGCTTATTGATTCGCTTTAATGTCTTTTTATCCTGACCTTGCCAGTACATATAATCAGACCAAGCTGCCTCAGTCCACGCCA
>JAMOMH010000235.1 GCA_027068675.1 Sedimenticola sp.
CTAGAGCCTACTCAGCAGCAATCACATACTGCAAAATTTCTACAACCTGCTCTGGCTCGGCAGCCACGGCACAGGCGGCACCATCCACCTCTTTCAGTGCATGTGTGAGTGATGGGTCATGCAGTGTAATGATCGGTTTGTTAAGCGCAGCGGCATAGCCAGCATCAAAGGCTGCATTCCATTGGCGATACTGCTCACCAAATCGAACCACAACGATATCTGCCTTACCAATTTGGGTGCGGGTTCGGATTGCATTTACCCCAGCCCCTTTGTGATCTTTCCAAAATGGGTCACTCTCTTCACCTAATATTTTCACACCACACTCATCACTCGTGGCGTGGTCAGTAACTGGGCTGATAAATCTGGTCGGCAGTTGGCAATGTTCAGCCCCATCAATAATCCGTTTACGCCAATCGCTATGAATCTCACCGGAGAGATAGATGATCCACTCTTTCATAAAAATCCTAATAGTTAAGCGACCTTTGAGAAGGTCTTAAATGATAAATAGTAATGAGACAGAGGTGTTGATCTCTATCTGCTTACCGACGCATCGACTTCCGCCCTTGGGCAGCGCTAAGTATGCCTCGGAGAATATTGAGTTCATCAGTATCGGGACGTGCTCGATTAAAGAGAAGGTGTAACCGGCGGAGCAATTTATCGGACTGGCGAGGGTCTGAGAAACCGATATCAAGCAACGCCTGCTCTAAATGTTGATGAAAACCTGCCATCTGTTCAGCTGTAGCAACGGGGGTTAATGCCTCCTCTATTGGTCTCTCTCCACGACTGGCAAGCAACAGTTCATAAACCAACACCTGTACAGCAGCGGCAATATTTAGCGAGCTATATGCGGGATTTGTGGGGATATGGACAAGATGGTGGCAACAATCTAACTCCTCATTGGTCAGCCCCGAGTGCTCTCGACCAAAGAGGAGTGCTACCTCTCCCGCTTGTGCCTCACAAACCATCTTTTCGGCACAGGCCCTAGGCTCCAATATCGGCCACTCGACTTTACGCAGGCGCGCACTGGCTCCCACAACAAAACGACAACCCACCAGCGCCTCTTCAAGGGTCTCATAGACCTCAGCTCGTGCTAAAAGATCATCTGCTCCTGAGGCACGGGCCACCGCATCTTCACTCGGATAGCGCCTGGGGCTAACCAGACAGAGTCGATCCAGCGACATATTTTTCATCGCTCTGGCAGCCGCCCCAATATTGCCAGGGTGGCTGGTGGCGATCATTACAATTCGGATATTTTTCAGCATGGCGGCAAGGGTACAGGATCGCCCCATTAATCCAAAGCATCCGATTAACCAGAAACCTGCCGAATAAACCATGACATAGCCATCAAATCATCGTAGATTGAGCAGCATTAACCTCCCCCTATACAGATAGCAGATAACGATCCATGACATTAGATTTTGAAGAGCTGGGCTATGAGAAGACACCACTGGGTGAGATCAGCCTGAGGCGACGAGCAGAGCCGAGATTGGGTGGTAAAATACTCTATGAAGTGAAGTTGGGCGATGAGTTTTTAATGTCGAGCCTCTTTACTGAGTCAGAGATTCAGCTGGCTAAATTGGGAATTGCTGCACTCGATGGCGACCAGTTTGATGTGGTGGTAGGCGGCCTGGGGCTTGGCTATACAGCCGTTGCAGCACTGGAATTCGATTCCGTTAGGTCACTTAGAGTGATCGACGTCATGCAGCCTGTTATCGACTGGCATAAAAAGGGGTTGGTGCCGCTTGGCCAAACATTGGTTGACGACCCGCGCTGCTCACTACTCCATGCTGATTTTTTTGAAGTTGCCCTATCTCTAGAGAAGAGCTTTAATCCTGAAGAGCCGCAACAGCTATTCCACGCTATTTTGCTGGATATTGACCACTCACCTGACTACTGGCTCAACCCAGGCAACCGCACTTTCTACACGCTAGAGGGGTTTCAAAGTTTGGCCAACAAACTCCATCCTGGTGGCATTTTTGGCTTGTGGTCAAATGATCCACCCAATGATGAATTTATGCAGTTACTCGACGCTGTTTTTCAGAGCACCGAATCACATGTGGTCCATTTCCCAAATCCCTACCTTGGTGAAGAGTCATCTTGTACCGTCTATCTCGCACGCACTCAATCGTAACTGGGAGGATAATAAAATGAACCGACTGCTTTTAATGGTGATATCACTGCTGTTCTCAACCACACTCTATGCTATTGAGGTCGCTGATCTCTCCATTCCCGATGAGGTTAAACCCAACGGAGCAACAGAGAGACTTACCCTTAATGGTGCAGGTATTCGCTCTAAATTCTTCTTTAAAATTTATGTAGCTGCACTCTACCTCCCTTCACCAACCTCTGAGAGTAAAATAATCATCGCCACTGATCAGCCCAACCGTGTTTTGATGCACTTCGTCTACTCTGAAGTGGAAAAAGAGAAGCTAATCGATGGCTGGATTGATGGTTTTAATAACAACACCTCAAAAGAGGAGATGAAGGGAGTAGAGGGGCGTTTAGCAAAATTTAACACCCTCTTTGAGACCGTTGTTGAGGGCGACCAGATTTTACTCGACTACCAGCCCAATAAGGGAACTCAAGTGACCATAAAAGGTAAAGTAAAAGGCACCATTCCAGGCCACGATTTTAATCAAGCGTTGCTTCGCGTCTGGCTGGGGCCTGAACCAGTAACCTCTGACCTAAAAGAGGCATTATTAGGTGGAGAATAAGTCCACTCTATAACTTACAAAAGAGGCTAAATTTAGGGAGAAATCTATGCCTGAACCCACCCCCCCTACCGCCACCGATGAAGAGATCACACGCGCATCAAATGCAGCTATGGCTGCTCTGCTCAATTTAACATTTTTACCTGTGATCTCATTTATTTGGTTAGTGGCTCAAAATAAACAATTAAAAAACAATCATATTGACGCCTACCACGCCAAATTTGGCATTATACTCAACCTATGCGCCGCCTTCTTTTTAATTGTGGTAACGGCTCTTATGATTGCTTTGGGTGGTTTTAACTCCGCCTGGACCTGGGTCTACGTCATCACCTACTTCACGCTAATTCACTCTTTTTTTATTATCACTGCCGTCTGGGCGATGACACGCGCATGGTCAGGTAAACGCGTGTGGTAACGCATTTTTATGATGCCATCATTATTGGTGCCGGTGCATCAGGTCTAATGTGTGCATTGACCGCAGGGCAGCGCGGGCGAAAGGTGCTGCTACTCGATCACAGTGACCAGATCGGCCGCAAAATCCTCATTTCAGGCGGTGGGCGATGCAACTTTACCAACCGCAATGTGGGGCCAGAGAACTACCTCTCTGCCAACCCACACTTCTGCAAATCGGCCCTTAAGCGTTTTACCCAGTGGGACTTTATCGCCATGATGGAGAAACATGGCATTCGCTATCATGAGCGAGCACATGGGGAGCTTTTTTGTAACGACACGGCACGCGACATACTCAAGATGTTGATGACAGAGTGTGATGAGGCGGGTATTACAACCCTCAATAGCTGCAAGATCAGAGCCATCTCAGGAGAGCAACCCTTTCAACTCAATACCAGCAAGGGGGCGTTCTCTACAGAATCACTCGTTATTGCAACCGGCGGTCTCTCATTTCCAAAGCTGGGATACAGCGGTTTTGGTCATGCAATAGCCAAACAGTTTGGCATGGCTATCGTACCGCTCAAGGCGGGGTTGGTCCCCTTCATGTTTAGTGATCAATACAAAGAGATATTTGAGGCGCTCTCAGGACTCGCCCTTGAGGTCACTCTAAGTACTGAGGAGCAGAGTTTTACAGAAAACATCCTCTTTACCCACCGAGGACTCAGCGGCCCTGCCGTGCTGCAACTCTCTAACTACTGGCAACCTGGTGACTCGATCACCATCAATCTGCTGCCTCATCATGATCTGGCTAGACAGCTCTTATCAGACAAAGAGCAACACCCCAAAAGAGAGCTAAACAGCACTCTGACCTCCCTATTGGCTAAAAAACTTGTTCTGGCTCTTGAACCGCTCTTCTGGCCCAACGAGTCAGGAAAGCCAATGGCTGAGATACCCGATTCAGTGCTATTCAAAATTGCCGCGCACCTGCACAACTGGAGGGTAAAGCCATCAGGAACAGAGGGGTACCGCACCGCAGAGGTGACTGTTGGCGGGGTTGATACACAACAACTCTCATCTAAGACCATGCAGAGCACCACCCAGCCAGGACTCTATTTTATCGGTGAGGTGATTGATGTTACCGGCCAGCTTGGGGGGTTCAATTTTCAATGGGCTTGGTCATCAGGTTATGCAGCGGGGCAATATGTTTAGCAACCGCTATCCAGTAAGATTTTTACGATAAATCCGCACATCCCAGCCTTTATATTGGCCCAGCAGATAATCTGAGAAACCTATCTTTTCAGCAACGCGAATAGAGGCCGCGTGCTCTGTTGAGACAATGGCAATAATCGATGCTAGCCGATGCTTCTCAAAACCTAAACGTAACACCTCTGCCGCAGCTTCAGAGGCGAGACCCTTCCCCCATCGATCTTGAGCGATTCTATAACCAATCTCCACCTCAGGTTGGCCATTCATATCTGTATGACTTAAGCCACACAGCCCAATCAAGGCTCCTGTTTTTCGCTCTATAACGGCCCATTGTCCGTAGCCACAATTTTTATATGACTCCATAGACCACGCTATAAAATTTGAGGTATCTTCCTTTGAAAATGGGCCTTTACTGGAGAACTTCATGACCTCTGGATCACTGAGTATCTCTGCTAACGCATCCACATCTTCTGTTTTGAATTCTCTGAGTATTAATCTTGGCGTTTGCATCGGGGTAAGCTAATCAGGCAGCCGCCTCTTCTGGAGTCTTTGCTTTGATGCTTAGGGCATGAATCTCACTGTTCATCAGATCATTGAGCGCATCATAAACAAGCCGGTGGCGCTGGATGAGGCTTTTGCCACTAAAGGCATTCGCTACGATACAGAGCTTATAGTGTCCCCCCTTTGCACCATGCCCAGCGTGCAGGTGGCTCTCATCAATAATATCGATTGAGTCTGGCTTTAGCGCAGCCTCTAACTGCGTTTGGATCACTAATTGAAGATTCTCAGGCATAACTTAAAACTCTTTTAAGCAAATTGGCTGACACAGTAGCATTGATACCGATAGGGTGACACGGGGAAGGCCTGAAAAATCGTGCGGTTAAAGGTTGATTAAAGAGCTAACCCGCCTCTGCCAAAAGGGGGCGCTGGCGAAGATCACTCCACGGTGGTTCATAAATGTTGAATCAGCCCGATTAAGATCGAGCGGCTGGTTATAGATATCGGAAACCGGAGCAGCCAATTCATTGAATAGGCAGGCCGTGGCTGCAAAGTCCCACAAACTACCGCCACCTTCCTGTGACTTGGGCGGTTTAAAATAGAGAGCTGGGGCTTGCTCGATCACCCAACAGGCGTTCATCACCGCCCCCCCCTGATGAATAATTGTGAGGCCCAAGAGTCCCTGCTCGGCCGCCATCGCCTCAACTGTTTTAAGCATTTTTGGATAGTGCGTTTGTTGGGTCAGGCTACGATCACAGATAAGCGTGAGTCTCTTCCCCTTCATGATACAAGTTGGAGGTAGCAACCAGGGTTGACCATTACGGCAGGCCCCCTGCCCTTTTACCGCTGTATAGAGTCTATCCTCTACAGGATCATAGACAACACCGATGAGCGGCTCTCCCAAACGTGAGACCAAGGCGATAGAGACGGCGTAACCAGGCGTTGACTCGGTAAAGGGCAGCGTGCCATCCAGCGGATCGATAGACCAAAAATAGTCCCTCTCCAGGCGTAATTTATCATCAACGGCCTCTTCCGTTAGCAGAGCTAAATCATAACGTTCACAGCTAGGTAGCAGAACCTCAAGAATAGCTGCCTGACTGAGATAATCGACCTCCGTTACCACCTGAGAGGCCCGTTGATCTCCCCCCTTTTTCTTCAGCACAGTTAGAGGTGAGTGGCTCTTTTGGGCAACCACTCTCCCGGCCCGCTTAGCTGCAATTATGGCCAACTGAGAGAGCTGAAGTAGGTCGTTAGTGGTCAGTTGCATTAGGCAGGTTTCATCTGTGCTATCACATCATGCGCTAACCGTTCGCTGTAGCTGTGAATCTTCCAGTGGCCTGGGCTCCACCCCTTCACAAAACGGTGAAAATCAGTCCAAGCGACAGGGTATAGGGCGCGCCAATCCTGCTCCAAATCGGCAAAATCGATCGTACTGTTAGCATGGCCAAGCGCCTCTTTGAGTTGAATAAAATAGTAGTCAAGCAGCTCTTTCTCATGGCGTTCACAATCCACCTCATTAAGGCAACTGCCGATAAAATAGGCCACATCTTTCATACCGCAGCCGCCACCCACATATTGAAAATCAACCGCAGCTACACGCTCACCATTAGCTGAAAAGCAGAAATTGGCTAGCTTGGCATCACCATGCACAAAGGTTTGGTAAGCGCTTGCCGAGAGCTTTTTATCAACCAAAGGTGCAACTTGCTTGAGAGCTATATCAGTTAATGCATTGAGTTCATCAGGGCGTGTCTCAAGGTGCCAATAGGTACCGACAGGCCATAGATCTGCCGGTAGTCGTCCCATGAAGGTGGCATGAAATGCAGCCAACCACTTCAAACAGGCTTGCATATTTGCCATAGATGCCGATTGGATGCGCAGAGGAAAACCGCTGGCATCCAGATCTTCCAGCACCATCAGAAACTGACCATCCGATGACTCAAGTGCAAAAGAGTGAGGAACGCGACTACCTTCACCACAATATTGAGCCCATTTGCGGTACCAAGCCATCTCTACTTGGTAGGATCGAATCTTACGCTGGTGAGCGAGGTCACTACCCCAACCACGCGGATGATTTGCTTGGTCAGGCAGTTTGACATGCTTAATGATGACGCTAGCTTGATCACACCCTTTTAGACCGTAACGTATGATTGAGCCATAGCCACTCCAGAGT
>JAMOMH010000236.1 GCA_027068675.1 Sedimenticola sp.
GATACCACGCAAGGGCCGCTCTCAATTTGCATCACCGCATTGGGTCTTGTGCCGGTTGGTCAGGCGCTTAAGCGCTCCGCTGCCAAGGTGGGCGATCTGGTCTGTGTAACTGGCCAGCTGGGTGACGCAGCATTGGCTCTTCGCGCGCTACAGGGTGACCCGAGAGCTGAACCCTTCCTAAGAGAACTACGGCACCGGCTCGAACGCCCACAACCCCGCCTTGCAGCGGGGCAGGCTCTACGAGGTTTGGCCCATGCCGCTATCGATCTCTCTGATGGCCTGATCTCTGATCTAGGCCATATCCTCAAGCAGAGTGGTGTCGGTGCTACACTGCAGTTAGCAGAACTACCTCTTTCACCCCAACTGCATCGCTATCGTCAATCGGATGATAGTTTTGCGCTACCGCTTGCCGGTGGGGATGATTATGAACTTTGCGTTACACTGCCCCCAGCCAAACTTGCTGAGGCGCAGCAAGCCATTGCTGATTTGACGGTTATTGGCCAGATTGATGCCAGGCCTGGTATGCGTCTACAGCGCCAAGATGGCTCACTATTGGAGCAACCACTCTCTGGTTATGAACACTTCCTCTAGCAACTGCCCCTACTCAATTAAACTGCTCGCCTTTGGTTTTGGTGCAGGTTACTCACCCGTCGCTCCAGGCACGATGGGCACATTGGTTGCGGTGCCGCTCTATCTCCTGCTAGAGCCCCTCCCGCTCTTTGCCTATTTGGGGGTTGTATTTGCCATCTCAATCTTGGGTATTTTTATTTGTGGAATGGCCTCTGAAGGGATGGGGGTGCATGACCACCCTGGGATTGTTTGGGATGAGATCGCCGGTTATCTGGTGACGATGATCGCCGCCCCTACAGGCTGGCCCTGGGTTGTAGCGGGTTTTGTGTTATTTCGCTTCTTCGATATTTTAAAACCCTGGCCAATTGGTATGATTGATAAGCAGGTAGATGGCGGCTTAGGTATTATGTTGGATGATATACTGGCTGGCATCGCCTCTCTCATCTTACTGCAGATTGCCGCAAAATTTATTTTATAGGGATCGTTAAAATGGTTGGGAATCGTCTCTCTTTACTGCTCTGCTTACTACTATTATCAACCACCATTGCAGCTATTGAGAATATTCAAGTGATGGCGCTCTTCTCAGGCAAAGCGATGGTGATGATTGATGGTAAGCAGCGATTGCTCACGGTAGGAAAATCATCCCCCGAGGGTGTAATGCTAATCTCAGCAAGTAGCCGAGAGGCGGTGATTGAGATAGATAACCAGCAGCAAACGTACCAGCTTGGCAGCCGTATTAGCACCCAATTTAAGAAACGTGAATCTGGCCCTGAAGCGAAAATATGGCGCAATGGACGTCGTTATATCACCTCAGGCTTGATCAATGGCCTACCCGTTGAATTCTTGCTAGATACGGGGGCTACCTCTGTGGCGATGAGTTCAGCAACGGCCAAACGTCTGGGTATCCCCTATCAACTTAAAGGCAGGCCAATCACGGTTGCTACCGCATCGGGGACAACTAATGGTTATCGGATCAATCTTGATAGAGTGAAAGTGGGAGAGATTGAACTCTACAATGTTGCTGGAGCTGTCATTGAAGGAGATAGCCCAAAAACAGTGCTATTGGGTATGACCTTTTTAAAGCAGGTCACCATGGAGGATAAGGGGGCGTTGATGCTGCTGAGGAAAAAGTTTTAGTGTTGGCGTTAGGGCGGCAGATGCCGCCCACTCTGTTATTGCCGGCTGAGTGCCTCTAAATCTCGTGAGAGTAGGTTGGCATCGCCCAGGTTGAGCTCAATTAAACGGCGGAGAAAGGTGATGCTACCCATGTCGATATGGTGGCAATCAAAGCCAATATGGTCCTCTTTAATATGCGCAACGGTTGTCTGCATGCTGACTATTTTGTCAGAACCATCAAACTTAATATCCAGGGCTGTTTCAGTGCCGCTCTCGGTTGAAAAACCCTCTGGCATATGAACCAATGCCCCCTTCAGTGATATATCGACCAGCTCCCCCTGCCACTGTTGATCGCCCTGAGTGAGTGTGACAGGGGTTTCAAATACCACTCGGTGGAAGTTACGGCGTTCATTATTTGACTGCATGTTGGCATTCTCCATGTTCAATTTGGTTAGTTGGATAATCTATAGCTCCAGGCGAGCGCTGGATCATTACCAAACAATGTAGAAAGGGTATGACAGAAGTTTGCTTTTGTCACTGTTTTGGTTTTTTAAAACTGTACAAAAAAGCCGCGCAGCTCTGTAACTGCGCGGCTTTGAAATGAGGTAGAGACCTCTACCTAACGCTATTTGTTCTCTTCAGCATCCAGGAAACGCTCAGCATCAAGTGCGGCCATACAGCCCGTTCCTGCTGAGGTGATTGCTTGACGGTAGACGTGGTCGGTTACATCGCCTGCGGCAAAAATACCCGGGATGCTGGTCTGTGTTGCATGGCCATCCATGCCACCAGCGGTGGTGATGTAGCCATGCTCCATATCGAGTTGATCGATAAATAGATCAGTATTTGGCTTGTGACCAATGGCGATGAAGACACCCATCAGGTCGATATCCTTTGTTGAGCCATCGTTAACATTTTTGATACGCATGCCGGTGACACCGCTCTTGTCGCCCAATACCTCATCAAGTGTGGCATTCAGCTCAAGAGTGATGTTGCCATCTTTGGCTTTTTGAACGAGCTGGTCAGAGAGGATTTTCTCAGAGCGGAACTGCTCGCGACGATGCACGACAACCACTTCAGAGGCGATATTGGCGAGGTAGAGTGCCTCTTCAACAGCGGTATTGCCGCCGCCGATGACGGCAACTTTTTGGTTGCGGTAGAAGAAACCATCGCAGGTGGCACAAGCGGAGACACCGCGCCCTTTGAACTCCTCTTCTGATGGCATGCCCAAGTATTGAGCTGAAGCACCCGTGGCGATGATCAGTGCATCACAGGTGTACTCGCCTTGGTCGCCGGTGAGGCGAAATGGGCGCTGGCTAAGATCCGCTTTATTGATGTGATCGATAATGATCTCAGTATCAAAACGCTCAGCGTGTAGGCGCATGCGCTCCATTAAATCTGGGCCTTGCACACCCTCTTGATCACCGGGCCAGTTATCTACTTCAGTGGTAGTGGTCAGCTGACCGCCCTGCTGCATACCTGTTACCAATACAGGGTTCATATTGGCACGTGCCGCATAAACAGCGGCAGTGTAACCGGCAGGCCCTGAGCCGAGAATCAGCAGGCGACAGTGTTTGGTTTCGCTCATGTGTGCTACTCCATCTGAAGAGATTTTTGCTAGTGGCCCCTTAGTAAAAAGAGGTCAAGAAAGTTATTGTGTCTGTAGATACTACGCAATCATCAATTTTTGGTAAATAGGGTGAATGATTTGTTGACTACCCTTGCGGAACATATAATAAAGAAACTAAACTAGATATCAACGCTAACAGTCTAAAATTAAAGCAAAACTTAAGAGGTAAGTGTGCCGCAAGCGAGTTCAAAAGAGTCTTCTCAAAATCCCCTTAAAGATCGTGTGGGACATGCTCTGCGTGAAGGTTTGATGTGGTTGCTGCTCTTTCTGGCGCTCTACCTGCTGCTTGCGCTGACCTCTTACTCGCCCCAAGACCCGGGTTGGTCGTATGTTGGTTCTCGCGATGTTGTTGAGAATGCAGGGGGGGCAGCGGGTGCTTGGTTTGCCGATGTACTGCTCTACCTGTTTGGTTTTTTTGCCTATCTGTTCCCCATTATGGTGGCGCGTAGCAGTGTGCTGGTGTTTCATCGGGCCAAACAGGCGTTGCTGCATGAACCTAACCTAACGGCAATTGTACTGAGCTGGGGTGGTTTTCTACTAACCCTGGCCAGTGGCACTGGGTTGGCCTCTATCTATTTCCAGAGTTTTGGTCTTCCGCTACCGGCGGGGCCTGGCGGTGTACTGGGCATCGCCTTGAGTGAGCAGTTGATCGCTATCATCAGCCTTTCAGGAACAACACTGTTTCTGCTGGCGCTCTTTCTAGGAGGTTCAACACTAGCAGGGGTATCCTGGTTTACGGTAATGGAACAATTGGGACGATCAACGCTGCTAAGTATCACTTGGTTGTTGGGCCGAGCAAATTGGTGGCGTGAGCATCAGGCGGGAGTGGCCATTCGGCGTCAACGAAGTGAGGCACTGAAACAGGAGATGGCGCGGGAGAAGACAAAAAAACCGTTAAGGATTGAGCCGGCTATTGAGGCGGTTGAGCCGAGTAAACGAGAAGATCGTGAGCGACAAGCGCCTCTTTTTGAGGCTGACCCTAGCAGTGAGCTACCACCTGTTGCATTGCTTGATCCTGCTAAAAAGAGCGGTATCAGCCACTCACAAGAGGCGTTGCAGGCGATGTCTCGCCAGGTTGAATTGAAGCTGCGTGATTTTGCTGTGGATGCCAATGTCATTGCTGTCTACCCTGGCCCTGTCGTTACACTCTTTGAGATTGAGCTGGCGGCGGGCCTAAAGGTGAGCAAAATTGTTGGCTTGGCTAAAGATCTGGCACGCTCCCTATCGGCTCATAGTGTGCGTGTACAAGAGGCGATTCCTGGCAAGCCCTATATCGGCCTGGAGGTCTCCAATGAGACACGTGAGATGGTCTATCTCAGTGAGGTGTTGAAGTCAGCAGTTTACGATAATGCCTCATCTGCACTGACTCTAGCGCTAGGTATGGATATCGCGGGTCAGCCCGTAGTGGCTGATCTAGGGAAGATGCCCCATGTACTGATTGCAGGTACGACGGGTTCAGGTAAATCGGTCGCCATCAATGCGATGATCCTCAGCCTGCTCTACAAAGCCAAGCCCAGTGAAGTACGGCTCATTATGGTTGACCCGAAGATGCTGGAGCTTTCAGTTTATGAAGGGATTCCACATCTACTCACACCCGTTGTCACGGATATGGATGAAGCGGGTAATGCACTGCGCTGGTGTGTTGGTGAGATGGAGCGCCGCTATCGATTGATGTCTGCAATGGGTGTGCGAGGTATTACTAGCTACAACCAGCAGGTGAAAGCAGCGATTGCTAAAGGTGAACCGATCAAAGACCCGCTGTTTCAACCCGCATCAGATGCCGTTATTGAGGCGATGGAGCACCCCACGCTAGAGCCGATGTACTACATTGTGGTTGTTATCGATGAGTTGGCTGATCTGATGATGGTCGCCCGCAAAAAGGTGGAGACACTTATTGCTCGTTTAGCGCAAAAAGCACGCGCTTGCGGCATCCACTTGGTACTTGCTACTCAGCGTCCGTCGGTTGATGTATTGACGGGGCTGATCAAAGCCAATATCCCCACCCGTATCGCCTTCCAAGTCTCCGCCCGTGTCGACTCTCGCACCGTGCTTGATCAGATGGGTGCTGAGCACCTACTGGGTCATGGCGACATGCTCTATCTCGCATCAGGAAAAGGGCAGCCGCAGCGCCTACATGGCGCGTTTGTTGATGATAATGAGGTGCACCGTGTGGTTGAGCACCTTAAACGATCAGGCCCACCTGACTATATCAATGCCGTACTGCAAGAGCCTCAAGACAAGCTACCTGGAATTGATGATGACGATGCATTAAGTGGTGATGTAGAGAGCAGCGATAAACTCTATGATGAGGCGGTCTTCTTTGTCACCAAATCACGCCGTGCCTCCATTTCATCGGTGCAGCGCCAGCTGCGTGTTGGCTACAACCGAGCGGCTCGCTTAATTGAAGAGATGGAGCGGGCGGGTATTGTTGGTGCACCAGAACACAACGGTGCGCGGGTGGTTTTAGCCCCCCCTCCGCCAGAGGATTGATAAGGAATGCCCATGTTTACCCCAAGCCTGATTGCCATCGTAACCATTAATCTATTACTGATGGCCTTCGCGCATAAAATCCTCTCGGTGATCTACCATGAGCCTGGAGATAGCCCCGATTTTCGCAAACGGGTTAATATCTTCCGTATCTTTAATGCCGTCATTATTCTCTCATTCCTCACCTCGCGGCTTTTTGCTGATAGCGAAGTGACCAACCCCGCCTACACCCTCTTCTCAGTGGTGGTTGTGCTCTACCTTAGTTATGCCGGATTGCACCTATTCAACTACTGGGTGCGGGTGAAATATGGCAAACAGCGAGAGGTTGATGGTGTGCAGCAGGTCGTTGATACCTACAACTCACGGCTGTTGAATATCTTTGCTGCGGTTTTTACCTTCATCATCGTACTCATTAGCATTGTTGATATTCTTGGTTTTGAAGGCCTGCTAGAGGCGGGTGGTGCGATTGGTGTTGTCGGTGTCTTTCTTGCCCTAACGCAAAGCGCATGGGCACCAGATATCATCAGTGGCCTAGTTATTCTAAATAATAAAATGATGGATACAGGTGATGTGGTAGCCTTTAATGATGGAGAGAAGACACTTGGCGTGGTCTACAAAACACGCATCTTCTATACCGAAATCCTTAATCTCACCAACAACCACCGCATAATGATTAAGAATTCACGGCTGAGAGATCAGACCATTCACAACCTCTCAAAATTTGCCTCAGCAAAAGGCCTGCGTGAGTCGCTCACCTTTAAAATTGACTATGCGGTAAAAAAATCAGCGATTAAGGCGATGTTTCAAACTGCATTTGAACAAGCGGTTGAAGATAGTGAGATCAAGCTGGAGGCCAACTACCCGATTGAGGTTAGAGTTGAGGAGGTGGGTGATTTTGCCGTGGAGTGGCGTATTTATTACTACACCAAAGATATTAAAAATATCATCACAACACGACAATATTTTCGTGAGTTGGTGCTGGAGGTGGCTGCTCAGGCAGATATCTCTCTAGCCACGCCAAAGTTGTATCAGCTATCAGAGCCGAGCTCAATGTCATTGTAGGGCGGGCACGTTTTATTGCCCACGCGATTTCACTGAACTCACTAGCGGATGAATTAGAGCAATAAAAAGGCCTGCATCTCTGTGA
>JAMOMH010000237.1 GCA_027068675.1 Sedimenticola sp.
GAGCCAACAAGCGATCAAGGAAGCCAAGGTGACCGCCGACTCGGGTTACCACAACCGTAAGTCTGTTGAGTATGTCGAAGAGGAAGGCATTGATGCCTACCTTGCGGACACCGGCTTTCGCAGTCGAATCGATGGGGTCAGAGTAACTGATCGATCGTGCAAATGAGCTTGAAATCAATTACTCCACCCCCTTTGACTCGACAAGCTCATACCCGGCTGAAACCGTATTGGATTCATCGCCATGACTGCTCCCCTGTTCATGATTCTGGCGGCAGTATGCTACAACCACCGCTTCTCATGCACTTTTATCCCTCCAATCGCCTGCTTGACTATGTCCCTTGCAATAAGGGGGAAAGATGGTCATGTCTGTAGCCCTAAACCTCAATCCTAATAAACATTAAAAGCGACTACCATTAGTGGAGCGGCTCGGTGCATAATAAAAGGTTATAGATCTGTTTAATATCGGTGGTTTTCTTTTGGGACTCCACCACATTCAATGCGGACGAAAATATGTACGATGACTATTATGGGTTTTCTGGTAAGCCATTTCGGTTGACGCCTGACCATAAGTTTTTCTTCAACAGTAAAGGCCACAATCGAGCCATGGCCTATCTTCGCTATGGCCTTGAGCAGGGTGAAGGTTTTATCGTTATTACAGGTGGTATTGGCACCGGTAAGACGACGTTGGTGAGAAACCTATTTGAAGAGCTGGCTGGTAAAAATGTTATGGCTGCGCAACTGGTGACCACACAAGTGGAGCCTGATGATATGCTGCGTATGGTCTGTGCCTCTTTTGGTCTCGCTCATGAGGGGCTTAATAAAGCGACGTTGCTGCACAACCTTGAAGCCGTTGCCCGTGCCCGCCATGCGGAAGGTAAGCAAATTCTCCTTGTGGTGGATGAGGCGCAAAATCTTCCTGCCCGTTCAGTTGAAGAGCTGCGTATGCTCTCCAATTTTCAGGTCAATGATAAGGCGTTGGTGCAGAGTTTTCTGCTGGGTCAGGAGGAGTTTAAGCGAACCTTGCAGAGCCCAGGTATGGAGCAGTTCCGTCAGCGTATCATCGCCTCTTACCATCTTGATCCGCTCAATGAGGATGAGATGGAGAAGTATATTAAACATCGTTTGACCATGGTGGGTTGGAAAGAGAGCCCAACCTTTGACGATGGTATCTTTAGCAAAATTTATGATTTTACCGGCGGGGTGCCTCGCCGAGTTAATGCTCTGTGTGATCGCTTCATGCTCTTTGGCTGTTTAGAGGAGCGTAAGAATCTTGGCTTAGATGATATCGATACCGTTATTGAAGAGCTGCGTGGTGAAGTGGCCTATCAACCTGAGCGCAAGCTGACAATGGTATCGCCTATTAGCAACAGCGGCTGCAAAGGGGCTGAAGCTGCGTCAACGAGTGGTGGTGAGGTTGCTACAGTGCGTGAAATTGTTGCGATTGAGGAGGAGTCAGAGCTTATCAGCCGTATCCAGGAGCTAGAGGCTGAGCTGGGTAGCTTGAAGAAGACCATTAAGCAGGAGCAAAAATTGCTGCGTAAAGCGATCCTGCTACAGCTTGATGTGGATGAGTTTGAAGAGGTTTGATTTGAGAGCCTCTTCCCTATACGATTTTTATGTCGTACCGTATATTTTAGAACGATCTCCAACAAGTGCCCACTCTACGGCAAGAGGAGACTGTTTTTCTGTAGCATTTGTTGGAACTAATCATCTGCTATAGTAGTCGTAGGTAACCAGGAGATTGATCCGCTTTAAGCAGGCATATTTTTTTTAGCATGACAAGTTTGATAAAAAATCTACTTTTGAAGCTACTACTGGCGATCACTCTGGTGTTTCAGCCAGTGGTGCTCTCCTATGCCATGGCGAGTATGGATCACGCTCATCAGCAGGTTGTTGCATCTATGGATCACCACGTTATGGGTGAGATGAGTGATCATCATGCCTCTTTTGATGGTTCCAATAATATGCTGGATGATTGCTGTAGTAGTGCTACTTGCTGCCCTGCTGCGATGGTTGTTGCTAACGAATTAGCTCGTTCTATACCCCGCGTACAATTTACACGTGACTACATCTCCTCATGGCCGGTTGTTGACCTGCCTGCAGAAATCAGACCTCCCCGACTTTAACTCCCCCCGTTTTTGACCATCATTTTGATGGTCTGACTCTATTTGGTGTGCCTATCACGCACGCTTATGGTTTAACAGCCTGCTGCATCATTATTGCAGTGGCTGGTCATTTCTCTTTTCATATTTAGGGAAGTGGGGAGTAACACTATGTATTTTCGATCCTATGATCATGTTGTCGCATTACTGCGCCCGATATTGCTGAGTGTGCTGGTGTTGGGTTCTACCACCTTGCAGGCCGGTGAGCTGTTGTCGGTGGAGGTGGCAGTTTTTGAAGCTTTAGTCAACAACCCTAGTTTAGCGGCTATTGAGGCACGGGCTGAGGCGCTGGCAGCAATACCAGACCAGGTTGGGGCGCTGCCTGATCCCCGCCTTTCGCTAAAGATGCTCAATCTGCCGTTTGATACCCTCTCTTTTACTCAAGAGGGGATGACGCAGTTGCAGGTGGGTTACTCACAGATGTTGCCCTATCCCGGCAAGCTGGCTTTGCGTTCTCAGGCTGCTACACATGAGGCACGGGCGGCAAAATCGGAGGTGGCTGAGCGACGGCTACAGCTGGTTCGGGATGTCAAAATGGTGTGGTGGAACCTCTTCTATCTGGATCGAGCGCTAGAGGTGGTGGCCCGTAACCAGATGCTGCTGGAGCAGTTTGTCAATGTAGCTGAGACCCGCTATCGAGTTGGGCGTGGCCTGCAGCAGGATATTCTGCTGGCCCAACTTGAGCGTTCAAAACTTAATGATACGACACTTCGTCTGCAGAATATGCGGGACAATGAGGTGGCTCGGCTCAATATGTTGCTGAGTCGCCCAGTAGAAACAGAGGCTCAACTACCTGTTTCTGTGAATGAAGTCCTGCCAACATTGATGAGTCTCACTGCGCTGCAACAGCGTGCTGAAACAACACGCCCCTCTCTGATGGTACAGAGTGATCGGTTAGGCGCAGCACGTAGCCGTGTTGATCTGGCAAAAAAGGATTATGCACCCGACTTCAAAGTGGGCCTGTTCTACGGCCTGCGTAATGGTGATAACCCTGATGGTAGTGACCGGTCTGATTTGGGTTCAATCATCTTCAGCATGAACCTCCCCTTTGATATGAGCCGCAAACGCAGTCGTGCTGTTGATCAGCGTCAGGCGGAGTGGCTTGCACAGAAATATCAGTTGGAGGATCTGCATAATCGGGTGGTGACAAAAGTGCAGCAGGCGATCACCGACTACAGACGTGCCGGTGAGCAGGCGCAGCTCTTTCAGCAAGAGATCATCCCCCAAGCCCAACAGACTGTGGATGCGATGCTGGCCGGTTATCAGGTGGGTAGCGTTGATTTTCTCAACCTGGTGCGCAGCCAGACCACGCTCTACAACTATGAAACCCAATATTGGAAGGCCCTAAGCAGTGCCAATCAGGCGAGTGCCCGATTGGTTGCCGCTGTCGGTGAGGAGAAGATTTATGAATAAGCCATTAATTACATTAGCACTTGCTGCGGCACTGGGTCTGGGTTTTGCAGGAGGCTATTGGTTATCAAATGCTGCTGCCCCGATAGCAACAACAGCGATGGCAGAACAATCCTCTGAACGTAAGGTACTGTTCTGGCGCAACCCTATGAATCCGTCGATCACCTCGCCAACACCTGCGAAAGATAGTATGGGCATGGATTATCTGCCTGTCTATGCCGATGGTGATCGTAGCGAAGATGAGCCAGCAGGTACGGTGAAGATTGATCCCGTAACGGTGCAGAATATTGGTGTACGTACTGCCACGGTAGAGCGGCGTGCTCTGGCGCGGGAGTTGAATGCCCTGGGTCAGGTCGATTTCAATGAGGAGAAGCTGGCCCGTCTACACCCAAAAACATCGGGTTGGATTGAGCAGCTGAGAGTTGATGAGACGGGTGTACGGGTTGACAAAAACACCATTCTACTTGGCCTCTACTCCCCTGAACTAGTAGCCGCCCAGCGAGAGTATCTGGTAGCACTGGAAAACTGGGAGGTGCTACGCAACAGCTCAGTAGGGCGGATGAAAGTATCGGCCAAAAGCCTGCTGCAAAGCTCCCGTGAGCGGTTGGAGCTGTTTGATGTACCCGCTCATCAAATCAAAGAGCTGAAGAAGAGCCGTAAGATTAAAAAGCAGCTGCATATTCACTCCCCCTTTGCGGGCCGCATTATGCACATCGGAGCGCGTGATGGGCAGTACATCACGCCCAAGGATGAGCTCTATCTGATCGCTGATCTGAGCCGGATTTGGGTCAATGTTGATATCTATGAGGATGACCTACCCTGGATGAAAATAGGTGACCGTGCAGAGATGACCGTGCGTGCAGCACCGGGGCGAATTTTTACTGGCAAGGTCACCTTCATCCACCCCACCATGCAGAAGAGAAGCCGCACCGTGCGGGTACGCTTGGAGTTTGATAACCCAGAATTGGTGTTAAAACCGGGTATGTTTGCCAATGTGAAATTGCATGTTGATGAGCAACCCAATGCGGTGGTTGTTCCCTCTGAGGCGATTATTCGGTCTGGCAGTCGTGAGCAGGTTTTTGTCGTACGTGAGCCGGGCAAGTTTGAGCCGCGCCTGGTAACGCTGGGTGTGAGTGCTGGCGGTTATACCCAGATCCTGCTGGGGGTTGAAGTGGGTGAAGAGGTGGTTACCTCTAGCCAGTTCCTGATCGACTCTGAATCCAAATTGCGTGAGGCGACGGCCAAGATGATGGCCGTGGTGGCGGCAGAGTCTGCACCTGCTGTCAATATCTCTGATATGGCGATGGATGATATGGATATGGGTGATATGACAATGGATGAGGAGAATGCCCCATGATTCAGGCCATCATAAATGCCTCCCTGCGGGAGAAGTTTCAGGTTCTCATTGCCACCTTTATCATCCTATTGGTGGGTCTGTGGGCGGTAAAAAACACCCCGTTGGATGCTATTCCTGACCTCTCGGATGTGCAGGTGATTGTCTTTACTGAATACCCGGGCCAGTCACCACAAGTGGTGGAAGATCAGGTCACCTACCCCCTCACCACTGCGATGTTGGCAGTGCCCAAAAGTAAGGTAGTGCGTGGTTATAGCTTCTTCGGTTATAGCTTCGTCTACATCATCTTTGAAGATGGTACCGATATGTACTGGGCGCGGGCGCGGGTGCTGGAGTATCTCAACTATGTTAGCTCCCGTCTGCCGCCCGGACTCTCCCCCTCACTGGGGCCGGATGCTACGGGTGTTGGCTGGATCTACGAATATGCCCTGGTAGATCGCAGTGGCAAACATGATCTGGCACAACTGCGTTCCATGCAGGATTGGTATCTGCGTTACCCGTTGCAGACGGTTGAGGGGATCTCAGAGGTCGCCTCCATCGGCGGCCATGTCAAACAGTATCAGGTAGAGGTCGATCCCAATGCACTGCTCGCCTACAACATCCCACTGTCAAAGGTGAAGCGGGCGATTCAACGCTCTAACAACGATGTCGGCGGTAAACTGATCGAGATGGCTGAGACTGAATATATGGTACGTGGCCTCGGTTATATCCAATCGATTGATGATTTGAATGTGATTCCGGTGGGTGTTGATGAGAACGGCACACCGATTCGCCTGAAGGATATTGCCAATGTCCAGATCGGCCCCGACCTACGCCGTGGTGCTGCTGAGTTGAATGGTGAAGGTGAGGTGGTTGGTGGTGTAGTCATCATGCGTTATGGTGAAAATGCCATGGCGACCATTGAGCGGGTGCGTGAAAAATTGGCCGAGCTGCAAAAAGGGCTGCCTGAGGGAGTTGAAATTGTTCCGGTCTATGATCGAGGCGATCTGATCGAACGTGCGGTAGACAATTTGGTAGAGAAGCTGGTTGAAGAGTCAATTGTGGTCAGTCTCATCTGTATCCTCTTTCTGCTGCATGCCCGCTCCGCATTGGTGGCAATTCTGACCCTGCCGATTGGTATTCTGATCGCTTTTATCATCATGAAATCACAGGGCATCAACGCCAACATCATGTCACTGGGGGGTATCGCCATTGCCATTGGCGCGATGGTGGATGGGGCAATTGTGATGATTGAAAATGCACATAAACACCTGGAGCATGCGGGTGTTCGCAAAGGGGGTGAACTGACATCCTCAGAGCGATGGGGTGCGATAGGTGATGCTTCGCGTGAGGTGGGGCCGGCGCTCTTCTTCTCGCTGATGATCATCACCGTCTCCTTCCTGCCGGTCTTTACCTTGCAGGCGCAGGAGGGTCGCCTCTTTGCCCCGCTCGCCTTCACCAAGACCTACGCCATGGCTGCCTCAGCGCTGCTGGCGGTGACTCTGGTGCCGGTGCTGATGGGTTTTTTCATTCGTGGCAAGATCATGCCGGAAGCAAAAAATCCGGTAAATCGCATCCTGCACTGGATACATGCACCTGTACTGAAGCAGGCGATTCGTTTTCGCTGGATCACGCTGGCTATTGCGGTAGGGCTGCTGGCTGCTACTAGCTACCCACTGGAGCGTCTTGGTAGCGAATTTATGCCACCGCTGGATGAGGGGGATATCCTCTACATGCCGACTACCTACCCCGGCATCTCCATCACCAAAGCCAAAGAGCTGATGCAGCAGACTGACAAGATCCTGATGAGCTTTCCTGAGGTGCATCATGTCTTTGGCAAGGTTGGGCGTGCCAATACTGCAACTGATCCGGCACCACTGGCGATGCTGGAGACCACCGTGCGGCTGAAGGATCGCTCCGAGTGGCCCGACCCTAGCAAAACCACCAAGGCACTGATGGATGAGATGGATGCCGCAATCAAGTTCCCAGGGTTAGCCAACGCCTGGACCATGCCGATCAAGACCCGTATTGA
>JAMOMH010000239.1 GCA_027068675.1 Sedimenticola sp.
TTTTGGCTGACACTCCAGCAGGGGAAGCGCCATACCAGTGTGACCGCGTCGATGAAGGCGAGTAACTTCTTTTTGCTCTTTGGTGTGGTGAGCGGCGTTGTTATGGCATTGGCATACAGCGGTGCGGCTATAGATATAACAGCGTGGTACAATACTCACATTTTTGCACTGATCGGAGGCTTTGTGCTGATGCTTATTATGGGCATCTCTACGGTATTGGTTCCGATGTTTGGCTCATCCAAACGGGTCAGTGACAACGACTTTGCACTGAGTTTTCATACGATGTTTAGCGGCGTTGTTCTGATGATGGTCGGCTCACTTTTTGCCCTAGAAGCCGCGCGTCACATGGCACTGCTGCTCATGATGTTCTCCGTAGGACACTACGGCTATCAGCTCTTTAGTATGTTTGCATCACGTGCGCGAGTGGAGCATGATATCTGGGCACAGTCACTCTATGTCGCAGGCATCTCGTTGGCGTTGTCGTGGCTTTTTATTGCACTGAGTTTTTTCGGTGTTCCCGAGTTGTTACGACCGGGATTGTGGCTGTTGTTGGTCGGGTTTATCGGATTTATGATCTTTGGAAACTTTTATAAGATTTTGCCGTTTCTTGTCTGGTTTCAGCGCTATGCTCCTTTGGTAGAAGAGCAGCAGGTGCCTATGCTGCATGAGCTGGTAAACCAACGCATGGCACGGGTACAGTTTATTTTTAGCACCTTAGGCTTACTGCTGACAACACTCGCACTTTTGGTAGTCAATGCGCTGCTTTTTCACATAGGCAGTGCCTTGTTGGTGATGGGTGGGGTGTTTATGTTGACGCAGGTAGTGCGTATTATTCGGAGTTAGACCTATGGACTCAGAGTTTCTCTGTAGGAGAGAATGAACCGGTTATGAGGTTATCCAAATTTTGCTAGAATAGCACCAAAGGAGCCAGATTATGGATGCAAAAATATTGTTCGGTTCAACCGAAGCGGTGAAAGAACACTTTAGTGAACGTCTCAGTCCGTATAGCGGTGAGGTTGTCAGTCGTGCTCCGGTATGTCGTGCCGAAGATGCACATCAAGCGCTTGACATTGCCAAAAAGGCGGCGCTTACATGTAAACACTCTACCCTGTCGCAGCGATGTGACTGGCTGCTTGATGTGGCGCGCCGACTTCAAGAGAGTCGTGAGACAATGGCACGTACTATTACCGATGAAGTCGGTAAGCCCATCACCTTTGCGCGCATTGAGGTTGATCGCTGTATTGAGACGGTACGCCTCTCTGCTGAGACCATGCGCACCATGCACGGAGAGACCATCAATACCGATGCCATGCCAAGCGGGCGAAAAACCGT
>JAMOMH010000240.1 GCA_027068675.1 Sedimenticola sp.
TCAGCCAAGCTTGTGAGCGGCTTGGACTCTCTGCTCGTGCCTATCACCGTATTCTCAAACTAGCCCGTACCATTGCTGATCTGGCGGATAGCCAGAAGATTGAGAGGGTGCATCTCAGTGAAGCGATCAACTACCGTAAATTTGACCGGCGACCACCGCATTAATTAATCCGTTGCTACCAAGTAAAAAGCGTTAAACTGCGCCCATGCTAAAGTTTGACTCTCTCGCCCTTCGCCGGGGCACAAAAGTTCTATTTGAAAATGCCAGTTTTACCCTGCACCGAGGTTGGAAAGTGGGCATCACGGGCGGTAACGGCTGTGGAAAATCGAGCCTATTTGAACTGATTCGTGGTGATCTGCATGCAGACTGCGGGGAGTATAGCTGCCCACCAAAAATGACTATTGCCAGTGTTGCTCAAGAGACCCCAGCGTTGGAGCGAGCGGCTATTGAATATGTGCTTGATGGTGATGTAGAGCTGCGACAGATCGAACAGGCATTAGCAAAAGCTGAAGCTGTTGATGATGGTGAAGCTCAAGCGACTCTGCATGAGCAATTTCAGATTATTGATGGTTATACGGCACGCAGCCGAGCGGCACGCCTGATGAGTGGCCTTGGTTTCAAAAATGAGCAGGAGCAGTGTTCGGTATCCTCCTTCTCGGGCGGCTGGCGCATGCGCCTCAATTTAGCTCGTGCGCTGATTTGTCGCTCTGATCTACTACTGCTTGATGAGCCAACCAACCATCTCGATCTTGATGCCGTTATCTGGCTGGAGGAGTGGTTACGTTGCTACCCAGGTACGCTGTTGCTGATCTCACATGATCGTGATTTTCTTGATCGTGTGATTGGCCATATCCTGCACATTGAACATCAGATCGCTACGCTCTACACCGGAAACTACTCAGCGTTTGAAAAAATGCGCGCGCAATACCTCGCTGGGCAACAGGCCGCTTATGAGAAACAGCAGCGTGAGATTGCCCACATTCGTCGCTATGTTGACCGCTTTCGTGCACAAGCAACCAAAGCTCGGCAGGCGCAAAGTCGTCTCAAAGCACTGGAGCGGATGGAGGAGATCGCCCCTGCACATGTTGACTCGCCCTTCCATTTTAGCTTTTTGCCACCTAAGAAACGGCCAGACCCGCTCCTGCAAATTGAAAAAGGAGAGGTAGGCTATGATGACGCTATTATTCTTAATCAGCTCAATTTTAATCTGGCACCTGGTGACCGTATTGGCTTATTGGGGCCCAATGGTGCGGGTAAATCGACGCTCATTAAACTCTTAGCAGGTGAATTAGAGGTGCAACAAG
>JAMOMH010000241.1 GCA_027068675.1 Sedimenticola sp.
ATGCCCGTCTGCGCTTTCTCTACATCATAATCACATTTTTGTAGCAATTTCTGGATAATATTTTCCACATCCTCACCAACATAACCCGCTTCAGTTAGGGTTGTTGCATCGGCAATAGTGAAAGGTACATCAAGAAGTCTAGCTAATGTCTCTGCTAGAAGTGTTTTGCCTGAACCTGTTGGGCCAATCAAAAGAATATTGCTTTTAGCAATCTCTATCTCACTGGAATCTTTCGATTGGAGACGTTTGAAGTGGTTATAGACAGCAACAGAAAGAACTTTTTTAGCGCGGCGCTGGCCAATCACATATTGGTTGAGGGTCTCGTTGATTTCATGGGGGATAGGCAGCTTATCAGAGGACTTTGGTGCTTCACCCTCTTGAATCTCTTCACGAATAATATCGTTACAGAGTTCAACACATTCATCACAGATGAAGACCGAAGGGCCTGCAATTAGTTTGCGGACCTCATGCTGGCTCTTGCCACAAAATGAGCAATAGAGAAGCTTTCCATCATCCCCTTTGCTGTTGTTGTCGTCACTCATTCGTTTACTCCTACGAGGATCATCTGCTCATCTTAGATCTATATAACGGCAAAGCAAAAAGAGGGTTGCCATCAATATTGAGGAATGCTCCTCTTTAACTCTCTGCGCTACTGCTTCGTTCTTGCAACACTTGGTCGATCAAACCATAGGCGACAGACTCTTCAGCGCTCATGAAATTATCACGTTCAGTATCAAGAGCAATTTTATCAACTGTTTGGCCAGAGTGGTGAGACAAAATACCATTTAGGCGATCGCGCATCTGCAAAATCTCTTTTGCATGAATTTCTATATCTGTTGCCTGACCTTGATAACCACCAAGAGGCTGATGAATCATGGTTCTGGAGTTAGGGAGGCAGAAGCGCTTTCCAGCAGCTCCACCTGTTAGTAGTAATGCACCCATGCTGGCCGCTTGGCCGATACACATAGTGCTAACATCAGGCTTAATGAACTGCATCGTATCGTATATCGCCATACCCGCAGTGACTGAACCACCTGGGGAGTTGATATAGAGATGGATATCTTTATCAGGATTTTCTGACTCAAGAAACAGTAACTGAGCAACAATCAGGTTAGCCATTTGATCTTCAACTTGGCCAACCAAAAATATTACGCGCTCTTTCAGTAGGCGGGAGTAGATGTCGTACGAACGTTCACCACGAGCAGTCTGCTCTACCACCATTGGCACTAGGCCAAGATTATTTATATCAAGTGCACTCATAATTATCTGTATCGGTCATCCCAACTTGTTACTTTAGTCATTCA
>JAMOMH010000242.1 GCA_027068675.1 Sedimenticola sp.
TCAGCAGCTGGACTACGCTGTTTCGGCCCCTCCCAAGAGGCCGCACAACTGGAGGGGTCAAAAACCTTCACTAAAGATTTCCTAGAGCGGCACAATATCCCAACGGCTGCTTATGATAGCTTTACCGATATCGACAAAGCTCTCACCTACCTGCACAAAGTGGGCGTACCCATCGTCATCAAAGCGGATGGTCTTGCCGCTGGCAAAGGGGTGATCCTAGCCGATGAGATGAGCACTGCCGAAGAGGCGATCAAAGATATGCTTGCCGGCAACGCCTTTGGTGAAGCGGGCCATCGCGTAGTGGTTGAGGAGTTTCTGCGGGGTGAAGAGGCGAGTTTTATCGTCATGGTCGATGGTAAAAACATCCTGCCAATGGCCTCATCTCAAGATCATAAAGCGCGTGACAATGGCGATGCTGGTCCCAATACAGGCGGCATGGGTGCCTACTCACCCGCACCTGTCGTCACACCAGAGATGCATGAACGCATCATGGAGCAGGTGATCCGCCCGACCGTTGAAGGGATGGCTAACGAAGGCGTACCCTACACCGGTTTCCTCTATGCTGGGGTAATGATCGACAGTGATGGTGTGCCTAAAGTGCTTGAATACAACTGCCGTTTTGGCGACCCAGAGACACAACCAATCATGCTTCGCCTAAAGTCTGATCTGGTTGCACTCTGCAATGCCGCTATTGATGGCAAGCTAAATGAATGCAGTGCTGAGTGGGACTCCCGCGCAGCACTCGGTGTCGTTTTGGCAGCAGGAGGATACCCCGAGAGTTACCGAAAAGGGGATGTGATCAGCGGCCTACCAACCGACCTCTCCACCGACAGAAAAGTGTTCCACGCTGGCACTGCCTCTAAAGAGGGAGCCACTGTCACCGCCGGTGGGCGGGTACTCTGCGCAACTGCACTTGGTAACAGCGTGGCTCAAGCTCAAGCTAACGCCTATGAGCTTGTTAAGCAGATTAGTTGGGATGACGTTTACTACCGAACTGATATCGGCTATCGCGCCATCAACCGAGAGCAAAAATAGCCTGGACAGAGTAGCGGGGCAGAGAGATAACACCTCTAGATCTCGCTATATTTCACTCGCCCTGTTACAGCATCAACTGAGCTGTAGCAGGTAGGTGATAGTTAAGCAGCAGTCTGGTGTTGAGTGCATGTTAGGAGTCAATACGGCTTTATGAATAGGATAGCATCTCTGGAGTACTGCCTAGCACGATGATTAGAATGATGCCGCCCAGTAGCATGCGGTAGATAAAGAAGGGCAGCATGCCGATGCGCTCAATAAAGCGCAGGAAGAGGTGAATGCAGAGGTAGGCGCAGAAGAAGGAGAGCAGTGCACCGAGCCATAGCTCACTCCATGCGATAGCGGTATCACTCTTGATTAGGTCGAGAGTAACCAGCCCACCTGACATCAGGATGGTGGGGATGGATAACAAAAATGAGAACCGTGAAGCGGCTTCACGAGTCAGGCCGAGTAATAGCCCAGCGGTTATGGTGATGCCAGAACGTGATGTGCCAGGGATGATGGCGATGGCTTGGAACATGCCGATGATGATGGCATCTCGCATCTTCATCTCATGTTCTGCCCGCTCCTGTTTTCCCTTGAGATCGGCCCAGTAGAGCATCACACCAAAGATGAGTGTGGTGGTGGCGATCACCAACGGTGAGCGCAGGTCGGTCTCAACCAGTGATTTCATCAATAGGCCAAAGATACAGACGGGAATAGTGGCAACAATAATCATCCACCCCATGCGGGAGTTTTCTGTTGTCTGTTTGGAACCGAAGAGTGAGTCGCTAAGATCGATGATGATGGCAGCGATCTGTCTACGAAAGTAGCTGGTAACCGCCGCTAGGGTGCCGAGGTGTACTGCAACATCGAAGGCCAGCCCCTGGTCAGCGTAACCAAGTACCTGCGGGGCAAGAATGAGATGGGCTGAGCTGGAGACAGGCAGAAATTCGGTCAGCCCTTGCAGCGCAGCTAGGATGAATATCTGTAGCAGATCCATATTTGTCAGATCCTAATGAGGGTTACACATTGCCCCAAGGGTCTGTAAGTAGTTTGCGCTCCCAAGCGAGAGCGGTTTCTGCGATGGTGTCGAGATCATCATATTGGGGGCTCCAATCGAGCACCTCTTGGATGCGTGCAGTATTGGCAACCAGTGATGCAGGGTCGCCTGCACGGCGTGCCTCTTCAATAATGTTGAGAGGAGAGCCATTGGCTCTGCCGACAGCATCCAATACCTCACGCACACTGTAACCGTGGCCATACCCGCAGTTGAGAGTGGTCGATTCACCACCACCACGCAGGTAGTCGAGCGCTTTGACATGAGCGTTGGCTAGATCTTCAACATGGATGTAGTCGCGTACACCGGTGCCATCGGGTGTGTCGTAGTCGGTGCCGAAGATGTAGACAGCATCGCGTTTACCAACAGCAGCTTCACAGGCCACTTTGGTTAGTAGTGTGGCATTGGGCGTACTCTGCCCGATCTCACCCTTTGGATCGCAACCAGCCACATTGAAGTAACGCAAAATAACATGCTTAAGAGAGGTGGCGGCTGAGAGATCACGCAGCATCATCTCGCTCATCAACTTGGATGTACCGTATGGGTTGATGGGCTGTTTTGTTGCCTCTTCAGCGGCGATGCCGCCATCGGGTGTGCCGTAGACAGCTGCTGTTGATGAGAAGATGAAGTTTTTTACATCAGCCTCTTGGCAGCACTCCAGCAGATTGCGTGTGCAGCAGGTGTTGTTGCCATAATATTTTAGCGGGTTGGTGACGGATTCAGGTACCACGGTGTGAGCGGCAAAGTGGATGACCGTATCGATACCGTTATCCTTCAGGATACGGCTGACTAGCTCTCTGTCACCGGTGTTGCCAATAATCAGCTCGCCGTTTAGTACAGACTGTTTAAAACCGGTGCTGAGGTTGTCAAGAATAAAGAGTTTTTCGCTAGCGTTTGCCAGCTGCCGAGCCGTATGGCTGCCGATATAACCTGCGCCACCTGTGACTAGAATTCCATTACCTGACATCAGTTTCACCCCATTGTTATTGTGTAGAAAGCCTGTGAAATTAGTCTTAATTCACAGGGTTCCCTTAGATGGCGTGATTGTACAGTGGGAATGCGTTGAGGTCATGCTGTGAAAGAGAGGGGAATGGGGCGATCGTGTTGACCGCCCCAAATTTACTTAGTCAGGATCAACACCTTTCAGTTCTGCCTGAATTAGATGATCAACAACACGCATCATTTTCTGGTTGGTACCTGCCAACTGGCCGTTGGTTAAATATTTACCGTTGACACCAATGTTGGGTACGCCATTGATACGGTAGTGCTTGGCAAGCTTATTGGCACGCTGCACCTTGGTATTTACAGCAAATGAGCGCCATGCTTTACGCATTTTGGCCTCATCGACACCATTCTCAACTGCAAATGAGATGAGCGCCTCTTTACTGTAGATACGGCGTTTTTCTTTGTGCAATGCGTCAAAGAGTGGCTCATGTAGTTTATCTATGACACCTAAAAGTTCAGCGGCATAGAAAAAGTAAGAGTGTGGCAACCAACTAGGGTTTACAGCGGCGGGAACATGTCTAAAAGCGACATCTTTAGGTAGGGTTTTTTTCCAATTTTCAATAACAGGGTCAAGAGAGTAACAGTGTGGGCAGCCGTACCAAAAGAACTCAACTACTTCAACTTTAGCTTTGCTGTCGGTTGGGATGGCAGGTTCGATAGTATCCCAGGCATCATCAAAACCGGCCCAAGCGGTTTGGCTGAGAAGTAGAGTCAGTGCAGCGAGTATTGAGGCGATTCTGCGCATGTGTTGTACCTTTTATTTCTGGAAAATGAAAATGCGTATTGAACAACCTTAGAGGGGTAATTTCCACCGATGTTCCAGAGGTTTTAGCTCTTTTGTGACATATTTTTATTTTTATGTGCTGAGTGCGAGATAAGAAAAGAGGCATTTAGCCCCTTTATTTCAAACACATTTTTGTAGATACTTAAATTTAAACATAAGCATCTGGTGGTAGGTAGTAGGGGAAAAGACCGCTTTTTTCATGCTCGATATGAATGGCTATCTCTTGGATGATTGTATCAAGATCCTCAGCAAACGAGGGTTTTACCCTCCCTTTACTGAGGGTGTTCTTATGATTTTTGATAAAGGTGTTGGCATGCCGGCTGGCAGCGGTCATGCCGCGTTTGAATTCGGCAATATTGACATCATTATTGTTAAAGCGCTTCATGCTGTACTGCATATAGATATAGAGTTTGATGTTCTTCTTAAGCATGTGATCGCCTAAAGAGGCATTAAATGCTTCAAGTTTTTTGTGTGTCGCTGCAATTTTTCCATTTGAAAAGGCTGTTTCAACCTCCAATAGCAGAGACATCAGTCGCTTGTGCTCCTCGATAAGTTCAACAATTAATCGAGGATTGTAGGTGATCTCAGTCCCTTCAGCTTGACCTTTAGTGCTATGACCGGAGGCTTGTGGTGCGGATATGTTATGCACAGCTGTTCTCAGCGATTCTAGCGCAGATACTTTGTGCGCTTTATCTTTGAGCGACTTTATTAGGCTTAACATTAATCCTCCTCAGGTTTGGTAAAGCTCCTGCATATAAATGTATATGCAAGGCATTATAATGCAAGAATGTGTGCGCTATTTAACAAAAATAGCGGATATTTGTTCCCATATAGTAGGTAGTGTTGCCGGCAGTATACTAAGTTGCCAGTATTAGAACGGGTGAAAATACTTAGTTTTTAGATAAGCAGCAGAATTTAGGTTGAATTTAGTGCTCTCCTGCCGACAGCTCTAGCCACTTGCCAGGTTGGAGTTGACCGAGCTGCCAGTTGCCAATACTTTTGCGTATCAGGCGTAGCGTTGGGTGGCCGACAGCAGCGGTCATACGTCTAACTTGGCGATTTCGTCCTTCACGAATCTTTATCTCAAGCCATGTGGTGGGTATCGCTGCCCTAAAACGGACAGGTGGATCACGAGACCAGAGTGAAGGTGGTAGGATGATACTTGCTTTAGCGGGTTTGGTTGGGCCATCCTTCAAAACCACTCCATCCTCCAATTGCTTGATTGCATTTTTATCTGGTGTTCCATCAACTTGAACCAGATAGCTTTTCCATGTTTTAAAACGTGGATTGGCCAGTTGGTGTTGTAGCTTGCCATCATCAGTTAGTAGCAGTAACCCTTCACTATCCCGATCGAGTCGTCCGGCTGGATAGATCGCTTTTATTGGAATAAAATCGGCCAGGGTGGCACGCTTCTCGCTGTCGGTAAACTGAGTGAGAACGCCGTAAGGTTTATTAAATAGAATGATGCGTGACATATCCGTGTAAAGGCTCTATTCGTTATATCTCTTTTTGATGGCACTTAGCTCATCGCTACATTTCAGTAATGCCTCAACCAACTGAGGATCAAAATGACCACCGCTCTCTTTCTGGATATAGGCCAGTGCATCCTCCTGGCTCCAGGCATCTTTGTAGACTCGTTTAGTGGTCAGCGCATCATAGACATCAACCAACGCAATGATTCGGCCAAAAATATGGATATTTTCGCCCGCCAGCCCCTCAGGATAACCGCTGCCATCCCAATGTTCATGGTGTTGATGGGCGATAATGGCAGCTGCTTGTAATGTGCCCCCCTTAGAGTGGCAGAGCATATTGTGACCTATTGAGGCGTGGGTTTTCATCAGCATGTACTCTTGTTCAGTTAGCCTTCCAGGTTTTAGCAAAATAGCATCGGGGATACCTAGTTTGCCGATATCATGCAGTGGTGCGGCAGTTATCAGAAGATCAATGTCACTTTCACTGAGCCCCGCCTTCTGTCCTAATATTTGACTGTAGTTGGTGACGCGGATCGTGTGATTACGGGTCTCTTGGGAGCGATGCTCCTCAATGACTCCCATGGTAAACACCGTCTCCTTATGGGCGCTATCAACCTCATGTGCGAGCTCTGCAAGTTGCTCATTTTTCTTCTCGATAAGGCTTTTGTTCTGTAATAAATCGTGAGTAAAGTGATTGATCTCCTTGGCAACCTCCTCAAACTCTTTGCACTCAAAGTTGCTGGCGTTGATGGGCGTGTTGGAGTAATAAGCCTCCTCACCCTGTTTGATTAACTGCTGTAGAGGTTCTTGAATATAGCGCTGAATAGTGCGGAAATTGTTGGTGACGATAAGGGCAATAAATGTTGAGACGATTAAAGCGATAGTAGCCAGCAGTTTGAATGTGGTCTCACGATACTCGGATAAATCCATTTTTAGATCTAGTGCACCTAAAACCGTGCCTTCAGCCACTTGATGACACTCTAAGCAGTTAAGCCCGCCTCTACTGCTGGCGATGAAGGGCACGATAGCACGCATATAAGGTTTGAGTTGGATATCTTCAATTAGAAAGACGGGCTGCTTACTCTCAAAGGCCTGTTTTGTAATATGGTCGACCTCTTTTTCAAAAGATCCTCCCTCTCCAAATTGGGCATTGACAGCATTTGAGCGAATGATGGCAACATTTTCAACCAGTCTAAGAGAGTCAATTTCATTAAAAAAGTAGTCTCGATGCTCCATGATGTTGCCCTTCATGTGAGCGGTAATGCTTGCTTTCACCACCTCGGAGATGGCTAATGCCTTATCTTCGACAATTTTGATTGAGATACTTCTGAAATTAATGGC
>JAMOMH010000243.1 GCA_027068675.1 Sedimenticola sp.
GGTCGAGGTTATGCACTTGTCACCACCACAGAAAATGGTGCCGTTCTGCAAAATGCAGCAGATGTTGCCGCAGGTGATCCCATCAATGTGCAGCTCGCCAATGGCAGATTAAAGTGCCGAGTTGAAGAGATAGAAAAAAGAAAGAAACTACTATAAAGAAACAAAACGATTGGACGCTACCCGTTCAGAAGAGCAGGTTTTATAAACAGCATCAAGAACTTTCAGCAAGATAATAAAGGATAATCTCATGAGCTCAGAACAGACGGGTGGTCTCTCTTTCAGACAGAGCGTTGATCACATGGTGGACCACGCGATCAATATTATGGATCTAGACCTAGGTGTTGCCAGAGCGATGAAGAGCTGTGCATCCGTTTTGCAGGTCAACTTCCCCGTTGAGATCCGCGGTGAGATTCAGGTCTTCTCAGGCTGGCGTGCCACCCACAGCGCCCATCGCCTCCCTTCAAAAGGGGGCATCCGCTACTCACTGGGTGTTGATCAACCCGAAGTTGAAGCACTAGCTGCCCTGATGACATACAAGTGCGCCATCGTTGACGTCCCCTTTGGCGGCTCCAAAGGCGGCCTACACATCGACCCCTCCCAATATACTCGTGATGAGATGCAGAAGATCACCCGACGATTTGCCCGTGAATTGGCAAAAAAAGGTTTTCTTAGTCCATCAACCAATGTACCTGCTCCCGATATGGGCACCGGCCAACGTGAAATGGCCTGGATTGCCGATACTTACAAACATCTGCACCCTGAAGATATCAACCACATCGCCTGCGTCACTGGCAAACCAGTAGAACATGGCGGTATCCGTGGTCGTACTGAGGCAACAGGGCGTGGTGTTCAATTTGCCCTGCGTGAGTTCTTTCGCCACAAAGAGGAGGTGAAGGAAGCGGGCCTAAAGGGAGATCTTGGGGGTAAAAAAATCATCATCCAAGGACTTGGCAATGTGGGCTACCACGCAGCAAAATTCCTATCGGAAGAGGATGACTCTAAAGTCATCGCCATCATTGAGTGGGATGGCGCTATCATCAATAAGGATGGCATCCATGTTGAAGAGGCCTATCTACACAAATGTGATCATGGCGGTGTAAAAGGCTTTGCGGGTGCCGATTATGTAGAGGATGGCATCAAAGTACTTGAGATGGCTTGTGACATCTTAATCCCCGCTGCAATGGAGGGGGTGATCAACGAAGGAAATGCCAAAAAAATCAAAGCAACAATGATCGCAGAAGCGGCCAATGGCCCCGTCACCTTTGAGGCAGACCGGCTCTTAAAACAGCGTGGGGTCGTCATTCTACCCGATGCCTATCTCAATGCGGGCGGTGTAATTGTCTCCTATTTTGAGTGGATTCGTAACCTCACCCATATCCGTTTTGGTCGTCTTGAACGACGATTTGATGAGGCACGCGGCCAACATATCGTCACCGCATTAGAGGAGATGAATAACGGCAAAGTACCCGATTGGATTCAAAAAGAGCTGGTTCGCGGTGCCGATGAGCTGGACTTGGTGCGCTCTGGCTTGGATGACAGCATGCGGCTCGCACTACAAGCAATCATCGCTACCAAGGTGAACAACCCCGATATTGATGACTATCGCACTGCTGCCTATGTCATCGCACTCGGTAAGCTCTCCCGCTCCTATATTGATGTCGGTGTCTATTAAACGCCCAATTTAGCCGCATGAAAAAGGGGCCATTTCGGCCCCTTTTTTATTGCCCTGATAAAATGGCGACGTCGTACTGAGAGAATGTATAATTTACACTCTCAACAGCCGTACTAAAAAGCAGGGTAGCGACACAATTATGAAAAGAGCATGGTTGACCACTGGCGCACTAATACTCACTCTTTTTCCCGCATTGAGTCTTGCCGCAAAAGTAGTCATTGAGCCACTATCAGAAAGATTGATCTACCCACAATCAAGCGCGCCCGCCGAGACTATTTCATACAAAAACAGTACCTTAAGCAGCGAGGTAACGGGTCGAGTTATCAAGCTGAAGCCACTTGTTGGGGAGTCCGTCAAACGGGGCGATAACCTACTACAAATTGATAACACCCGTTACCTAATAACACTAAAACAGTCTCAAGCGGCCAAACGCTCGCTACAGGCAAAGATCAAATTTTCTCAATACCAACTTAAACAGGCAAAACGTCTGAGTAGCCAGCGCAATGTATCTGAAGAGCGAGTTCTACAGCATGAATCTGAGCTAGAGAGCCTGCTGGCCCAATTGGCCCAGCAACAACTCGCCATAAAACTTGCAGAATCCGACCTAGCACACACCGTGTTAAAAGCCCCCTTTAGCGGCACCCTCACTAAACGACTGATCAGTGAGGGGGAGTGGGTCAACCTTGGCACCCCCCTTATTCAGCTCTTGGCCACTGATGCCATCGAAGTTGTTGCTCAACTACACCCTTATGATATTCCGCAACTAAGCACCTCCCACACCATCACCTTCTCAACAGCAAAGGCGGAGTATCCTGTCACACTACGTGCCGTACTGCCGCTGCAAGATAGTCGCCAGCGTACGGTAGAGGTGAGACTTACCTTCCAAGATGAAAGCACCATTACCGGCAGCACAGGTCGATTGATCTGGCATGACACTCGCCCCCATCTCCCCGCTAATTTACTTGTTCAGCGAGAGGGCAGATTAGGGCTGTTTGTGGCGCAGCAAGGTAAGGCACACTTCATCCCTCTACCTGATGCACAAGAGGGTCGCATCGTATTGGTGTCACAACTCCCCGCAGAGACCCAGCTAGTAACCACGGGTAGGCAGACACTCCAAAATGGCGACAAGATAGAACGCCAATAGCATGTTGAAGCGCCTTTTAACCAACCATGTATTGGCCAACCTCACCTTTGTTATCGTCTTGGTGATGGGAGCCGTCTCCTATTCACAGATGCCGAGTGAGCAGGACCCTGAGATCAACTTCAACTGGATCAGTATCACCACCGTGCTACCCGGCGCATCAGCAGAGGATATCGAAAAGCTAATAACCGACCCTCTCGAAGAGGCCGCTGCAAAAATATCAGATGTGAAATTTGTCCAGAGCAGTAGCCGCGAGAGCATCTCAGACATCACCATTCGCTTTGATGAGCTGGATGATCGCACCTTTGACAAACGGATCAGTGATCTACGGCGTGAAATTCAGAACAAAGCTAATACCGATCTGCCCGATGAGGCAGAAGACCCTTACATCTTTGAAATCACCTCCAGCAACTCATTCCCAACCGCCCTAATCATCATCAGCGGACAAGCCGATGATGAAGTATTGCGACGCAATGCATTAGCGATCAAAGAGGATATTGAGCGCATTAAAGGCGTTGATGGCGCTCGCCCCGCCGCGCTGCACAAGCCTGAGATTGTCATTGAATTTAACCCTGAAAAGCTCCAACAATACGGAGTATCAGCCACTGCAATAGCAGATACCATAAGAGCCAGCTTCAAAGATACCTCCGCTGGAGTGATGCAACTGCAGAGCCAAGAGTGGTTGGTACGCGTACTCGGTGCCGATGCCGATCCTGAATATATCGCCTCACTGCCAATACTCACCACAGAGGGCGAAGTGCCTCTAGGGGAGTTGGCACAAGTCAGCCGTACACGAGCCGATGCTGAACAGCTGGTGCAGTTTGACTCAAAGCCTGCCGTGATGCTCTCCATCACCAAAAAGAATTACACCAACACACTAAAATTAGTCGAGCGTTTAAGCGACTACATTGCCCAGAAAAACAGAACCATTAATGCACAAGGGGTCAATCTATTCCTACTTGATGATCAGACCATTCCCACACGGACAGCCATCAACATCATGCAGACCAATGCGCTCTTTGGTCTTGCATTAGTGACACTAGTGACCTGGGTTTTCCTCGGTTCACGCATCGCCTTCTTTATCGGCATTGGTATTCCCTTCACCCTAGCTGGCACCTTTTGGGTGCTAAACATGACGGGTTCAACACTCAATGTCTCCGTCCTACTTGGGCTGGTGCTGGTATTAGGTATGCTGGTGGATGATGCTGTTGTGGTGGTCGAGGCGATCTACTACCGAATTCAGCGTGGTACCGATGCACTTCAAGCAGCACAAGAGGCACTGGTCGAAGTCTTCACTCCCGTTACCGCCGCCATCATCACCACTATGGCCGCATTTCTACCCTTGATGTTGCTACCCGGCATCCTTGGCGATTTCATGTTTGTCATCCCGTTTGTGGTCACCATCGCACTCGCCATCAGTCTGTTAGAGGCCTACTGGATGTTACCCGTGCATGTCTCAGCATCACGCGTCAACTTTAACAAACCCTCACGAGTTCACCGCTGGCGAATCAGCATCACCCATTGGGTACGAATCAAATATTGCCGACTACTGATAAAAGTGCTGCGCCGCCCCCTCCTCTCGCTCTCCTTTGTTTTTATGATTCTACTCTCTGCCGGCGGTGTTTTTCTCAGTGACATGGTGAAAGTGCAGTTCTTTGCCTTCGATCCACTGCGCATGTACTACATCAATGTCACCATGCCACCAGGAACACCACTAGAAGAGACTATGCGCAAAGTGCAGCTGGTTGAAGATAGTGCCAAAAAACATCTAAATAAAGAGGAGGTGCGAGGTCTCGCCTCAACAGCTGGGCAGATGTTTACCGAGCAAGAGGCTCGCTTTGGTAGCCGCTATGGTCAGGTCTCAGTCAGTCTCCTACCCAAATTAGAGGGGATGCGAGGAGTCGATGAGATCACTGAGGCAATGCGAGCAGAGGTGATGCAACACGCTGGAGAGGCCACCCTCTCATTTTTGATCTTATCAGGCGGGCCACCCACCTCAAAACCGATCAAAGTAAAGGTTCGTGGAGATCACTTTGAGCAGCTGCGAGAGGTGACCGACCATCTCTGGGCATACCTCAAAACCATACCCGCAGTAAAAGATATTGAGGATGACGATAGCCCTGGCAAACAGGAGCTACGCCTGATACTCAATCAAGATGCAGTAAAACGTGCCGGGTTACACCCTGCCGATGTCTCACGCACCATACGTCTGCTATTTGATGGCGAAGTGGTCGCTTCAATGCAGTATCAGGGTGAAAAACTAGAGCTGCGCCTACGCGCCAACTCATCTCATTACCAAGATATTGATCAACTACTCCAAATACCACTAACACTGCCCACTGGTGGAACAATCCCATTAAGGGCCATCGTCTCAGTTGAAGTTGATCGAGGCAAAGCCAATATCCGACACTACAACTTCCGGCGCACCATCACATTGAGTGCCGATCTAGATAAATCCAAGATGAACACACTTGAAGCCAACCAGCTCCTACAAGAGGAGTGGCTACGCATTCAGGATAACTACCCAGGGATCAACCTCGATTTTACCGGTGAGATGGAGGATATTCAGGAGAGTATCGAAGCACTAAGCATGCTGATGCTCTTTGGCATCGGTCTAATCTATCTGATATTAGGCACTCAATTCCGTAGCTACTTTCAGCCTATGTTGATCCTGGTAACCGTACCAATGGCCTTCTCAGGTGTTGTTTTTGGCCTACTGGTGACACAGAACCCACTCAGCCTCTACACCCTCTATGGTGTCGTCGCCTTAGCCGGAATTGCGGTTAACGCCGCCATTGTTTTGATCGATGCCGCCAACCAGCGCCTCATCGCCGGTATGAGTGTCCTGCACGCCACCCTCTATGCCGCCCGCCGACGCGTCATCCCCATCATCATCACCTCACTCACCACTATTGCTGGGCTATTCTCCTTAGCGATAGGCTTTGGAGGCAAATCACTCATGTGGGGGCCCGTCGCCTCCGCTATTGTTTGGGGGCTAGGCTTCTCAACCATATTGACTCTGTTTGTAATCCCCCTGCTCTACCGCACATTTATGATGCGCAGCCATCTAAACAGGCAACCAAAGAGCGCGTTGAATAAGTGACCTAAATAGTATTATTGGCTGGAATCACCCTTATTTCCTCTCTGCAATTACTCCAGGTGCGTCGAGTAAAGAATCCACGTTCTAAGAACGTGGTTTTAAGGATTCAATAAAATTCACAGTATCAAGCCATAAACAATGGCATCTTCTCGTCCTTTAGTAGCAGGATAGTAACCTCTACGCCGCCCCACTTCGTTAAAGCCAACCGAGTCATAGAGTGTCGCAGCCACACGATTTGAGTCCCTCACTTCAAGGAAAACGGTGCCTACATTTTTCTGTTGGGCAAGACCAAGCATATGTTTTAGCAGTATGCGGCCATATCCATGTCCGTGGCACTTGGGGTCGATGGCTATGTTGAGGAGGTGGGATTCATCAGCAGCAATGCTCATCACCGCGTGGCCAACAATTCGGTTGCCATAGAGAGTGAGCCAACAATGGTGACCACTGCGCAGGCAGTCGCGCATTATGCCTTCACTCCAAGGGTGAGGGTAGGCTCGTAGCTCTATCTCCATCACCATGGAGAGATCTCCCTCCTGCATCGGTCGAAAGGTGAGGCGATGGCCGCTCAATCTGTTTCACCTCTCAGGGTTGTCAGGGCTAGTTGTAGGTCTTGCCACGATTTACCCTTTTGGTCGGGTGATCGGAGCAGATAGGCGGGGTGGTAGGTGACGATCAGTGGAACTTGTTGTGGGCCATAACGATGAACTTGCCCACGCAGGCGTCCCACTGGGGTATCACATTTAAGCAGGCTTTGTGCGGAGATACGGCCTACAGAGAGGATTAGCTTTGGTTGAATCAATTCGATCTGGCGCTGTAAAAATGCAGCGCAACACTGCATCTCATTGACGTGTGGATCTCGATTTCCAGGGGGCCGACACTTGAGAATATTGGCGATAAATATCTGCTCTCGACGCAGACCGATCGCAAATAACATAGCATTGAGCAGTTGGCCTGCCGGACCAACAAATGGTTCACCTTGGCGATCCTCATCTGCGCCAGGTGCTTCACCAATAATCAGTAGATTTGCCTGGGGATCTCCGACACCAAATACCGCTTGTTGGCGTGTTTGATGCAGTTCACAGGCTCGACACGCCTCAACCGCTACCTCCAGATCATGCCAACCCAGTTCGGTAGAAGCGGTTGGAGCGGGCACTGGTTTAACGTGAGAGGAGATCACCTCAGATATCTCCATTTCTGGTTCTATCTGAGGTGAATCACGCCGCACCCATTGCTGGATACCCATTGCATCAAGATATTGTCGCCGACTCAGCTCATCCATCAATATAACTCAAAGACCTAAACATCAGCCTGTGGGTGACGTTTATCTTCAATCGGTTCTAGGATCTTATTACAGGCATTAATAAAAGCCTTAGCGGAGGCGATAACAATATCTGTATCAGCACCCTGTCCGTTGACAATACGTCCTGTTTTTTCAAGCCTTACCGTCACTTCACCTTGGGCATCAGTACCGCTGGTGATGTTGTTAACCGAGTAAAGCTGTAGTTCTGCACCCGTCTGCACAAGGCTATCAATCGCTTTAAAGGCGGCATCAACAGGACCACCACCTACCGATGAGGCGCTCTTCTCTTCGCCATCATGGGTGATGGTGACAGAGGCTTTGGGTATTTCACCCGTTTCTGAACAGACTTTGAGTGCGACCAGCTTGATCCGCTCATTCTCAAGCGTAGTGCCAGTATCAGTAACCAAAGCTTGAAGATCTTCATCAAAAATCTCATGTTTTTTATCAGCAAGATCTTTGAAACGCCTGAAGGCGGCGTTCAACTCCTCTTCAGACTCAAACTCACTACCCAACTCTCTCAAACGAGCACGAAAGGCATTTCGACCTGAATGTTTGCCCATTACCATGCGGTTGTCACTCCACCCCACATCCTGAGCACGCATGATTTCGTAAGTCTCACGGCTCTTGAGCACACCATCCTGATGGATACCGGACTCATGGGCAAAGGCGTTGGCACCAACAATCGCTTTATTGGGCTGAATGGGGAAACCGGTGATGCCGGAGACCAACCGTGAGCAGCTAAGAATTTGTGTAGTGTCGAGGCCTGTTTCACAACTGAAGAGATCACGGCGCGTTCTGACTGCCATCACCACCTCTTCCAACGAGGCGTTACCAGCACGTTCGCCAAGACCATTGATGGTGCATTCCACCTGGCGTGCACCATTCAATACAGCGGCTAATGAGTTAGCTGAGGCCATACCAAGGTCGTTGTGGCAGTGTACAGAGACGATCGCTTTGTCGATGTTGGGCACACGCTCCATCAACTGTTTGATCAACTCACCAAACTGATTGGGCAGATTGTATCCCACCGTATCAGGGATATTGATGGTGGTGGCACCAGCATCGATCACCGTCTCGATAATACGGCAGAGAAAATCCAACTCTGAACGCCCTGCATCCTCTGCAGAGAACTCCACATCATCGGTATACCGACGTGAGCGTTTAACCGCAGCGACGGCCTGCTCAATCACCTGATCAGGTTGCATACGCAACTTGTGTTTCATATGAATCGGCGAGGTGGCGATAAAGGTGTGGATGCGGCCCGAGTTGGCCTCTTTTAACGCCTCACCGGCACGGTCGATATCTTTATCTAAGGCGCGTGCTAAACCACAAACGGTGCTATCGGTAATACTGCGGGCGACCATCTGTACACCCTCAAAATCGCCTTGACTAGCAATAGGAAAGCCAGCCTCGATCACATCAACCTGCATCTTCTCCAGCGCCTTGGCGATACGCACTTTCTCCTCTTTGGTCATAGAGGCACCAGGGCTCTGTTCACCGTCACGCAAGGTGGTATCAAAAATAATTAATTTTTCTTCGCTGCTCATTGTACTGCTCCACCGAGACTTTACCGTTTGAGGTTAGCCTCTGATTTTATATTCATTTAGATTGTTGCTGCGTATTTATCACCCTCGCCAGGGATATATTTTATATGCCCATCAGGGCAGAAGTCGTAGCAGCAAGCTTGGCAGGAGTCTTTCTGGAAGGCACGCGCAAACACTGCACAGGGTGCAGGTGTTAAAGCTGTTTGGCGTGGTGGTGACGTTCATCTAAAATCCAGTGGTTATTAATAATGACTATAGCGCAGCCATCTTCAACTGCCAACCCTTAAACTTATAGCCTAACCCCCAGTTAGAGAGAGACATGCTGCACAAGGTGCCTGGCTCTATTGGTGGTTAAGGTTGCGCGCGATCTGCTTTACGTTTGCGCAACTGAACCAGTGTGATAATGGGGCCAGAGATGGCGTAGATCATAAAGATCAAAAATAGCACGATGGGTGGCTGTAGAAGCAGTATTGCAAAACCCAACATCACAACAACGACCACCATAAAGGGCACTTTGCCTTTAAAATCGATCTCTTTAAAACTACTAAAACGGAAATTACTCACCATCAACAGACCGGTGATGGTGGTTAAAACAGCCACGGGAACAGCGATGCTGGTACCATCAATGCCATTATCGGCACCCACCCAGACGGCACCGGCAATAATAGCGGCCGCAGAGGGGCTTGGCAGCCCCTGAAAATAGCGCTTATCTGCGATACCCACTTGGGTATTAAAACGGGCCAATCGGAGCGCGGTGGCAGCGGTATAGACAAAAGCGGCCAACCAGCCTAGCTTGCCCAAATCGGTCAACGCCCAAAGGTAGATCACCAACGCGGGAGCTAGTCCAAAGGCGACCATATCCGCTAAGCTATCGTACTCTGCACCAAAGTCAGATTGGGTGTTGGTCATCCGGGCAATTCGACCATCTAGGCCATCCATCACCATGGCGACAAAAATCGCAATGGCCGCATGCTCAAAACGGCCATTCATTGCAGTCAAAATGGCGTAAAAACCACCAAACAGTGTTGCAGTAGTGAAGAGGTTAGGCAGCAGATAGATGCCACGCCTACGTTTTCTTATCTTTTCTGGAATATCATTCATCTGGAATCATTTCCTGCCATCTTTGTGAGAGTGGCAGAGGTGGCACACCATTTTAAAATCATAATCGAATGAGTATAGCATTGGCATAAAGTATCTGAAAAACCAATAAAAAAGGCCTGCAATGCAGGCCTTCCTCAATTACTTAGATCGCTGTTGATCAGTTTTTAGACTTATCAACAATTTTTTTGATCCAAGGCATCATAGAACGCAGACTCTCACCTGTTTTCTCAATGGGATGAGCGGCATTCAAACGGCGCATTGCGGTCATCTCTGGGTAGTTTGTCTGGCCTTCGAGGATGAATTTTTTTGCATATTCACCTGTCTGGATATTGTGCAGACACTCACGCATCGCTTTACGGCTCTCTTCGTTGATCACCTTAGCTCCGGTGACATACTCACCATACTCAGCATTGTTTGAGATGGAGTAGTTCATATTGGCAATACCACCTTCATACATCAGATCAACGATCAGTTTCAGCTCATGCAGACACTCAAAGTAGGCCATCTCTGGCGCATAACCCGCTTCGGTCAGGGTCTCAAAACCTGCCTTAACCAGCTCAACAGCACCGCCACAAAGTACAGCTTGCTCACCGAACAGATCAGTCTCTGTCTCATCCTGGAAAGTGGTCTCAATGATACCGGTACGACCACCACCAATAGCAGAAGCATAAGAGAGCGCAGTCTCTTTTGCGGTGCCACTGGCATCTTGGTGAATGGCGATCAGATCAGGAATACCACCACCACGCTCAAACTCAGTACGCACCGTGTGGCCCGGCGCTTTTGGTGCAACCATGATGACATCCAGATCAGCACGTGGCACAACCTGGTTGTAGTGGATGGCAAAACCGTGAGCAAAAGCGAGAGTTGCTCCCTGCTTTAGATTAGGCTCGATCTGGTCGCGGTAGAGGACAGACTGAAACTCATCTGGCGTCAGCAGCATGACAACATCGGCTTCACTCACAGCCTCTTCGACAGGTTTAACAGTTAGACCGCAGTTCTGTGCCTTAGCAACAGATGATGAATCGGCACGCAGTGCAACGGTGACATCAACACCTGAGTCCTTCAAATTGTTGGCGTGGGCATGGCCCTGTGAGCCGTAGCCGACGATGACAACCTTCTTACCTTTGATGATAGAGAGGTCTGCGTCTTTGTCGTAATAGATATTCAATGCCATGAAAATTGCCTTGTTATTTAATGTTTAAAACTAAAAATTTATTGATATCTGGAGCGCATCTTTTATAGATGCAGCCCGCCAATACCACGAGAGATCGCTGATGGCCCTGTACGCACCACCTCAACGATTAGCTCATTTGCCACGGTATCAACAAAGGCATCCAGTTTACTCGTTGCACCAGTCATTTCGACCACATAGCTGTTGTCACTGACATCAATGATCTTGCCACGGAAGATATCAACCAGACGTTTCACCTCTTCGCGATGATCACCCTCAGCTTTGAGTTTGATCATCATCAGTTCGCGTTCGATATGTTTGCCTTCAGCAAGGTCGATCAGCTTAACCACCTCAATCAGCTTATTCAGCTGCTTGGTGATCTGCTCAATGATCTCGTTGTTGCCCCATGTGACAAGGGTCATACGTGAGAGCGTCTTATCTTCAGTCGGTGAGACCGTCAATGATTCAATATTGTAACCACGCGCAGAGAAAAGCCCAGCTACACGGGAGAGTGCTCCCGCTTCATTTTCCATCAAAATTGAAATAATGTGTCGCATAATCAGACCAACTCGCTCTCTGGTGGCATATACATCTCGTTGTGACCTTTACCCGCTTCAATCATTGGGTAGACATTGGACTCAGGATCGATCAGTACATTGATCAAAACCAGGCGATCTTTCATCGCAAACGCCTTCTCCATGGTGCTATCCAACTCAGCTGGATCACTCACCGTCATACCGATATGACCATAACTCTCAACCAATTTGATAAAATCTGGCTGCGCCTCAACAATCGATTCGGAGTAGCGCTTCTCATAGAAGAACTCCTGCCACTGGCGTACCATGCCCATATAACCGTTGTTGAGCAGTATAATTTTTAACGGCAGACCATACTGCATACAGGTCGACAGCTCCTGGATACACATCTGGATACTGGCATCACCTGTTACCAAGACCACTTCATCGTCAGGGTTTGCAATCTGCGCGCCCATTGCCGCTGGCAGACCAAAACCCATGGTACCGAGACCACCTGAATTGGCCCAACGGTTTGGCCTATCAAACTTATAAAACTGGGCAACAAACATCTGATGTTGGCCCACATCTGAACAGACAATCGCATTGCCATTGGTCACATTGTAGAGGCTCTCTATTGCCGCTTGCGGCATGATTTTCTTACTCTTTGTGCTGTATTTCAAACACTCACGCGCACGCCACTCTTCGATATCTTTCCACCAGCCATCAATCAACTCTGGCTTATGGTCGATCTCCACATCCGCCAACACATCATTCATCGACTGCAGAACCGATTTCACCGAACCGACGATGGGGATATCAACACGGACATTTTTTGAGATCGACGAGGGATCAATGTCGATATGGATAATCTTCGCATCGGGACAGAAACGCTCAACATTACCGGTGATTCGATCATCAAAACGAGCACCAACAGCGATCAGCACATCGGTGCCATGCATGGCCATATTGGCCTCATAGGTGCCGTGCATACCTAACATGCCAAGGAATTGCTTGTCAGTCGCAGGATAACCGCCCAGCCCCATCAGGGTGCTAGTAAGTGGGAAGTTGAGGCGCTGCGCCAACTTCGTCAACTCGGCTGCGGCACCATCCAACACCACACCACCACCCGTGTAGAAGACAGGGCGTTTAGCAGCCAGCATCATCTTCACCGCGCGTTTAATCTGCCCAACATGACCTTTTGTAGTCGGGTTGTAAGAGCGCATCTTAATCTTTGTAGGATACTTAAACGGCACTTTGATCCACGGTGAGGTGATATCTTTTGGCACATCGATAACTACCGGACCAGGACGACCCGTCGTCGCGATATAGAAGGCCTTTTTAAAGGTCTCCGCTAGATCGTTAACATCCTTAACCAGGAAGTTGTGCTTCACGCAGGGGCGAGTAATACCGACCGTATCAACCTCCTGAAATGCATCACTACCAATAACAGGCGATGGCACCTGTCCGGTGATAACAACCATTGGAACCGAATCCATATAGGCAGTAGCAATGCCGGTAACCGCATTGGTTGCACCAGGACCAGAGGTGACCAACACAACACCTGGTTTGCCAGTTGTACGTGCATAACCATCAGCCGCATGTGCTGCACCCTGCTCATGACGCACCAAAATATGCTTAACATCATCTTGATTAAAAATAGCATCATAGATGTGTAGTACAGCACCACCAGGATAGCCGAATACGTGCTCTACGCCCTCTTTTTTGAGGCATTCGACTATTATCTCGCCACCATTCAGTTCCACGTTATGGATCTCCACTAAATCCAAGCCCCCCACGGAGGCTTTCGCAATTCGAAACAGATAAAAATACTAAACTTTTTGGCAGTAGGTCAACCCTGATACCTATTAATAACCACTATTATTTCATAGCAACCGCATATTTTTGCTAAACCTCCTATGTTCTTCCCCATATTTGCTTGATATACCAGCAACATGACGCATACTTACGAAAAAGAATCGGAGAGTATTTACCGCACTTATGAAACGCTACCAACTACCACTACTATTACTCATATTGGCTCTGCCACCTCTTACCAATGCTGCAGTCTACCAATGGGTCGATGAAAATGGTGTAACAATCTACTCACAAACCCCACCAAAATCAGGTAATGCACGCCAAATCACACATAAAAACAGGCCCGTAGATAGTGCTGCAAAAAAGAGACTACTTGATACGCGACAGCACATTGCTGATCGTCAAGAGGATCGCAAGCAACAAAAAACAAAGCGTGCAGAAGAAAAAGCAGAGAAAGAGCGGTTAATGAGAAACTGCAAAGCAGCCACCGGCAACTTAGCTAAGCTGACCGGGCTTGGCAACCGCCGCTATGGTGGAGAGCGCCTCTCCGAAGAACAGCGACAAACAAAAATCACTGAGGCAAGAAAACTGATAAGCGATACCTGTCGCAAATAGCCCAGCCTTACTTAGTAAAGTTTGATAAAGCATACCATTTCGGATGATTTATTTTTCCCGCCAGCTTAAAATATCACACCCTGAATAACCAGCAACTCTGAGTGATCATGCGCACATCAAAATTCCCACTTAACACCGTAAAAGAGACTCCCGCAGATGCTGAAATAATCAGCCACCAGCTAATGCTGCGTGCTGGCCTCATCCGCAAACTGGCCAGTGGTCTCTACACCTGGATGCCACTTGGCCTACGTGTACTGCGCAAAGTGGAAAAAATCGTACGCGATGAGATGGATAAGGCGAGTGCTTTAGAGTTACAGATGCCTATCGTACAACCTGCTGAGTTATGGGAAGAGTCTGGACGTTGGGAGCAATATGGCCCTGAATTGTTGCGCATTAATGACCGTCACAACCGCGCCTTCTGCTTAGGCCCAACCCACGAAGAGATCATCACCGACATCGCTCGCAATGAGCTAAAGAGCTACAAGCAGCTTCCCATCAATTTCTACCAAATTCAGACTAAATTCCGTGATGAGATTCGCCCCCGTTTTGGTATCATGCGCGCGCGTGAATTTTTGATGAAGGATGCTTACTCCTTCCATGTCGATCAAGCATCACTGCAAGAGACCTACGATCTCATGTATCAAACCTACAGCAATATATTCACCCGCTGTGGCCTCAACTTCCGTGCCGTTGATGCTGACACGGGTTCAATCGGTGGCAGCACCTCACACGAATTTCATGTATTAGCCGCTGCTGGGGAAGATGCCATCGCCTTCTCCACAGTGAGCGATTATGCGGCCAACCTTGAGTTGGCAGAGGCAGTTCCCTCAACTGATGAGCGCCCTGAGGCGAAAGAGGCGTTAGAACAGATCAACACACCCAATGCAAAAACCATCCAAGATTTGGTTGAGCAGTTTCAACGCCCTATAGAGACTACCGTCAAAACATTGATCGTTGCTGCTTCAGATGAGATTGATACCGACCTGGTCGCTCTACTGGTACGTGGTGACCATGAGCTGAACGAGACAAAAGCGGAGAAACTGGCACAGGTAGCCACTCCACTACGTTTTGCTGAAGAGGATGAGATCCGCCAAGCTATTGGCGTTGGCCCTGGCTCACTCGGCCCGATCAACCTACCAATGCCCATCATCATCGACCGCAGTGTTGCACTCATCAGTGACTTCTCAGCCGGTGCCAATATCGATGACAAACACTACTTTGGTATCAACTGGGAGCGTGACCTGCCTCTACCAGAGGTGGCCGATCTGCGTAGCGTGCAAGAGGGTGACCCAAGCCCAGATGGTAAAGGAACACTAACCATCGCCCGCGGTATTGAAGTGGGTCATATTTTTCAACTGGGTAAAAAATACAGCACTGCACTCAAAGCCAATGTGTTAAATCATCAAGGCAAATCGGTCACTATGAGCATGGGGTGTTACGGTATTGGTGTTTCACGCTTAGTAGCGGCGGCCATCGAACAGAACCATGATGACAGCGGCATCATATGGCCCGCAGCCATCGCACCATTTCAGGTCGCACTGCTACCGATGAAGATGAAAAAGTCTGAGCGTGTACAGCAAGCGGTTGAAAAAATGATGGCTGAGTTAGAGGCAGCAGGTATTGAAGTGCTGCTTGATGATCGTGATGTACGCCCTGGTTTCATGTTTGCTGATATGGAGTTGATCGGTATCCCTCACCGTATTGTCATCGGTGAGCGGGGGCTTGATGAAGGTTGTATTGAGTATCGTGGTAGAGAACAGAGCGAAAATAGTAGCATTCCACTTGATCAGGTGGTGTCTCACATAAAAGCAGCACTAACACCCGACTAAAATTGGAGGAGAACCTCCCCCACTTATCTCTGACCCACATGGATGTGGGTGGCTACAGAATCGTTAGATCAGTCACGGGCCAACAAATTCATCGAGCATTCTGCTTAGTGCCTCGCCTTCACTCTCAATTGATTTGAAATATTGCACTAAACAGCTATATTTTTTTCTATTTGAGGCACTGTCCAAACCTTTTTTAACCTCACCAAGCAGTCGTTTTAAGGGCTGGCTCAACTCATTCACAACCACCGCCAGCGCATCTTCTTCTGCAAAACCAGCGTTGACCGCACTCTCTTTAGAGAGCCTCAGTTCATCCTTCAAATCACCAATAAGCCTCTCTAGGTTAGTGGTGTAGCGTGCATATTCCTGCTCCGCAATCTTCTGTTTAGTAATATTTTGCAATACCACCAACATCTGCTGAAACCCAGTGGCCCCTCCTACTTCAGAGATATCAGCGGTCAGGTAGAGCACACTGTTATCAACATGCCGTGCAACAATGGGCGAGTGCCACTGATCAACCTGTTGAACAGCTCGCTGGCTAAAAAAGTCCATCAACCCATCTACTGGTAGATTGAGATCAGGCATTAGAAAGTCAACACAACGATTGATTACATCCAACTCCTCATAACCAAACAGCCTCTCCGCCCCCTCACTAAAAGAGCAGAGCGTTCCATTGGGATTAAAAGTTAGAATCACAGCAGGTGAGCTATAGAGAAGTTGTTCAAAATTTGTTTGTTGTTGTAACAGTTCAAAACCGACAGAACGAATCTCAATTCGCTCTTGGTACATCCTTGCCGTATCTTCAATCAGCTGGCTTCTGCTTTTAGCGATATCATCCATCTATTAAACCTTATTGTCATGGGTCTAACTCTCTCTTCGACTCATTTTCATCAATACTTGAAAATCCCATGAAGTTAATTCTCAGCACCAACATTTATAAAACACTCACTTTACACCTCACACCCTCAGTGATGAAATAGCCAACATAGAGAACCACCAAACAGCATCATGCCACTTATAGATACCCACTCACACATTGATAACTCTTGTTTTGACCTTGATCGAGCCAAAGTGATGGAACGGGCAAAAACAGCTGGGGTAACTAGGCAGATCATGCCTGCTATTCAATCAAAGTGGTGGTCTCGCCTTAAGGCATGCTGTGATTCCGATTGCTCACTTTTCCCCGCTTATGGCCTACATCCGCTCTATATCTCACAACACCAAGCAAATGATTTATTAGCATTAGAAACATGGCTAGAGAGTGAGCCAGCAATTGCAGTGGGGGAGTGTGGTCTAGATTTTTACAATGTAAAATTTGATCAGGAGAAGCAGCACTTTTACTTTGAAGCACAACTCGGTTTAGCCCAACAATTTGAGCTGCCCGTCATCATCCATGCCCGTCGTTCTGTTGAGGATGTTATCCATATGCTCAAAAACAATCGGGGGTTGCATGGCGTTTTACATAGCTATTCTGGTAGTTACGAACAGGCTGTTAAGCTGATTGATCTCGGCTTTATGCTCGGCTTTGGAGGCCCCGTCACCTCCCCTCATGCCAAGCGCCTTCAACGCATAATAAAGCGCCTACCTTTAGATGCCATTGTCCTAGAGACTGATTCCCCAGATCAGCCTGATTTTAACCACCTAAAAGAGCGCAACGAACCTGCCTATCTATTTGATATAGCTCTATCTATCAGTAACTTAATTGGAATAGAGGCATCAAAATTAGCCACCGCCACATCAAACAACGCAGAGCAACTTTTCAACCTTCCATCTATAGAGTAATCCGCACCTATTTTTCTGCAATTCTCTACTACTTAAATACCTATTTTTTACTGGTTTTAGAGCTACACTTTAAGTGTAAGAGTTTAAAAATGTGTCGAGGAGAAGAAGATGTTTGCAGATCAATTGATCATTGCTTTAATTCTTCTAGATATCGTCGTAGTTGCAGGTTATTTTTGGTTGGATAGTAGAATCCACCGCCACCCAAGAGGTAAATAAAGCAGCTATTAATGGTAGTTAGTAGTTTTTTCAGGCTAAAAAAAAGGGGCCAACTGGCCCCTTTTCTATACGTTTTAAATAGAAGGGTTAACCCTATTCAACACCTTTCATGCTCAGACGGATACGTCCTTGCTTATCAACCTCTAGCACTTTTACTTTCACGTTATCGCCTTCAGAAAGTTTGTCACTCACCTTCTCAACCCGCTCTTCACAGATCTGTGAGATGTGTACCAAACCATCTTTCCCAGGAAGGATGGTAACAAAAGCACCAAAGTCCATTAGGCGGGCTACTTTACCATCGTAGATAGTGCCAACTTCAACATCAGCAGTAATCAGCTCGATACGCTTACGCGCCTCTTCACCCGCAGCTCTATCGACAGAGAAGACCTTAACAATACCTTCATCATTAACATCAATAGTCGCACCGGTCTCTTCAGTGATGGAGCGGATAGTGACACCACCTTTACCAATCACGTCACGAATCTTATCTGGGTTGATTTTAATCTCGATGATGCGAGGTGCATACTCAGACATCTCTTCACGATGTGAATTGATCTCTTTGTTCATCTCTTCAAGAATAAAGAGTCGGCCATCTTTGGCTTGCTCAAGTGCAACAGCCATGATTTCACGGGTGATGCCTTGAATTTTAATGTCCATCTGTAGCGCGTTGATACCATTTGAAGTACCCGCAACTTTGAAGTCCATGTCACCAAGGTGATCTTCATCGCCCAAGATATCACTTAAGACAGCAAACTTTTCACCCTCTTTGATCAGGCCCATCGCTACACCAGCAACTGGGGCTTTGATAGGAACACCGGCATCCATCAGCGCCATACTGGTACCACAGACAGAGGCCATCGATGAGGAACCGTTTGACTCAGTGATCTCAGAGACAACACGAATGGCGTATGGAAACTCTTCAAGAGTCGGCATAACAGCCAGGATACCGCGCTTAGCGAGACGACCATGACCAATCTCACGACGCTTTGGCGTACCAAAACGACCCGCCTCACCAACACAGAATGGAGGGAAGTTATAGTGCAGCATAAATGACTCACGGTAGGTACCGCTCAGTGCATCAATGATCTGTGAATCACGCTCGGTACCGAGGGTAGCGACAACAATCGCTTGTGTCTCACCACGAGTGAAGAGAGCAGAACCGTGGGTACGTGGCAGAATGCCAGTACGTGAAGAGATTGGACGAACAGTGACCGTATCACGACCATCAATTCGAGGATGACCACCGATCACACGTTCACGAACGGTACGCTTCTCTAATTTGCCGATTGCGCCATTGACCTCTGCCTCGTTCCACTTGGCATCTTCTGCAGCACAAAGTTCAGCCGTTACAGCGGTACGGATCTCTTTGAGTGCAGTGTAACGATCCATTTTGTCCTGAATCAGATAAGCACCACCAACAGTAGAGGCACAAGCTGCATCAACGGCAGTAGTAAGTTCAGTGTCCTCTTCAGGGGCGATCCACTCCATAGGCGCGGTGCCTACTTCATCTGCCAGCTCATTGATTGCGTTGATCACAACCTGCATCTGCTCGTGACCAAACATCACAGCGCCCAACATCACCTCTTCAGAGAGTTCGCGTGCTTCTGATTCAACCATTAGAACGGCATCGGCAGTACCGGCAACAACTAGATCCAGATCACTAATCTCATTCAGACCCGTCTCAGCTTGGTTCAGCAGGTAGCTGCCATCCTTATAACCGACGCGTGCAGCACCAATAGGACCATCAAATGGCAATCCTGAGATAGAGAGCGCAGCAGAGACGCCTATCAGTGCTGGAATCTCTGGATTAACTTCAGGGTTCAGTGACTGAACAGTGACGATGATCTGAACCTCGTTCTTGAACCCTTTAGGGAACAGAGGACGAACGGGGCGATCGATAAGACGACAAGTTAGTACCTCGCCCTCGCTTGGACGTCCTTCACGGCGGAAGAAACCACCAGGGATTTTTCCGGCTGCGTAGGTCTTCTCTTGGTAGTCTACGGTCATTGGGAAGAAGTCACGCCCTTCAAGTGGGCGGCCGCCAACAACGGTAGCCATGATGACGGTACCACCCATGTTAACGATGACGGCACCATGTGCCTGTCTGGCGATTTCGCCCGTCTCCATGGTTACGGTGTGATCACCGTATTGAAACTCTTTTTTAATTGGGTTCACTTTGAAGCTCCTTGAAGCGTGAGAAAACGATTAACGACGTAGGCCTAGGCTGGCGATCAGCGCACGATAACGCTCAACATCTTTTCCTTTCAGGTAATCAAGCAGTTTGCGACGTGAGTTAACCATGTGAACCAGTCCACGGCGGGAGTGGTGATCATGGATGTGCTCACTGAAGTGGCCGGTAAGCTGTTTAATACGGCCGGTCAGTAGTGCAACTTGCACCTCTGGAGAGGCGGTGTCGCCCTCTTTACGCTTGTACTGGTTGATGATTTCCGCTTTCGCTTCAGCACTCATTGCCATGACTTTTTCTCCGTCATATCTAAATATAAAGTTAATTTGATGCCGCCAAAGTTCTAACCTTGACTGACCACTCCAACAATGAGTTCAGAGGGTCTGGCGTGATGGCCTATTTACTCACGAGACAATCTGGCCAAGACTGCTCGACAAAGCTCGTTAGTATGCGGTTTTTTTACGCATACTACAAATTTTCCTCTCTCAAACTAAGGGAGCTCTAAACAAAAGAGATACGAAATTTTTGCAACGTTTGGATAGCCTCTAATAGATAACTAGAAACTCATTTTTCAGCGGCACTCATTAGCCGCTTTGGTGCCACCTTCCCATCATCTTGAATGAAGCCAACGCCAATAAAAATATCATTAGGTGCGTAGAGCCTGACACGACCATTGGTAGGTGCTTTAGGAACCACTACTGCCTGCCCTAAACGCAAATAGTAGGCGGCATCATCTGAGAGATTAACTCCTGGCAGATCAGTCAGACCACAGTCGATCGGCTTTAAAAATGAATCGAGTGAGTAGCGATCAACCTCTAGTGAAGCATTCAGATCATCAATAGAGACCATCTCTTCACCATCAAAAGGACCCACAGCGGTTCTATGCAGGCCAATCACATGGGCACCACAGCTAAGTTCTTCTCCGATATCCTCCGCCAGTGTGCGTATATAAGTCCCTTTTGAGCAGTGAACATCTAGCTCAAACTCAGGCAACTCAAAAGAGGTCAATTTTAGCTCGTAGATGGTGATGGTGCGTAGCTTACGCTCTACTTCGATACCTCGGCGCGCCAATTTATAGAGGCGCTCACCCTCATGTTTTACAGCAGAGTACATCGGCGGTAGCTGTTGAATTTCACCCAGAAACCCCTCCACCACTTCACGCAACTTCTCCTCAGTAATGCCATCCGTTGGTCGACGTTCAACAACATCGCCTTCAGCATCAGCGGTGGCTGTTGTCTCGCCCAAACGAATGCGCACCGTGTAGCGTTTATCTGCATCCAAAAGGAAGGCGGATACTTTTGTCCCCTCACCAAAACAGAGTGGTAAAAGCCCCGTTGCTAGAGGGTCGAGGCTGCCGGTATGCCCTGCTTTTGCAGCCTTGTAGAGATATTTCACCTTCTGCAATGCATCATTTGAGCTGATGCCAAGTGGTTTATTCAACAGCAAGATACCATCGACATCTCTGCCTCTATTTCGACGGCGTCCCATAGCTACTGCTCTTCTTTATCGGGGGCATTGACGTTAGATTTTATCGCATCCTCAATCAATGTTGAGAGATGAGCGCCATATTCGATGGAGTCATCGTAGACAAAATTGAGTTGTGGAATGGTGCGCAACTTCATCCGCTGACCTAGCATTTTTCGCAAAAAACCGGAGGCTACTTTCAGTAACTTTGTACACTCTTCACGATCACAACCCTCACCCATAACAGTGAAGTAAATCTTGGCATGTGAGAGATCCCTGACCACTTTTACGGCCTGGATTGTCAGCATGCCAAGCCTTGGGTCTTTCAGCTCATCACGCACCAGCACGGCCAGCTCTCGCTGCATCTGCTGTCCAATGCGATCGGTTCTACTAAAATCTTGATGCATTAGAGTACGCGTGCGACCTCTGTCCGTTCAAACACTTCAATCTGATCACCCGGTTTAACATCGTTGTAGCTCTTCACTGCGATACCACACTCGGTGCCCGCTTTAACTTCAGCCACATCATCTCTGTGTCGACGTAGAGACTCCAAAGCACCTTCAAAAACAACCACATTGTCACGAAGTACACGGATCGGATTGTTACGTTTAACACTACCCTCCAGAACCATACAGCCAGCAACTGCACCCAGTTTTGATGAACGGAAGACATCACGTACTTCAGCAAGACCGATAATCTCTTCGCGAATCTCTGGTGAGAGCATACCGCTCATGGCACTTCTTACATCATCAATCACTTCATAGATGATGCTGTAGTAGCGAAGGTCGATCCCTTTCTCTTCTAATATCCGTCGTGCACCACCATCGGCACGTACATTGAAGCCGATCACAATGGCTTCAGAGGTCACGGCTAGATGAGCATCCGACTCAGTAATACCGCCAACACCTGATGCGACAATGCGTACTTTGATCTCATCAGTAGAGTTTTTCAGCAGTGACTCACACAACGCTTCGACACTACCCTGAACATCTGCTTTGATGATAATGTTCAATGTCTGTACGTCACCCACGGTCATATTGGAGAAAAACTCATCCAACTTGGTCGCTTTTTGCTCAGCAAAACGGCTGTCACGATGACGATCAACACGCAAGGTTGCCACTTCACGCGCCTGCTTCTCATCACTCACCGCCATCATGTCATCACCCGCTTCTGGCACACCCGAGAGTCCAAGCACAACCACTGGAATTGAGGGGCCTGCTATCTTCACCTGTTTGCCAGACTCATCAAACATGGCACGAACGCGGCCAAACTCTTTACCACTGACAATCACATCACCCCGTTTTAGGGTGCCTGAGCGAACCAATACTGTCGCCACAGGGCCACGGCCTTTATCAAGACTTGATTCAACGATTGATCCACGAGCAGGGCCATCAATAACAGCCTCTAACTCGAGCACTTCAGCTTGTAGTGAGATCGCATCCAGTAGATTTGAGATCCCTTCACCCGATTTTGCTGAGACGTTGACAAACATTGTGTCCCCACCCCAATCCTCAGGAACCACCTCATACTGAGTCAGTTCTTGTATCACACGGTCTGGCTGAGCCTCCTCCTTATCGATTTTATTGATCGCGATAATGAGCGGCACTTCAGCAGCACGCGCATGCTGAATTGCTTCAATCGTTTGTGGTTTCACACCATCGTCAGCGGCAACAACCAAGATGACGATATCGGTCACTTTTGCACCGCGAGAGCGCATGGCGGTAAACGCAGCATGGCCTGGAGTATCTAAAAAGCTAATGGTGCCATTATCAGTTTCAACATGGTACGCACCAATGTGCTGGGTGATGCCACCCGCTTCACCGGCAGCCACGCGTGTTTTGCGGATGTGATCAAGCAGTGACGTTTTACCATGATCAACATGTCCCATGATGGTAACAACCGGCGGACGAGTGGCCTTTTCGCCCACTTCCTCATCAAAATTGAGCACAGTATCTTCAACCGTCTCATCTTTTGCGACAACCGCTTTATGACCCATCTCTTCAACCAGCAACATCGCCGTATCTTGATCAAGTGATTGATTGATAGTGGCCATCGAGCCCATTTTCATCAGCTCACGGATCACATCTGCCGCTTTAACTGACATCTTTTGCGCCAAATCACCTACCGTAATATCCTCAGGAACACTCACCTCTTTGATAACGGGTGCGGTAGGTTTTACAAACGCATGCTCGGCATCTGACGCCTGAGAGATTGATCCTGAACGACGTTTAGCAGGTTTCTTTTTACGACGACCGCGAGTACCCGCAGCAACATGCAACTCTTGACGCCCACCACTCTTGGCTGCACGCCCTTTGGGCTTATTGTCTTGACGCACAGCAGGTGCTTTTTTCTCCTCTTTGCGCGTCACTTTTTTAGCTGCATGCACCTCTTTCTGCTTGACTGTCTCTTGCTCTTGCTGCTGTTTAGCTAGCTCTAATACCTGCGCCTCTTTCTCTTTACGCGCCTCTTCTTCTTGCTGCAGACGAAGCTCTTCAGCTTTGCGTTTGACCTCATCCTCTTCAGCAGTCTCTACCTTCCGGCGAGCAACTTCAGCCGCTTTACGCGCCTCAGACTCAGCCTCAACCGCTCGTTTCTGGACGGCCTGGTCATCCAATGCCTTTTGCGCTTTCTCTGCCTCAGCAGCGACCAAGGCGCTATCATCTTCAGAGGCCGCGTCGCGTTTTACATAAGTGCGCTTTCGGCGAACCTCAACACTGACCGTTTTACCCGCCGGCGCTCGCCCAACAGCACGCGTCGACGCGGTTGGCTGGCGCAGCTCGGTGACCGATTTGCGACGCAGGGTAATCTTCTTTGGTGCGGCAATTTCGCCACTCTCTTTCTTACCATGGCTTTTACGCAGATAGTCGAGCAGTTGGCTCTTCTCATCATCACTGATGACACCGTTCGGATCGTTCACTTTTATTCCAGCTTCTGCGATTTGGCCAAGAAGACGATCAACCGGCGTCCCTACCATCTCTGCAAGCTCTTTAACAGTTACATTACTCATAGTTATAACTCCCGATTACTGCTCTTCTGCAAACCAGGGAGCACGTGCTTCCATGATTAACTCACCAGCGCGTGTTTCATCCATCCCGTCAATTTCCATCAACTCGTCGGTAGACTGCTCGGCTAAATCTTCCATCGTAATCACCCCTTTTGTCGCCAGGATGTACGCCAGTCCTTCATCCATACCTTTCATCGCCAACAGATCATCAGCGGGCTTTGCATCACTCAGCCCCTCTTCTGTTGCGATAGCTTTGGTTAGAAGCACATCTTTCGATCGATTTCTTAGCTCTTCGACAAGGTCTTCATCAAACTCTTCAATTGCCAACATCTCAGAGATAGGCACATAGGCCACCTCCTCAAGTGTGGTAAAACCCTCTTGTACCAGAATGGAGGCAACATCTTCATCAACATCCAAATGGTCCTTAAAACCTTCAATAAAGCGCTTCGCCTCCTGCTCACCCTTCTCAGCAGCCTGCTCTTCATTCATCACATTGAGTTCCCAGCCGGTGAGTTGGCTGGCAAGTCTGACATTTTGTCCGCCACGGCCAATCGCCTGCGAAAGATTCTCTTCGGTCACGGCAACATCCATGCTGTGACTATCTTCATCAACAACAATAGATTGCACATCAGCCGGTGACATAGCGTTGATGATGTATTGTGCGGGGTTATCATTCCAGAGAATGATATCAACACGTTCACCATTCAGCTCATTAGATACCGCCTGAACACGTGATCCACGCATACCGACACAAGCACCAACAGGGTCAATTCGCTGATCTCTGCTCTTAACTGCAATTTTTGCCCGCATGCCAGGGTCACGAGCCGAAGCCAAGATATCGATCAGACCTTCGCCCACCTCCGGAACCTCAAGCTTAAACAGCTCAACAAGCAGCTCAGGGCAGGTGCGACTAACAAAAAGCTGCGGCCCACGTGTCTCAGCACGCACTTCATAGAGATAACCACGAACGCGATCACCCACTCTGACTGATTCACGTGGAATCATATTTTCACGTGAGATGAAGGCCTCAGCTAGGCCGCCCAAATCCAATGTGACGCTACCACGCTCAACACGTTTCACAACACCGGTGATTAGCTCGCCTTCTCTCTCCTTGAAAGCTTCAACCACTTTGCCACGTTCGGCCTCTCTGACCTTTTGAACAATAACCTGCTTTGCAGTTTGTGCAGCAATACGCCCGAAAGTAACAGACTCAACCGGCTCTTCAACATATTCACCCAACACGGCATCTGGATCATCTTCCAGCGCATCTTCAATCAGCGTTTGGCTCTCTGGAAACTCAATATCCTCTTTGGATACGATCAACCAACGTCGAAAAGTCTCGTATGAACCACTTTCACGGTCGATAGCAACTCTAATATCAACCTCTTCGCTATAATTTTTCTTTGTGGCGGTGGCCAATGCCGCTTCGATAGCCTCAAAGATCACGTTTGTCTCTACATCTTTCTCATTTGAGACGGTATCGACAACAAGTAATATCTCTTTGTTGTTCATGCAGCTACTCCTCTAAAATCAGAACTCAACAACGAGCCGTGCTGAATCGATCAGGTTAAAAGGTATCTCATAATCGAG
>JAMOMH010000244.1 GCA_027068675.1 Sedimenticola sp.
TCACTGCTGTCCGGTTAAACATTGGCAAGCCCTAAAATCAGCTGATTCTGCTCCTTCTGCTTCGGTGAAGATCGCGCTGGATCAGGATGAAGCAGCTTAGAAATTAAACGACGACTGGTCAAATTCACACTGACCAGTTGCCCTATTTTCTGCAGGGACGATGCACAGTAGTTTGACAGCTGGATCAGCTTCAGTAAGAGGTAGGCAATCATCGCCGCCAGTACCTGGATCAGAACAGCATTCTCACTTCGTCCCAGAAAACACTTAATCTTCAGGTTTTGCTTTATCCATTTAAAGAACAGTTCGATTTGCCAACGCTGTTTGTACAGTGCGGCTATCTCTACGGCTGTACGTTCAAGATCATTGGTGATAAATACAAGCTGTTTCTGATCTTCTTCGCGTACAAATGTCACACGGCGCAGAGGAATGGGGCAATCCCTCCGTGCTTTTTTAGCGGTTAGATGGATAGTCTCGTCACCGACAATCCCATCACCTAATGCATCACGAGTCTCAATGACTTCATAACGTGCATTGGTTTTCATTCGGCCGACAAAGGTTGAGCCTTGCTGCTGCAATGAGTAATACCAACGGTAATCATTATAAGCACGGTCAACAACATAGGTGGTATTTGAAAGCATAGGGAGGCTACCAAGCGCCTTGCAATCATTGGTTTTGGCTACCGTCATTTCAAAGAAAACAGGCGTTTCAGCATGGGGGTCATAGACGGTATGCAGCTTGATTCCTGCTTTTGTTGAGCGGAATTTCGCCCATTCAAACTGGTTGAGGTTCAGATCAATGGTAGTGGAGTCGATCAGCCGCACCATCTCCTGTGCATCTTTCCTAGGTAGGCGCTGACGTACCTGATCAAGCAAGTAAAAAAAGGTTTCTTGGAAGATAGCTGCGGGTCGTTTGCTATTAGCATCGGCTAATGAGGAGCGACAGATTGCTCGGGTACCCAGATGATAATGATGAGCCTGTTTACTATTGAAGGTATCCACGAGATCACGAAGTGATTTGCGACCAGAGAGTTGAGCAAAGAGCAAAGCAACAAGCTGATCCCAGCAGGTGAGTGAGCGTGTTCGATGGTCCCCGTTATGTCGATCAACCACTGACTGGAACCGTTGGCGTGGGAGAAATTGTAAGAGTTGATGGAAGATGCTGTTAGTATGTTTCATGCCTGATTTCTTTGGGGGAAAATTGCTGTCTCGTAAACTGCTATTTTACCGCAAACCAAGGAAATCAGGCTCTTCAAGAGCTTCTTTATTTTTTAACCGGACAGTAGTG
>JAMOMH010000245.1 GCA_027068675.1 Sedimenticola sp.
ATGCATTGGGTATCCCTGCAATGGCACTCTTCCCAGTAACACCGCTATCGGCCAAAAGTGAAGATGCCTGTGAGGCTTTCAATCCTGATGGTTTAGCACAGCGGGCCGTACGTGCGGTTAAAGATGCCGTACCTGAACTGGGCATTATTACCGATGTGGCACTCGACCCCTTCACCACACATGGTCAAGATGGTTTGATTGATGCCAGCGGTTATGTGCTAAATGATGAGACCAAAGAGGTACTGATTAAGCAGGCACTATCACATGCCCAGGCGGGTGCTGATGTAGTGGCCCCTTCCGACATGATGGATGGCCGTATCGCAGCCATCCGTGAGATTCTTGAATCAGAGGGGCATCCACATACCCGTATTCTTGCCTACTCCGCAAAATATGCCTCCAGCTACTACGGCCCCTTTCGTGATGCAGTAGGCTCAGCCTCCAACCTTGGTGGGGGCAATAAATATAGTTATCAGCAAGATCCTGCCAATAGCAACGAAGCACTGCATGAGGTCGCCCTTGATATTCAAGAGGGTGCCGATATGGTGATGGTGAAACCTGGTATGCCCTACCTTGACGTGGTTCAACGTGTGAAGGAGACCTTTGGTGTCCCCACCTATGTCTACCAAGTGAGTGGTGAGTACGCCATGATTATGGCCGCTGCACAAAACGGTTGGTTGGATGAGAAGGCCGTCATCATGGAGGCGCTCGTCTGTATGAAACGTGCAGGGGCCGATGGTGTTCTAAGTTACTTTTCTAAACGTGCAGCACAATGGTTAGGTGAATAATGAAAGATCTATACGCAGTTATTGGAACACCGATTCAACATAGCAAATCACCACAGATTCATCAGGCATTTGCAGAGCAGACTGGCGAGGAGATCCACTACGACCGTATCCTCGGCCAGCCTGAGCGCCTGCCTCTCTATATCAAAACCTTCAGGGAGATGCGTGGCTTAGGGCTTAATGTTACCGTACCGCTAAAAGAGGAGGCTTTCCAACTAGCCAATGAGCGCAGTGATCGAGCTGAGAGAGCAGGTGCTGTGAATACACTGATCCTGCTAGAAGATGGGCGTCTTCAAGGTGACAATACAGATGGTATTGGCTTGGTGCGTGATCTTGCACTAAATAATGGCTTTAACTTTAAGGGTAAGCGAGTACTGATTTTGGGTGCCGGAGGCGCTGTTCGTGGTGTGGTACAACCGCTCATGGAGCAAGGCATTGGAGAGATGGTTATCGCCAATCGCACCCTATCAAAAGCTGAGACAGTGGCAACCCTCTTTGCAGATTTAGGCTCAATAAAAAGCTGTGCTCTTGATGCAATTACCGGTGAGTTTGATCTGATAATCAATGGCACTGCCGCTGGTTTATCAGGGGCACTGCCCGCTATTCCCGACGGGATTCTGGCTAAAGGTGGTTGGTGTTACGACATGGTGTATGGCGATAAGCCAACCGCTTTCGTCAAATGGAGCAAAGAGCAGGGCGCGACTAAGTCGCTCGATGGCCTAGGCATGCTGGTTGAGCAGGCTGCCGAGTCATTCTATCTCTGGCGTGATGTTCGGCCAGAGACTGCACCAGTTATTCAGATGTTGCGGGGTTGATGCGGCGATCTTTGCCACTCCAGCTATTATCATTTGATCGCTCAACATAGCCACGTGCTGAGATGCGCTGCTCTTTGAACAGAGTGCCATTGAGCTGTTCAATCAGCGCCATACCCGCTTGGTTTGACTCGGTCTGCACCACAAGGAAGTGGTAGTTCCGATCAAAACAATCTCGCCCCAAACGCTGTTCAAAACGTGTATGAACCTCCTGATCACCAAGTAACTCCCTTAGCTCACCAAAAGTACTGTCGGCAGGTAAATTGCCGATAAAGACATTCATCAGCGGCTCTGCCCACGATGTCGCAGCATTAGACGCACATAGTAGGCAGCTGAATATTTTAGCCGCTCCAGCTCATCACCGGTTAATTTACGAGCCTTACGCGCTGGTGTACCCATCCAGAGATAGCCACCCTCCAGTCGTTTGCCTGGCGTTACCAGAGTACCGGCCGCCAGCATGACACTTGGTTCCAATATGGCACCATCCATCACCGTTGAACCCATACCAATAAAGCAATTATCCTGAATTTCACAGGCGTGCAGCGTCACATTATGGCCAACCGTGACACAGCTACCAATAATCAGTGACAGGCCACCTGGGCTATAAGGACCATCATGAGTAACGTGCAATATAGAGCCATCTTGAATATTGGTTTCGGTACCCACACGAATTTTATTGACATCACCACGCAACACCACCATTGGCCAGATGGATGAGCGTGCGCCAATGGTGACATCACCAATAACAACAGCAGCCTCATCAACCCAAGCGTCATGTGCAATACGGGGAAAACGGTCTTCAAAAGGACGGATGTTTGGCATTCTTAAGCACCTTTATTTTTTACTTGGTGGGTTGATCCTAGCAGAGTTAATGCAATATGCCCCAATCCCTACATAGAAGACAGATATTAAAGAGAAAAAGCCTCGATTGTATATATGGAGAATGCGACCAAACAACCCATCACCCAATAGACACAAGTAAAACCTTCTGATAAACATTTTACCCCATAAACTTGCCCCAACGAATGGTCACTTAACCTCTCATACTGGTTAGCTAACAATTGTGCGGCTGGTAGCAATAACAGGCTCTATGTGAGGATCTGAGCTCTTTCCTAAACAACCTTACTTCCTTTATAATAAGCTGCAACCATCCACCTCGTGCGAGAATCTTAAAATGCTAAACATAAAAGCCGCTGTATTGGCCCTCTTTCTACTTCTTCCATCCTCTGCACTCCTCTCAGCAGAGCAGAGTGAAGGTTACTGGTATAATTCAGCTGGAGAGATATGGAGAAACAGTGCTGGCGAATGCTGGCAAAGCAGATTTTTAACAGCAGAAAACTCCTTGCCTGAATGCACGGGTGAAGTGGTCGATAATGATCTGGATAAAGATGGTGTGGAGAACAGTGTCGACTCCTGTCCAAATACACCCGCAGGGGCATCGGTGAATGCAAAAGGCTGTCAGTTGGATAGTGACGGCGATGGCGTTGTTGATATGAATGATAAGTGCTCTGGCAGCCCAGCTGGAGTGGCCGTTGATACCAGAGGATGCCAGTTGGATAGCGATGGCGACGGTGTTGTCGATGCAAAGGATACATGTCCTGGTACCACACGTGGTACAGCCGTTGATACAAAAGGGTGCCCACTGGATAGTGATGGTGATGGCGTTATTGATACAAATGACAAATGCCCTGGCACTATCGTAGGTGACAAGGTTGATACTGAAGGGTGCGGCATTCTAAACAAGACAAAACAGATCGTGCTTGAAAACGTCAACTTCAAGACAGGTTCTGCTCAGCTCACTGAAGGCTCATCACCCATACTCAACAAAATTGCTACCATTTTGACAGCTAATCCAGCAGTGAAAGTTGAAATTGGTGGGCATACCGACAATAGAGGGCGTGCAGATATGAACAAAAAACTCTCTTTAAAACGAGCAGAATCAGTACGCAACTATCTTATCGACAAAGGTGTTGTTGCTGCCCAGTTGTCTGTTATGGGCTACGGTGATGCTCAGCCTATTGGTGATAATGGCAGCAAAAAAGGTCGCCTAACCAATCGCCGAGTTGAGCTTAAAGTTCAGTAACTGATCAGCAATCTACTCTTGATATGGAGAGGAGGCTTAACCTTCTCTCCTTTTTTTATCAAAAAATTAACTCCGTCTTGCATCCAGGGCAAGCAAAATATGACTCCATTTTGCTCTCATCCCCAATCCCCACATAGAGACCGATAAAAGAGAGAATATCTTGCAGGAGAGGTGTGCCTAAAATTTGGAATCTAGCCACTGAACCAGCTAATTCAGCCTGTTGGCAGCAGTGACAAAGTCTATGCAGGGTTTGAACCCTCCTGTTCAATTAGCAACATGCTAGACTCCGCAGAAGATCAATCTTGGATACTAAAATGATAACCAGACTCACACTACTTCTGCTCTTAGTTCTACTAATACCACCCACTTTTGCCGCTGGCCCATTCTATGATGAGGCTAAGGATACACATGAGTATGTGGGTGATGAGACGGTGGCTTGGCAGGAGCAGGGCAGCGAGCTGCCACCACTACCAAAAGAGGATGATCTACTCACCTTTGAGGTTGATGAGCCAAAAAAGCGCTTTAAATACTCTATTGATCGCACCTCATTAACCGCTGGTGAAGATGGTGTGATGCGTTTTAGTCTCGTTATTGAGTCGATGAGCGGGGTAAAAAATAGCTCTTACGAAGGTATTCGCTGCAGCACAAAAGAGTACAAAGTCTACGCTTATGGCTCTAAAAAAGTGTTTAAAATGGTAAGAAAGCCCGTATGGCGACCTATCTTGCCACGGCATCGTTACTACAATGCACTATTCCACGACTACCTCTGTAGTAGCCAGAGTGCTGTTATAGCACCACTATCGCCCGTGCAAGCCGTTAAAAGCATACTTACTAATACACTTTACCCAGGGTCTTAAACATGAGTAATCCACTGCTTGAACTGGACAGATTACCCGCTTTCTCTCAAATTAAACCAGCACATATTGAACCTGCCATTGATGAGCTGCTGCAAATCAACCGTAAAGAGATTGCCACACTGCTAACCAATGAGGGTAATTTCAGCTGGAAAAACTTAGTAGAGCCTATTGAACAGTTAGAGGATCGTTTGAGCCGCACTTGGTCACCTGTTAGTCACATGAACTCTGTCATCAACAGTGAGGAGCTGCGCGAAGCTTATAACGCCTGCCTACCAAAATTGAGCGAATATGGCACTGAGATGGGCCAAAACGAGGCTCTATTTCGCGCCTATGAGTATGTGGCAGCCAATGACCAGAGCCTCAACGCATCACAGAAGAAGGTGATGCAGAATGCCCTGCGTGATTTTCACCTCTCTGGTGTCGATCTACCACAAGAGAAGAAAGAGCGCTTTAAAGAGCTGAGCCAGCAGATGAGCAAGTTAACCAGCAAATTTGAGGAGAATATTCTCGACTCAACCAACGCCTGGAGCAAACTGATCACTGATGTAGAGCAACTTGTTGGTCTACCAGAGTCTGCCATAGCACTCGCCAAACAGAGTGCTGAACAGCGTGAGTTAGAGGGGTGGCTGCTCACCTTAGAGTTCCCCTCCTACCTACCGATAATGACCTATGCAGATAACCGCGAACTGCGCCATGAACTCTATCAAGCCTTCTCCACTCGCGCCTCTGATCAAGGGCCACAAGCGGGCCAATGGGATAACAGCAAAGTGATGGAGGAGATCTTAGCTAATCGCCATGAGAAGGCGCAGCTACTCAGTTTTGACAACTACGCTGAGCGCTCACTTGCCACCAAAATGGCCCGTAACCCTAATGAAGTGATCAGTTTTCTAGAGGATTTAGCTGAGCGCTCACACCCTCAAGCACAACATGAACTGGATGAGTTGCGTGACTACGCCAAACAGCAGTTTGCTGTTGAGCAATTAGAGGCGTGGGATATTGGCTACTATGCCGAAAAACTGCGTCAATTTCGTTACAACATCAGCCAAGAAGAGCTGAAACCCTACCTACCTGAAGAGCGTGTTATCACAGGTATGTTTAAGGTCGTCGAGCGCCTCTATGGAATTAAGGTGAGTGAAGTAGAAGGGGTTGATAGCTGGCACACCGATGTCCGTTTTTTTAAGATTCATGATGCCAATGGTGAGCTACGTGGTGAGTTCTACCTTGACCTCTATGCTCGCCGCTTCAAACGAGGTGGTGCTTGGATGGATGAGTGTGTCGGTCGTTTTATTAGCGATACAAAAAACCAGACCCCCGTCGCCTATCTCACCTGCAACTTCTCCCCCCCTGTTGGTGATAAACCTGCACTCTTTACCCATGATGAGGTTGAGACACTATTTCACGAGTTTGGTCATGGCCTGCACCACATGCTAACCAAGATCAATTACCCCGCTATTTCTGGTATCAGCGGTGTCTCATGGGATGCTGTTGAGCTACCCAGCCAATTTATGGAGAACTGGTGTTGGCAGCATGAAGCACTGCAACTTATCTCCGGCCACTATGAGACCAGTGAACCAATTCCTGACGAACTGTATGAGCGGATGATTGCTGCAAAAAACTTCCAATCAGCTATGCAGATGGTACGACAACTGGAGTTTTCACTCTTTGATTTCCGTATCCATCGTGAATACGAGCCTAAGAAAGGGGGCAGAGTCTATGAGATTCTAGAGCAGGTTCGCCAGCAGGTTGCTGTACTACAGCCACCTAGTTGGAATCGCTTTCCTCATGGTTTCTCCCATATCTTTGCGGGTGGCTATGCGGCTGGTTACTACAGCTACAAATGGGCAGAAGTGCTCTCAGCTGATGCCTTCTCACTCTTTGAAGAGCAGGGCATCTTTAATGCTGAAGCGGGAGCATCTTTTCTACAGAACATACTGGAGATGGGCGGTTCAAAAGATGCGATGGAACTCTTTATCGCCTTCCGTGGCCGAGAGCCAAAGATTGATGCACTACTGACTCATTGTGGCATCAGTTGATCTAATATTTAGGCTATCAATGCTGTTGAGGAAGGTTCTCCAGCGTTGATTCAATCCACGCCTCAACATGGTGGTTAATCTCTTGCGCCGTAGAGCCATCTGTTCGATAGGGTTTACCGATAACAACATCAACCGTGCCTGGGTATTTGCAAATATCACGACGGCGCCAAAAAATCCCTGCATTATGGCAAATAGGCACCACCAGATGGTTACTCTTCTCCGCCAATAGTGAACCACCAATACCGTACCGTTTTCTCACACCTGGAGCGACACGCGTCCCTTCAGGGAAGATAATGACCGAGTGGCCTTTATCTAGACGCGCCTTCCCCTTCTCGATCATCTCTTTTACCGCCGCTCTACCGGCAGATCGGTCGATAGCTATCGGCCTATTCAGTGCCAGTGCCCAGCCAAAGATAGGTAGCCACATCAGCTCTCTCTTCAATACCCAGACCAGCTGATGAGGAATGATGGTAAATAGGGCAATTGTCTCCCAAGCAGATTGGTGTTTTGCAAGGAAAATGCAGGGTTCATCAGGGATATTCTCAGCACCGCTAACTCTGTAATCTAAACCACAGATATGTTTTAGCAGCCAGAGATTAAAGTTGCTCCAGATAACTGAGATCTTGTTCCGCACAGAGAAGGGAGCAGGAAAGGTAAACAGCATTAATAGTGCGGCCAGAGAGGTCGTAAAAAGTAGGATAGAGAAAAAGATGAGTGAGCGAATATAAACCATAACAGAATTAATTTACTATCCCGATAAGTGATATATGGCTATAAATTGGCCTGATAGTTATTAAATGTTTTTTTATCAATGGCTTACGCACTCTATACTAAAGTTGAATTCAGCAGATTATCGACAGCCTGGCTCAAATCGTCAAATATGGGCAGGTTCTCAAGCTCAGTAGGGTTGGCCGCTAAAGTTCGCAACCCTTTACCTGTTTTAACCAAAACACCTTGAGCACCCGCAGCTTGCGCAGCCTGGATATCACGCAGTGAATCACCAATTAGATAGACACCACTGAGGTTACAACCAAACTGCTCTGCAATCTGATACAGCATGCCCGCCTTCGGTTTACGGCATTGACAGCCATCATCAGGGCCATGAGGACAGTAGACAATGCTGTCGATACGACCCCCCACACGCGCTAATGATTGCTCCATTTTTTTATGGATCAAATCCAAGGTGTTGATATTAAAATATTCTCTAGCAATACCCGACTGATTGGTTGCCACTGCAACCTTAACATTGGAGAGATTCAGACGAGCAATAGCCTCCAGACTACCAGGTATGGCTACCCACTCCTCCGCTGACTTGATGTAATCATCAGAGTCCTCATTGATGACCCCATCACGATCAAGAATGATCAGCTTCATGTTTGTAGTTTGGATATATCAGCAACCTGTAGAAAAAGGCTACGCATCTGATTAAGCAGTGCCAGACGATTGTTGCGAATAGCAGGCTCATCTGCCATCACCATCACATGGTCAAAAAAGTGGTCGATAGGCTCTTTGAGTTGCGATAGGTGGCGCAATGCACCTTCATAATCTCTCGCTTCGAAGAGTGGCATAACAAGCCCACTAAGCTGCTGAATCTGGCAGAAAAGGGCATGCTCATGTTCTGAATCAAATAGTGCCTCATCAGCCTGTAGAGGTAGCTCTTCTTTGGCAGATTTCTTTAGGATATTGCCGATGCGTTTATTGGCTGCGGCAAGTGAGGCCGCTTCTGGCAATGCCTGAAAGTGAGCGACCGCTTTGATACGTTGATCAAAATCGATCAGGCTCTCTGGTGCTGTTGCAACAATTGCCTCATAGAGATCACTCTGCAACCCCTGTTCAGCATAGATGCCCTTCAGACGCTCCAGCATAAAACTGTAGACATCATCGACCACAGAAGCCTCAGTTACCGCATCACCAAGAGACCCTTTTGCAGCTGATAGCAGTGCTTTCAGGTTAAGTGGTAGTGCATGATCAAGCATGATGCGGAGCGCACCCAGTGCAGCACGGCGGAGTGCGAAGGGGTCTTTCGTGCCGGTTGGGCGTTGGCCAATACCGAAGATAGCCACCAAGGTATCGATACGATCCGCCAAGGCGATGGCAATACCTGTTTTGCTCTGTGGTAGATGATCACCCGAGAAGCGTGGCATGTAGAACTCATCCATTGCGGCGGCTAGTTCAGCGGGTTCACCATCACGGTTGGCTTGGTAGCGTCCCATGACACCCTGCATATCGGCAAACTCATTGACCATTTCAGTCATCAGATCACAACGACTGAGGCGAGCGGCACGTTCAGAGAGAACCCGGTTACCACCGATTTGCTCGGCAATGGTGCCCGCCAGTGAAGCAACACGCTGTGACTTATCCGCCAAGCTACCGAGCTGTTTCTGAAAGACCACTTTTTCTAGTGATGGGATGTGATCTTCAAGCCGTTTTTTACCATCCAGCTGCCAAAAAAATTGGGCATCCGCGAGACGAGGGCGAATGACACGCTCATTGCCGGCACTGATTGCCGCAGGGTTGCTGCTAGAGATGTTGCTGATAGTAATGAAGTGGGGCAGTAGAGCACCTGCTTCGTCAACCAGGTGGAAATATTTCTGGTGCTTCTTCATAGAGAGGATCAGTGCCTCATGGGGCACTTCAAGAAAACGCTTTTCAAAACTGCCAACGATGGGTGAGGGCCACTCAACCAGTGCTGTCACCTCATCGAGCAGGGTCTCATCAATCTCAGCAAAGCCACCTAATTTTGTCGCACTCTCTTCAATTTGCTGGCGAATCTTAGCCTTACGCTGCTCACGGTCTGCCACCACTTGACCACGGGCTTTGAGCAGTGGTGCATAGTCCATAGCCGAAGAGATGGTAATCGCTTCAGGGCTGTGGAAGCGGTGGCCAAAAGTGATTTTAGCCGCCTCAGCGTCAAGAATAGTGCAGGGCACCACATCATCGCCAAGCAGAAACAGCAACCACTGAACAGGACGAACAAACTCAACGGTAGAGTTGCCCCAGCGCATCCGTTTAGGGATCGGCAGTTTAGCCAGTGCATTTTCTGCAATGGCAGGGAGTAGATCAATGGCCATCTTGCCTTTCTGCTGTTTACAGAAGTTGAGCCACTCACCCTTATCGGTTTTCAGGCGATCGAGTTGATTAACCGTAACGCCGCAAGAGCGAGCAAAACCTTCAGCCGCTTTAGTGGCATTGCCATCAGCATCAAAGGCCGCTTGAACAGCTGGGCCGCGTCGTTCAACATTTTGATCGGGCTGTGACAGGCTGAGTGATTCGATGGTTAGCGCTAAACGCCTGGGGGTTGCATAGGGTTGCACCGCTCCAAAGGTGAGGCCCGCATCCTCTAAACCTTTGCAGAACTCCGTGCAGAGTGCATCGGAAAGCGCTTTAAGAGCCATTGGCGGCAGCTCTTCCGTACCCAGCTCAAATAGCAGATCAGCAGACTTACCCATGGGTCATCTCCTGGTTCTGTAACATCGGAAAGCCGAGTGCCTCGCGGCGATTGTAGTAAGCCTGAGCAACAGCGCGTGAGAGTGAGCGGACACGTAAAATATATCGTTGGCGCTCAGTCACCGAGATAGCGTGGCGGGCATCAAGCAGATTAAAGGCGTGAGAGGCTTTTAAGACCTGCTCATAAGCGGGTAGTGGCAGATCAACCTCAATCAATGCTTGGCTCTCCTTTTCACACTGGTCGAAGAGTTGGAATAAGAAATCGACATCAGCATGTTCAAAGTTGTAGGTTGATTGCTCAACCTCATTTTGATGGAAAACATCACCATAGCTGACGGTACCTTGTGGGCCTTTAGTCCAAACAAGGTCATAAACACTCTCAACACCTTGCAGGTACATGGCAATTCGCTCAAGCCCGTAGGTGATCTCACCTGTAACAGGGCTACAATCTAACCCCCCAACCTGCTGAAAATAGGTGAACTGAGTCACCTCCATACCGTTGAGCCACACCTCCCAACCCAGACCCCAAGCACCTAGAGTAGGGGACTCCCAGTTATCCTCAACAAAGCGAATGTCATGCTCTAATGGGTCAATACCGAGAAGCTGAAGTGAGTCAAGATAGAGCTGCTGAATATTTTTGGGTGATGGTTTGAGCACCACCTGAAACTGATAGTAGTGTTGTAGACGGTTAGGGTTTTCGCCATAACGCCCATCTGTTGGCCGTCTTGATGGCTGCACATAAGCGCAGCTCCAAGGCTCAGGACCGATAGAGCGCAAGAAAGTAGCAGAGTGAAAGGTGCCGGCACCCATCTCCATATCGTATGGTTGAAGGATGACACAGCCCTGTTTTGCCCAGTAGTGTTGCAGGGCAAAGATTAGACCTTGAAAGGTCGATACATCGTACTCTGATTTTATACTCAACGTTCTCAATTCCTGATTCAGACAAGCTGCCAAGTATAGCTGCTATTATTAGCCGATTGAATCGAGGAGATTGCTCGATTTTGGCTAAATTGATGGCTATAAAGTGATATTTACGTCTTTAAGGAACCTCTGAATATGATTATTCCCTCTCAATACCCACTTCTCAACCTACTTTGCATGCAAGACGGCCAGCCTGCATCAGGCTATAATATGCCGCCATTTTTACTACAATTTCCAGCACTATGAACAGACAACGTAAGGCGCTCTCCCTCATCTCAGGTGGCCTCGATTCACTCTTAGCTACCAAAGTGATTCAAGAGCAGGGCATCCATGTAGAGGGGGTCAACTTCTTCACCGGTTTCTGTGTCGAGGGGCATACCCATGCCATCCGCAAAAAGGATCAGAGCAAAGAGAAGCGGAACAATGCGCTTTGGGTGGCGGAGAGATTGGGCATCAAACTGCATATCATTGATGTGATCGAAGAGTACAAACCGGTCCTCTTCAACCCAAAACATGGATATGGCGCACACCTGAACCCCTGCCTCGACTGTAAGATTTTTATGGTGCAGAAGGCACAAGAGTGGATTGAAGAGCATGGTTTTGATTTTATTATTACCGGTGAAGTGATTGGCCAACGGCCCATGTCACAACGTAAAGAGACCATGCCTATCATATCCCGTGAATCGGGTGCTGATGACCTCCTGCTCCGGCCCCTCTGTGCACAAAATTTACCCGAGACAAAACCTGAGCGTGAAGGGTGGGTCAAACGTGATGAGCTGTTTGGTTTTAGCGGCCGAAGCCGTAAACCACAGATGGCACTGGCAAAACAGTTTGGCTTTGAAGATTATGCCCAGCCTGCTGGCGGCTGCTGTTTTCTAACCGATGAGACCTACTCACATAAATTGGCTGATCTGTGGCAGGCGCGAGGCCACAAAGAGTATGAGATGGATGATATCATGCTGCTCAAAGTGGGCCGCCACCTGCGCCCCAGCCCAAATTACAAGGTGATCATTTCACGTGAATTGGGCGAAGGTAACTTCCTACAAGGCTATCGCAAGCAGTTCATCAGTTTGAAGACCACCAGCCATGCGGGGCCACTGGCGCTGATTGATGGCCTGGTGTGCGAAGCAGATATCGAACAGGCAGCTCAATTGGTTGCACGTTATAGTCAAGGTCGTGCTGAGGAGCAGGTTGAACTTGAAGTGCGACAGCTCTCCGGCGAGACACGTCTGATCAAGGTTAAACCAATGTTGGCCCATGAGATACCAAAAGCGTGGATCATCTGAAAATGGAAAAAGTCATCCTAAAACTGCACCGCATGCTCTGCCCGATGCCGGTTATTAAAGTGCAAAACTGTGTAAAAAAACTCACCATTGGCAGTCAAGTTGAAGCGATCTGTACCGACCCTGGCGTGTTGAATGACATCCCCGCTTGGTGCCGCATTAACGGCCATCAAGTGTTGGAAAAACGGCGTGATGGGGATGAGTACATCGTCCTACTCCAGGTGGGTGATGAGCAACAGTAACGAAAAGAGTAATGAGCGCTACCGGGTGACACGCAATGTGACTATCGTTGGTGCATTGGTCAATACACTGCTGGCTTTTGGTAAGGTGATCTTTGGCCTATTGGGGCAGTCATCAGCACTGCTGGCTGATGGTATTCACTCTTTTTCTGATCTGCTCTCTGATGGCCTGGTTCTCTTTGCCGCACACCACGCCAAAGAGGGGCCTGATGAGCGCCACCCCTACGGTCACGGTCGTTATGAAACGATGGGGGCAATGGGTCTAGGAACACTGCTGATATTGGTCTCCCTCGGTATTATTTGGGATGCACAGGAGCGGCTTTTCACACCCGAAAACCTACTACAACCCGATACCATCACCCTTTTTGTCGCACTTTTTTCGATCTTGGCAAACGAAGGGCTGTTTCAATACACCAACCAAGCAGCCAAAAAGATAGACTCTGACTTGCTACGAGCCAATGCATGGCACCATCGCTCCGATGCCATCTCCTCCATTGTAGTTTTGGTGGCCATTGGTGGCAGTTTGGCCGGATTGCCCTACCTGGATGCTATTGCGGCCATCATCGTTGGCCTGATGGTGGCAAAGATCGGCTGGGATGTGATCCGGTCAGCGATGCATGAGCTGGTCGACTCCTCTCTAGATAAGGAGCAGGTTGAGCAGATTCGACAAACCATCTTTGCCGTGGGTGGCGTCTGCGACATACACATGCTGCGTACCCGTCGTTTGGGAGGCAGTGCCTCCGCTGATCTGCATGTTCAGGTAGAGCCTTGGCTGAGTGTCTCTGAAGGGCACATGATTGCCGATGTCGTACAACGTACACTCATGCGTGAAATCAGTGGCTTAACCGATATTACAGTACATATCGACCCAGAGAATGATGAGGATGGCGCACTCTGTATCGGCTTGCCTCTGCGTACCGAAATTGAAAAACAGCTTGATCAGCAGTGGCATGATTTACTGTGCTACCAGCAACGCAAACGAGTGCTACTGCACTACTTAAACGGTAAAATTATTGTTGAATTGATCCTACCACTTGAGGATTTCCAGGGGTTGGAGTGGGTAAAAACGCAAAAAACTGAGTTACAAGACCACGCGACTGCGATAGAGTCACTGGGTCAGATTCGACTGCTTTTTGAGTAACGCGTCATTACTGTGCATCACGCGCAAATATGCACCAACACAGTGCTTTGCTGCTGCGTGGAGCAGAGCTGAACACTACGAGCATAAGCATCAAATTATTTGATATCATTGGTAAAATTAACGGTATGTAAGATAAATTTAAACCGTGGCATGACTATTGCTGCTCTCGTAGCAGAACTAAGCAATACACCTAACAATATTTAGTCCCTAATTAACCTGTTCCGACAGGTGGCAACCAACCATTCAGATTTGGAGAGAAAGATGGCCTCAAGCGTCCTGAAAATGATCAAAGATAAAGAGGTCAAGTTTGTTGACTTCCGTTTTACCGACACTCGCGGTAAAGAGCAGCATGTCACCATGCCTGCGACTGTAATTTCTGAAGATGACTTTACCGATGGCAAGATGTTCGATGGATCATCCATTGCTGGTTGGAAAGGGATCGATGAGTCAGATATGGTATTGATGCCTGAGCCATCAACCGCTGTTCTTGACCCATTCACCGACGAAGTGACCCTCAACATCCGTTGTGACATCCTTGAGCCATCCACTATGGAAGGCTACGAACGTGATCCTCGCTCTGTTGGTAAACGTGCTGAAGCCTACCTGAAATCTACCGGTATTGGTGATGCTGCCTACTTCGGTCCTGAGCCTGAATTCTTCATCTTTGATGATGTTCGCTGGGGTGCCAACATGGGTGGCGCTTTCTACAAGGTGGATTCAGACGAAGCTGAGTGGAACTCTGAGCGTGTCTACGAAGATGGCAACATCGGTCACCGGCCTGGCCTGAAGGGCGGTTACTTTCCTGTACCTCCTGTTGATTCACTACACGACATCCGTAGTGCTATGTGTCTTACCCTAGAGGAGATGGGTGTACCGGTTGAAGTGCATCACCACGAAGTAGCAACGGGTGGTCAATGTGAGATTGGTACCAAGTTTGACACCCTAGTTAAACGTGCCGATCAGAACCAGATCATGAAATATGTCATCCAGAACGTGGGCCACGCCTACGGCAAAACCGTCACCTTCATGCCTAAGCCGCTGGTAGGTGATAACGGTTCTGGTATGCATGTGCATCAATCAATCTTCAAAGACGGTGAGAATGTTTTTGCGGGTGACCAGTATGGTGGTCTCTCAGAAACAGCGCTCTTCTACATTGGCGGTATCATCAAACACGCCCGTGCACTGAATGCCTTCACCAACGCCTCAACCAACTCATACAAACGTCTGGTTCCTGGTTTTGAAGCCCCTGTTATGCTGGCTTATTCCGCACGTAACCGCTCTGCTTCTATCCGTATTCCTTGGGTTTCTGGCCCTAAAGGACGCCGTATTGAGGTACGTTTTCCAGATCCAACCGCCAACTCATACCTCGCTTTTGCCGCACTACTGATGGCAGGTCTGGATGGCATCCAGAACAAGATCCACCCTGGCGATGCAATGGACAAAGATCTCTATGATCTGCCAGCTGAAGAGGCTGCCAACATCCCTACCGTCTGCCACTCACTGGATCAGGCGCTGGAAGCGTTGGATGCAGATCGTGCATTCCTCACCGCTGGTGGCGTATTCACTGACGACCTGATCAATGCCTATATCGATCTGAAGATGGAAGAGGTCACTCGCATGCGTATGACCACTCATCCTGTTGAATTTGACATGTACTACTCACTCTAAGTCTACCGACTTCAAGATGTGATGAGCGCCCCCTTACGGGGGCGTTTTTATGTCTAACCCCTTCTTGCTGGTAACTGCTGGCTAGTCTATTCTCTATAACATGACTTTACGCTTCTTAATTCCATTGCTATTGAGTGCAGCACTACCCCTACAGGCTGGCATCTATAAGTGGTATTCAGACGATGGCACCGTTCACTACACTGATGTCCCTCACAGTGGTGCCGTTGAGATGGTATTACCCAATGGATCACCTACGCCCCAAGATGGTGAGTCTGAAGGCGACTACACGCAGTTTGAAATTGAAACACCCACTAACGAAGAGACACTGCGTGATGCAAAGGGCCATATATCAGTGGCACTCATCATTAGCCCCGCGCTGCAAGAGGGGCATAGTATTCGCTATTTTGTTAATGGTCAGGCATTAGCAGAAGACCTTAAGGCGAGCCGCATAACACTACAAAATCTCTCTATGGGCAGCCACACTCTAATGGCCCAAGTGATTGATGGTAGTGGCAATACACTTAAATCAAGCTCAACGATACGCTTTCACCTACGCAAAGCTGCACTATAACCCCCTCCACTGCTCTCATTTTCCCCATACACCCCGTATGCATTATATTGGTGCAATACACTTGCGATGGAATCATCATTTGATTGTCATCCCTCTCATATACCTTTAAATAGAGCCAATCACACCCAGTAATTGATATTGGTGTGCTAATTGCAAGTAGTAAAAATTATGAGTCGTCATCAGCTTAATAAAATTGAACAACGAGTGTTGGATAACATCAGCAATGCGTTGCTAATGTTTAATGCTGCCCTTGAGTTATCATATGCAAATTCAGCCGCTGAGGTGATGTTTGATGTCAGTACCAAACACATCTTAGGCCGAAAGATAGATAGTTTAATCCACACATCATCCGGTCTAGCCTCTGAAAATCTACAGATGGCCGTTGATAGTAATATCGTCTTTACCGATCGAGAGTTGCGCTTGGTTCTGTTAAACATGCGCGAGATTACCGTTGATTGTACGGTCACACCGATAGGTGAACGTGATGGTGGCGAGGGGGAGGTCTTGGTTGAGCTGCAACAGGTTGATCGCCAGCTACGGATCAACCGAGAAGAGAACCTGATCAGCCAGCATCAAGTGGCTCGAGCACTGGTGCGAAACTTGGCTCATGAGATTAAGAACCCACTGGGCGGTTTGCGGGGTGCTGCACAGCTGCTTGAAGGCGAGCTGCCCGATCCAGCGCTTTGTGAATATACCCAAATCATCATCGATGAGGCAGATCGACTACAATCCCTAGTCAATCGAATGCTAGGTTCAAACCGTCTGCCCAATAATGGTGAAGTTAATATTCACCTTGTTCTAGAGCGAGTGGCAAGCCTAGTGCAGGTTGAGTTTGGCGCTGACTTACAAATTCACCGTGATTATGATCCCAGTATCCCAGCACTATTTGGTGATACCGACCAATTGATCCAAGCGATCCTTAATATAGTACGCAACGGCGCACGAGCAGCTGGTAGCAATGGTCTGCTGCTATTTCGTAGTCGTATCCTACGCCAATTCACCATCGGAACACGCTGCCACCGTCTAGTGGTTCAGATAGATATTGAGGATAACGGGCCAGGCATCGATTCATCACTAGAGGGCAAGATATTCTACCCACTGGTGACCGCCAGCGAAGATGGCACCGGCCTTGGGCTATCAATCGCCCAATCATTAGTCAATCAGCACAATGGCCTAATCGAATATCAGAGTGAACCCGGCAAAACGGTATTCACCATACTGCTACCAATGGAGAAAAAAAATGGGTGAAAACTGTCACGTATGGGTCATTGATGATGATCGATCGATCCGCTGGGTGTTGGAGAAGGCGTTGCAACGTGATGAGATGGAGGTACGATGTTTTAGTAGTGGTGAGGGAGTGATGGCCGCACTGGAGCTGAGTCAGCCCGATGTAGTGGTCTCTGATATCCGCATGCCGGGCATTGATGGCCTGAAACTCCTACAGCAAGTGCAGGAGGCCTATCCAGAGCTGCCGGTCATCATCATGACGGCCCACTCTGACTTGGAGAGCGCAGTTTCTGCCTTCCATAGTGGTGCCTTTGAGTATCTGCCAAAACCATTTGATGTTAATGAAGCGGTTGATCAAGTGAGGCGTGCCTATCGTCATCGTCAATCTGTTATTGGAGCTAAAAGCAGCACATCACAGCCAAGCCACCCTGAAATTATTGGTGAAGCGCCTGCAATGCAGGAGGTGTTTCGTGCCATTGGCCGGTTAGCTCGATCAAACATAACGGTGTTGATCAATGGTGAATCAGGAACAGGCAAAGAGCTGGTAGCCAAAGCACTGCATCGACATAGTCCAAGAGTCAATAACGCCTTTATTGCACTCAACATGGCAGCCATTCCAAAAGATCTGATGGAGTCAGAGCTATTTGGCCATGAACGGGGAGCATTTACCGGCGCACAAAATAGACGGGAAGGGCGCTTTGAGCAGGCCAATGGTGGCACACTCTTTCTGGATGAGATTGGTGATATGCCAGCAGAGCTACAAACACGGCTACTGCGTGTTTTGGCCGATGGCGAGTTCTATCGTGTTGGTGGACATACCCCCGTTAAAGTTGATGTACGAATTATCACCGCCACTCACCAAAACTTGCACCAACTCGTTGAGCAGGGAGAGTTCCGTGAAGACCTGTTTCACCGGCTCAATGTAATCCGCATCCACATCCCCTTACTCTCTGAACGACGAGAAGATATTCCACTATTGATGGACCATTTTCTAACCAAAGCTGCTGCTGAACTGCAAGTTGAGAGTAAGCGCTTACTACCAGAAACAACAAAGAAACTACAAGCATTGTCCTGGCCAGGTAATGTACGCCAACTGGAGAATACCGCCCGCTGGCTAACTGTAATGGCTTCTGGTCAAGATGTGCATGTTGAAGATCTGCCAGAGGAGTTAGTACAGGAGCAGCGAGCAAGCTCCGATACCAATGATTGGCAGGGCCAACTACGACAGTGGGCAAAAGAGGCATTTCAACAAGGGGAGCATGCCCTGTTAGACGAAGCGGTACCACTCTTTGAACGCATCATGGTTGAAACTGCACTGGAGCAGACCGGTGGCCGTAAACAGGATGCCTCAAAATTGCTCGGTTGGGGCAGGAATACATTAACTCGCAAGCTGAAAGAGCTGGGTATTGATGCTAAAAATGGCAACTAAACCCTGTGGCTACTCCTCCTGAAAAATACCTTTTTTAGGAGGAAATGGGGAATTACTTCTATTTAACGAGCGATTTAACCCTACCCGATTTGCTTGATAGCCCTCTCCCGTCTATCCTCATCTAAGAGTAGAAATAATAAATAGCTAATAATTTAGTAGGAGTACTCTATTATGGGGTCAACAGGTATGCACCCTTCGGTTGAGATACTACAAAAATATCATATCCTAAATAGCCTATCTGAGGATCAACTTAAGTTATTGACTCGGGCATTAGTCATTAAGAGAGCACCACGGGGAAAAAAGGTTGTTGAGCTGGGGGCAGAAGAGAGCTACAGCTTTTTTCTACTGGCGGGTGATGTTGTCCTTCAGGCTAAAGATGGTAGCGCCAGTAAAATTTCACACCATGATACCTCCGCTAAAAACCCCATTGCACAGCTAATTCCACGGCTTTATGATGTTACAGCCGTCACCGCAATAGAGTATATCCATGTTGATAATCACCTCTTAGCAGGCCTGACAGAACACCCCGATGTTGTGAGAAAAAAGAGCGAAGAGGTCTTCTTGGATTATGGTCTTGAAAAGACAACTAAAACCTTAGAGCAGAGCCTTAACAACGACCTCACCAATGAACGGCTCTACCTACCAAGTCTGCCTGATGTTGCAGTAAAGATTGGTAAGGCATTGGAGGATGAGTCGACCGATGCAGAACGCATCGCAAAAATTATTCAATCCGATGTGGCTATGACGGCAAAGATCATCCATGTAGCTAATAGTGCAATGTATTCAGTTAGAGGCCCTGCTGACTGCTGTGCAGCTGCGGTGGTGCGCCTTGGTGTACATACCACCCATCGACTGGTATTAAGTTTTGCCTTACGTGAGCTGTTTAATACTAAGTCAGGCGTTCTAAAAGAGCGTATGAAAGCATTGTGGGCACACAGTCTACAGGTTTCAGCTGTGAGCCATGTACTAGCAAAACTGACCGGCCAATTTAACCCTGAACACGCTATGCTTGCGGGACTACTGCATGATATTGGTGAGATAGCGATTCTCACTTATGCGGAGAAATTCCCAGAAGCAGCAAATGATGAGGCACAGATGGAGCAGATTCTTACTGATATGCGTGGCTCTGTTGGCAGCATGATTCTTCGTAGCTGGGACTTCACAGAGGATCTTATCCAGGTGGCCTCAGAGGCTGAGAATTGGCAGCGTGACTCCTCTGGTAGCCCAGACTATGCCGATTTAGTTAATGTTGCTCAACTGCACTGCTTTATCGGCACCCCCCGAATACAGGAGATGCCAACGCTTGATCAAGTGCCTGCTTTCCATAAACTAGCGCTGGGCGAATTTACCCCTGAAATGAGCCTGTTGGTATTAGAGAAGGCGACTGAGCGCCTAGCCGAAACGGAGGCGCTACTCAACGCTGGTTAAGCTGCAGTGTTCCCACTAGCTGATCTATAGAGGTGAGCTGGTGGCGCTCAAGATAGGCAGCAATCCCTTTATTGATCTTGTCGCAAATCAGTGGATCATAGAAGAGTGCTGTACCAATACCTACAGCAGATGCACCCGCAATGATGAACTCTATTGCATCCTCAGCACTACAAATTCCCCCCTGTCCAATGATAGGAATAGCGTGTGGTCGACAGACTTGGTAGACCTGGTGTACCTTCAAAAGTGCAACAGGTTTGATCGCTGGGCCGGAGAGTCCACCTTGGTTATTACCAATAATCGGCTCCCGACTATCAATATCAATCGCCATACCCATTAAGGTGTTGATTGCTGCAAAGGCATCCGTACCTGCCTCAATGCACCCTTTGGCGTTGGCGGCAATATCGGTCTGATTGGGTGATAGTTTGGTGATCAGAGGTTTGTTGGTCACCTTGCGACACGCCTCTACCACTCGGGCAGACATCGCTGGATCATTGCCAAAGGCAACGCCACCCTCTTTCACATTGGGGCATGAGATGTTGATCTCGATAGCATCAATGGGTGAGTCATCAAAACGACGTGTTACCTCAATATACTCCTCAATGGTAGAGCCGGAGACGTTGGCAATAAAGCGAGTCTCCTCAAAATCGAGCGTAGGCAGTATCTTATCCACTACATAATCGACACCTGGGTTCTGAAGGCCGATGGCATTGATCATGCCATTGGGTGTTTCACAAACCCGATGCGCTGGGTTTCCTAAGCGAGCGGTCTGTGTAGTACCTTTAAGGCAGATAGCTCCAGCATCTCGGTTGGAAAAGCCTTTGATGCGCGTGTACTCTTCACCAAAACCAACACAGCCTGAGAGCAAAACCAGAGGTGTGTTGAATTTCATGCCACAAAATTGAGTGGTGAGCGAAGCATTTTTAGTCATGATATGTCCACAGGGTAGTTAAATCTAACGATGTTACACATTGTACTTTTTGAGCCTGAAATCCCGCCCAACACCGGCAACATCATACGCCTTTGTTCTAATACTGGCAGCAGTTTACATCTAATTCATCCACTTGGATTTGAATTATCTGACCGCAAATTACGTCG
>JAMOMH010000246.1 GCA_027068675.1 Sedimenticola sp.
GGGCTAACCCCCTCAAACAGAATGCGGTAAACCTGAGCGGTAATCGGCATCTCAACATTGAGCCGTTGTGCCAATTGGTAGACCTCTTTTGTAGTCTGTACCCCTTCAACCTCTTGGCAGATCTCTTCCCTAGCTTCAGCAATTGACAACCCTTTTGCCAATGCCAACCCCATACGGCGATTACGTGACTGATTATCCGTGCAGGTGAGTACTAAATCACCCATACCGGCCAACCCCATAAAGGTCTCACTTTGACTACCAAGAGCTTTGCCGAGACGCATAATCTCACTGAGACCACGAGTGATCAGCGCAGAACGAGTGTTGGCTCCAAAACCAAGGCCATCTGAGACGCCAGCGGCAATAGCCAATATATTTTTACAGGCACCCCCCACTTGCACGCCAATCAAGTCGTGTGTGGTGTAGGCACGGAATGTCTCAGAGTGAAGATAGCCAGCCAGACGATTGGCGTGATCATCTGTCGTAGCGGCAACAGTGACAGCAGTAGGCAGCCCCTTGGCCACTTCACCCGCAAAACTGGGGCCAGAGATCACAGCAAGACTGCGCTCACCCAATCGTGCGGAGGCCACTTCAGAGAGCAGACGCTGCGTGGTGTACTCAAAGCCTTTGGTTGCCCAACTAAGTGTTGTCTCATCAGCCAAATGTGGCTCAATGGTCTGCAATACTTTGCTAAAGGCGTGGCTAGGAACCGCAACTAGAATCTCTGCAGCACCCTCAATAGCTCGGTTAAGGTCTGCTTCTGGCAATAGATTTTCTGGAAATGGATAGCCAGGCAAAAACTGCTTATTCTCATGATCAAGCTGTAGCTGCTTAATCTCTTCAGCCAACCCCCATAGCCGTACAGGATACCCGTTGCGGCTTAGCAGCAATGCGAGTGCTGTGCCCCAAGATCCAGCACCTAATACGGCTATGGAATCAGTCAAAATAACACCTAAAAATCAGTGGGTTGTTGGCTGTTGTTCACCCTGTTTAGTCAGCTCTTTCTGGTGCTGGGCATAGAGTGCATCAAAATTAACCGGCTGTAACATAAGTTGTGGAAAACTCCCTTTGCTCACCAAATCAGAGATCACCTCACGCGCATACGGGAAGAGCACGTTAGGACAGTAGGCACCCACCAATGGCCCCTTTTCACTCTCTGAAAAACCGCTGATGGAGAAGATGCCAGACTGCTGAACTTCAGCTAAATAAGCGACCTTATCACCCACCTTGGTGGTTGCTGTTACGGTAAGTGTCACCTCAAAATTACCCTCATCAAGATCCTTAACATTGGTGTTGATATCAAGAGAGGTTTCAGGTTTCCACTGCTCACGAAAAATAGCCGGTGAATTGGGTGTCTCAAATGAGATGTCACAGGTATAGATGCGCTGGATAGAGAAGTTGCGCTGATCGCTATCGCTGGCGGCTGCCTTTTCTTTTTCTGACATGTTCTGCTCCTTTAGGCGTGGAAACTATTTACGAGTGGTAGGTAGGTTGGCATTTAACCAGGCCATAAGCCCACCTTTAAGGTTGTGTACCTGCTCAAAACCCGCTTTATTAAGCGTGGCACATGCCTGTGTTGAGGTGGCACCAGATCCACAGTAGATGATAATGGGCTTCTCTTTATGCTTCTCCAGTACACTGAGCTGATCGGCAAAACCATTGCTTGGAATGTTGATCGCATTGATGATATGCCCCTTGGCAAAATCGGCCTGAGAGCGAACATCAATAACCACAGCCTCTTTATGGTTGATCAATGCCGTTGCATCGTTAGGAGCAATTGACCCTTTATTTGCACGAAGCATGGTAAAAAGCAGTAAAGTGCCGGTAATAGTGAGCGCAATAACCAACAATAGGTGATTGCCCGCAAATTCAACAAGCTGTTGCATAAAGTCTCTCGAAATCATTCATACGGAATAAGGCGACAGATTCTATACCCTATTGGTTTTAAGGCCAAACAAATGCGTTAAAAAAGCGCTGCTGAGCATTCTTAAAAAGATGCTATTCGACAAAATCTGTAAGGGATATATCTACCAAAACAGGCAGGTAGTTTAACCTAATTTACGTATAATCCTGCTTCAATCTTGAAACAACGCTCATCCTAAGGAGCAAAGAAATGAGTTACATAAAATTGGTATGGGTAGCACTGGCCGCTTTAAGCCTAAGCGCCTGTGCAGATAGAGATTACACCCCCGTTGCAGGGGCCAGTGCTGAGACCATCTTTGCAGAAGCATGTGCCAGCTGTCATGGTGATGCTGGTGCCGGTAAGTTCGGTTTTCTGTTTAAGCTGACCGATAGTGAGTACCCACACCCCGATTCAGCGATTGCTGCCTTGGTTATCCAGGGCGGCAGCTCAATGCCTGCCTTCCCCAATATTGGTCAAAAAAATGCTGAGGCATTGGGCGCATATATCAACGCCCAGTAGTTTTGTATGGGTCGCTGGTAGGTCACCAAGGCCCATGTAATTGAGCGATTAAGCTACAATAGCCTTTTTTTGCAACGGCTAGAGATATGTTTTTCGCCAATAGTTACGATGTTATTGTGGTGGGTGGTGGCCACGCCGGTGCCGATGCAGCCCTAGCGGCTGCACGCATGGGTGCCAAAACCCTACTGCTGACTCACAACATTGATACCCTTGGCCAGATGAGCTGCAATCCCGCCATTGGCGGTATTGGCAAGGGCCATCTCGTCAAAGAGGTCGATGCGCTTGGCGGCATCATGGGCCGCGCAGCCGATCTGGCTGGCATCCAATTTCGCACCCTAAACTCACGCAAAGGCCCTGCCGTTCGTGCCACTCGCGCCCAGGCAGATCGTACACTCTACCGACATGCTATCCGGCAGGCGTTAGAGAATCAGCCCAATCTTGATCTGTTCCAACAAGCGGTCGATGACCTTGTTGTAGAGAACGGTCGTGTAACCGGTGTGGTCACCCAAACCGACTTGCGTTTCAAAGCAGCCGCTGTTGTGCTGACGGTAGGCACCTTCCTCGGTGGTCGCATTCACATTGGGTTGGCCAACTACCAAGGAGGTCGTGCCGGTGACCCACCCGCCAATGCACTCGCCGATCGCCTGCGAGCACTACCCCTTCGAGTAGAACGCCTGAAGACCGGCACTCCACCACGTATCGATAGCCGCAGTATCGACTACTCACAACTTGAGGAGCAACCAGGTGACCTGCCATTACCTCACTTCTCATTCATTGGTAGCGCAGCTGACCACCCCAGACAGATCAGCTGCCACATCACCCACACCAATGAACGCACTCACGATATCATTCGCGCTGGTCTCTCTCGTTCACCGCTTTTCACCGGTGCAATCGATGGCATTGGCCCTCGCTACTGCCCCTCCATTGAGGACAAAGTGGTGCGTTTCCATGAGCGCAATTCACACCAAATCTTTATCGAACCTGAAGGGTTAGAGAGTAACGAGGTCTACCCTAACGGTATCTCCACCAGCCTACCGTTTGATGTACAACAAGCCTTGGTACAATCGATGAAGGGGTTTGAAAATGCCCGTATCATGCGCCCAGGTTACGCTATTGAGTATGATTTTTTCGACCCACGAGACCTACGTCCATCACTTGAGTGCCGCCACATCCAGGGGCTATTTTTTGCTGGCCAGATCAACGGTACCACCGGATATGAAGAGGCTGCCGCCCAAGGAGTTCTGGCCGGCCTCAATGCCGTTCGCCTAGTACGTGAGCAAGAGGCATGGACACCGCGCCGTGACCAAGCCTATCTAGGCGTATTAGTTGATGATCTGATCACCCAAGGTACCAAAGAGCCCTACCGCATGTTCACCAGCCGTGCCGAACACCGCCTTCTACTGCGTGAGGATAATGCTGATCTACGCCTGACCGATGAGGGACGCAGACTAGGTTTGATTGATGACCACCGCTGGCAACTGTTTGAGACCAAACGAGAGGCGATAGAGCAAGAGCGGCAACGCCTTCGTGATTGCCGATTAAAACCGAGTGACTTACCACCTGCAGAGGCTGAAGCGCTACTCGGTGGCGGCTTTAGCAAAGCTGCCACCTTGCTGGAGCTACTGGCTCGCCCCTCTGTCCGCTATAGTGAGCTAATGAAGTTACCTGCATTTGGCCCAGGTGTTGATGACAAAAAAGTGGCTGAACAGCTTGAAGTTGAGGCCAAATATGCCGGTTATATTAAACACCAACAGCGTGAGATTGAACGCCAAATGGCCAATGAATCGGTCAAATTACCTGATGATTTTGACTATGGAAAGGTTCGTGGCCTCTCTATTGAAGTACGTGAGAAACTGATCAAGCAGCTTCCTGCCACCCTAGGCCAAGCTGGGCGTATCTCCGGCATTACCCCAGCCGCAATCTCACTGTTACTTATCCATATCAAGCGGAAATCGGGCTAATGGCATTTGAACTCAACTGGTTACAAACTCTACAGCAAGGCCTCAAACAGACCGACCTACATGTCACAGAAGCACAGCAACAGCAGCTGTGTGAATATATCGCTCTACTAGATAGATGGAACAAAACCTACAATCTTACCGCTGTTCGTGACCCATTGGAGATGATCACCAAACACCTGCTAGATAGCCTCGTCATCTCCCCCCACCTCTGCGGTGAAAGGATACTCGATATGGCTACTGGCCCAGGTATTCCAGGTATTCCGCTTGCCATCATCAACCCACAACGCAACTTCACCCTGCTCGATAGCAACAGCAAAAAGATTCGTTTTGTACGCCAAGCCGCAATGGAGCTTGGTCTAAATAATGTTGAAGCGATCCACAGCCGAATTGAACAACTACAACCAGA
>JAMOMH010000247.1 GCA_027068675.1 Sedimenticola sp.
ATAGAGGAAGTTGTAAATGGCCCTGTCGAATCTTGAAATCACCACACTTGCCGATCAATACAAAAATAGTGAGCCTCAGGAGATCCTGAAGCTGGCACTAGAGAGCTATGACAATATCGCTGTATCGTTTAGTGGTGCTGAAGATGTTGTACTCATCGACTTGGCTGCACGTATCGGTAAAGATGTCCGTGTCTTCACGCTTGATACCGGTCGTCTGCACCCTGAGACCTACGCCTACTTAGAGCAGGTTCGTGAGCGCTACGACGTGGCAATTGAAGTCGCCTCGCCTGATCATAATGAGCTGGAGCCATTCTTAGCAGAGAAAGGGATGTTCAGCTTTTTTGAAGATGGTCACAAAGAGTGTTGCTCAATCCGTAAAGTTGGCCCGCTGCGCCGCAAATTGGCAACCTTAGATGCGTGGATCACTGGCCAACGTCATGACCAGAGCAACACCCGTACAGATGTGCCGGTCGTCCAGGTAGATCCCGCCTTCTCCAGCGAAGCAAATAGCCTGGTTAAATTTAACCCAATTGCTAACTGGTCTTCACAACAGGTTTGGGACTATATTCGCGAGAATGAAGTACCTTATAATCCGCTGCATGCCAAAGGCTTTGATAGCATCGGTTGTGAGCCATGCACCCGTCCAATATTGCCCAATCAGCATGAGCGTGAAGGGCGTTGGTGGTGGGAAGATGCCAAAGAGAAAGAGTGTGGTCTGCACTCTGGCAACCTAAAAAAGTAAATTTAAGATACGTTAGAGAGTCGAACAATGCACATCACGATGGTAAAAAAGATCAAAGAAGATGGTCAGCCATGCCGGAAATGTAACGATGTTATGGGTAAGCTGGAGCGTTCTGGTCAAATTGCCAGTATTGACCATATAACGGATGCCGATGAGCGCAACCCTTCAAGTGAGGGAATGCACCTTGCACAGCATCACGGCGTGGAGTTGGCACCGTTTTTTATCGTTCGTGATAGTGATGGTGAGGAGAAGATCTATACCTCCTATCTCAAGCTGGTGCGTGAAGTGCTAAATGGAAAAGTCTCTCAGCGAGAAGAGCTGATGGAGCTAACTGAACGCGTCGGTTCACTCGATTACATTTAATAGTTGCTCTGTTCCTTGTGGAATAGGGTCGTCCTGTAACACTCAACAAGCGCCCTGGCCAACCTCAGTTGGCCAGGGCTTTTTATGAGATAGCCCAATGATTGAAGCCACCCCCCTGATTCAGCCTGAAGATATTGATGAGTTTGAGAAAAGTGTCAACGACTATCTTGATGGCAATATGGAAGAGAGCCGTTTTCTTGGAGAGCGTCTGCTGCGTGGTATCTATGGGCAGCGCCAAAATGGTCTCTACATGGTACGAACAAAGCTACCCGGTGGGTGGTTAAATATTCGTCAGTTAGAGGGCTATGCTGAGGTGGTTAAGCGCTTCTCACGAGGTGTGCCGTCTCATATCTCAACCCGCCAAGATATTCAGCTCTACGCTATTCGTATGACTGAGGTGGCTGATCTGCTGCGTACCTTAGCGAATTATGGCATTGCAACGCGTGAAGCAGGTGGTAACACCATCCGAAACATTACAGCCTGTGGCATGGCGGGTGTTTGTCCGCATGAACATGTTGATGTCACGCCATTTCTGAATGGATTGGCAGAACACTATATCTTCCATCCGCTAACTCGCTGGATGCCACGTAAATTTAAAATTGCCTTTGTCGGTTGTGAAGCTGATTGTGCTTACGCCTCCGTACATGATATCGCCTACATTGCTACTCATAAAGATGGCAAGCCAGGTTTTCGTGTGTTGGCTGGCGGTGGCTTGGGTGCCGTGCCGCGCCGTGCAATTGAGATTGAACCTTTTGTTGATGAGAGCATGGTGCTACCTGTTGGTGGTGCGCTGTTGGCTTTACATGACAAATACTCCGATCGTACGCGTAAAATGCGTTCGCGCATGAAGTTCCTTATCGACCGCTTTGGTGAAGAGGGCTTTATTGAAAAGTACCGTGAAGAGCTAGCTCGTACTTTGGCCGCCTTTGATGAAAATGATGCAATCAAAGCTGAGTGGCAACAGCCAGAGCAGGAGTGGGTGCGAAAAGTGGGGCGTTTACGCCAGCCTGAAAAGCAGAGTAATGGTGATTTTTATGCAGTGCCTGTGACGGTGCCGAGAGGCAATTTAGAGTCTGAACACTATTGTGGCCTAGTAAAAGTGATGAAGGATGAGGGGTTGACTCGTGCTCGTACTCTGCAAGAGCAAAATCTTATTCTTTTTGATGTACCAGGTGAGCGTATTGATGCGTTGCAGAAGGCACTGCAAGCGGTAGGCCTTGATCTGCCGCGTGTTGGTGATGATGTTGTCTCATGCCCAGGTACTGACTCCTGCCATTTAGGTATCACTGCATCACAGCGTGTTGCTGTGGCGCTGAGTGGGGGAGGTGCTGATCTCAGTGTGCGTGTTAATGGCTGTCAAAATGGTTGTGCGGCCACCACCATTACTGATATTGGTTTGATGGGACGAGGTTGGCGCTGTGAAGGGCGTTTGATCCCTGCTTACACCATCTGGCTGGGTGGTGAAGGCTCGCAGCGTGGTGAGTTCTCATTTGAAGGGCCCAAGGTTCCCGCTGTGCGAGCGCCCTCTGCGGTACGTCGCATCCAAGAGTCCTACTTTAACGACCGTCAGGGTGATGAGGAGTTTGGCCCGTGGAGTCGTCGTAAGGGCAGAGCCTACTTTGATGAGCTATTAAAAGAGCTAACAGAGGTGCGTGAGGTTGAGCTGCCATTCCTGATCCGCGACCATGGCGACAGTCATGTCTTTGAGGTGAACTCATCAGGTGTTGGTGAGTGTGCAGGCAGTAAGACTGATCCAGTCGATAAATTGCTGCTTGATGTCGCCTATGAAAAACGCCTGCGGGCCGATTTTGTTGTCAAATATAAATTTGCCGATGTTGGTGAGTGCCTAAACAATATGCTGCGCCTGAGCGCTGAGGCGCTATTGAAGGCTGCCTCAGTTGACGCAGAAGAGAACCAGAGCATGGAGCAGTTGGCCGGTCAAATTGAATCAGTCTTACCCGATGATGTGGTGCTCTCGCGTGAGCTAATTGAACTGGAGAAGGCTGTTATTGTGTTTAGAGATAACAACCCTGATGAGTTGGCTTTTCCTGCACTGGGTGAACAGGTTGATGATTGGGCTGAGCGTGTGCGTCTACGTTGTCGTGTCGTGCAAGGGGCTTGTCGTGCCGCGGCACTCGCTAAACTCTCCGAAGAGAGTGCTGGTGCACCTGTTTAATCAGATTTAGCTTTGGAACGATTGTGGATATTTCCTTAATAGCAGCAGGATTTCTCATCAGCATGGTGGTTGGGCTTTGCGGTGTGGGCGGGGGTTCAATGATGACACCGCTGTTGATCGCTTATGGTATCCCACCTGCGACGGCAGTGGGTACTGACCTGCTCTATGCTGCGATTACTAAAAGTGCTGGGGTACTCACTCACCATAAACGTGGAAATATCCAGTGGAAGAAGGTAGGCCTACTTGCAATGGGTAGTCTGCCAGCCTCTGGTTTAGCGCTGTTTGGGTTGAGCCAAATAGATGCTCAAAGTAGCCTCTATGAGACGATCATCTCTGCTTCATTAGGCGTTGCTCTGCTGATGACATCGGCCATTTTGCTGAGTCGGAAAGAGCCGCTGCACCCGCATCCAGAGCATCCGACAGAGATACGGGTACTTGCTCGCCACGTTAGTCTAATTACGGTGTTGGTTGGTTTTTTTATTGGTGCATTGGTGACCCTATCCTCTGTCGGGGCGGGAGCTGTCGGTGCGGCAGCTCTGATTATGCTCTACCCGCGCCTGCCTGCGGTCTCTATTGTTGGTGTCGATTTAGCGCATGCGTTGCCGTTGGCAGCCTTGGCATCGGTTGGTCATCTTTTTCTGGGTAATGTTGATCTGATGCTGCTGTTGAATCTGATCCCAGGTGCGATTCCTGGTGTTATTGTTGGTGCACGGATGGCTTCACATATTTCACCTAGGTTGATGCGGCATATTTTAGGTGGTGTACTCTTTATTGTAGGCTTATCTTTCTCATACAAAGCTATTTTTTCTTAGTCTTACTCTTACTCTGTAACCTCGGTAATCCCCTCGAAAGATATCGCTCTATCTCTCCCTTGCTTTTTTGCCAGATAGAGCGCTTTGTCTGCTCGATCGGTTAAGTCGACATCGTTTTTAGCATCCTCAGGAAAAGAGGCAACACCTGCGCTAAGTGTGAGTTGTTTCAAGGGTTGGCTATCCATTCCAGGAATAACTTCATTACGCATCATGGTGCAAATTCTATCGGCAGCCTTTAGTGCCTGTTTATTATCTGTAGCAGGCAGAATAATGGCGAACTCCTCACCGCCATAACGCGCCAAAATATCTATTTTTCGTAGTGCAAGTCTCAAAATAGCAGCAACAGATTTTAGCGCTTCATTTCCTTGGAGATGTCCATTTGTGTCATTAAAGTGCTTGAAGTGGTCAATATCAACAATGATTATCGAAAGCTGGTGGCTATTACGCATAGAGCGATCAATCTCTTTTTTCAGTGACTTTACATAGTAACGGTGGTTGTAGAGTCCTGTTAGCCCATCGGTAATCGCAAGTAATCGGTTGTGTTCAAAGCGTTGCATCCTTTCGATGGCAACGGCTGCTTGAGTGGCTAGGAGTGAGAGTACAGAGACTTCGTGTGCAGTAAATTTTCTAGGTATGAAATCGTCCACATAAAGAATTCCAATACAGCGACGCTCAACGATGAGCGGTACTGCAATTAATGATTTGATATCAAGTTTTTCAAGTTCTGAGCTGTCTACTTTATCAAACTGATCAATGTTATTAATTATGACAGGTCTATTTTGGTTGAGTATGTATTCAGTTAGCCCCCCTTTTCTGATCTGCCATGCATGTTTGTCAGAGACGATGCCATCAAATCCTTGTGATAAAACAAGATCCATTGACTCGTTGCACTCATCGTAGAGTGCAATGCTGCCCGCAGGTGTGGTGGTTAGCTTGTTGGAATAACTAAGTATGCTAGTGAGCAGCTCATTCTCGCTCTCAGATGAGGTAAGCATGATGCCGATTTTGTAGAGAGCCTCTAACTCATTAAGTCGAAGTAGTGCCTCCTGCTCTCTAATTATTCGTTCATCGACAAGTTTGAAAATAATTTTTGCGCTGGCACCTTCGATCACCTCAACCGGTTGCCTCTCACGGAATATCCCAAGGGAGTGTGATATTTCATCGCTACCGGTAACATTGATGATGATTTCGCAGGGGTGCTGTTTGTACAGTTCAGTAAAAGAGTTGCCCGTAGCTATTTTTTTCTCTTTCGCAAGTAAGATGCCTGGTGAATTTTGGTCAGTGTCGACTACACCGGTGATTTCGATTTCATTGTACTCATGGAAGATAGGGATTAATGCTGTTCCGCCAGCGCCCCCGCCGATGATCATTATTCTTGCCATAAGCTTTTTTCTACCTGTTCTTGCTGAGTATTGGTTATTGTTATTGCTCTCTAGAGTCGCTACTCACCATTAAGATTGGGTCAATTGTTGACTAAATACAATGTTGATAACAGGATTATCACTGCTGACTTCCTAAAAAATGCCATTGTGTCTCAAAAAAAGTAGTTGATGCTCTTATTTCCTAGATAAATGTTGATTTTACTTGCGTTTGAGAGGATGAGAAGCCAGCTGGCATGGAGAATAGAGATATCTCTCTTAGTGATAATAGGTAGAAATAGCATCCTTGCCCAGTCTTTGTAGGAGTGTTATTTAATGACCTCTATCTTGGTGATAAAAAGTACCTCAGCAAATTCACGGTCAAGGGTTTTGCTATAGAAATTAGTCATGACGGCACCATCAGCATAATTGATGTTATCACCGGTCTTTAACTCTGTTGATGGTGCTGCAAGCCAGCGGTTTGTTCCGTTGTGTGATACCTCAATGTATGTATACATTGAGGTGGGCATTGTGCTGATAACCTCTCCTTGGTTTGGAAGTTCTAGTTGGTCAGTTGCAATATTTAAGGTCTCTTCTATTGAAGGGTGGCCTTTGTTTGCGATATCAGCGCCACCGGCAAAAATGACCTTTGGAAATGTCCGGTTGAGGGATTTGCTGTGAAAATCTTTCATCAAAGAGCCTTTACTGTAGTTGATGATATCTCCTTTTGCTGCGTTTATTGTTGCCGTTGCAATCCACACAGAGCCTTCATCTTTCTCTATGTTAATATAGGTATATTCACCTGCTTGGATAACCTCAAGTGCCTTGCCATGATTGGGAAATGCGGCGTTTGTAGCGGCAGAGTGAAGTGCGCGATCAGCCTCATTAACCTCAGGGTGTCCTATTAGTGCGCCAGCAGTGGTGGCTGTAGCAAATAAGGTAAATGCAGCGCTGAGTAGCGTTAGGGTGATCGTTGGTTTCATGCAAAGCTCCAGGTTCTAGATGTTATCTGTGGTGAATGTGACTAACAAAGAGTCGTATAAGTTCCTTATAGCAAGAGGCATATATAAGGAATCGATCGTAGGACTGAGAGACTATTGGAAAATTGGCACAAATACCATAAGTTCGCGAT
>JAMOMH010000248.1 GCA_027068675.1 Sedimenticola sp.
CAATCTCTTCATTACGAAGAGTTATTTTATCAGCCACAGGAGTGGCTACTACTTCATAGCCCTCATCAAACCTGACGATAGCCAGCCGTCCTTTACTCAACTGCTGGTGCATTTTTTCGGAGAGGTGAATCTGTTTAACTTTACTGCCATCAACAAAGTTAAAGGCGATCTCACCCTCTTTGCGTGAGAGCCGGTTAACTTCAATCAGCTGTCTTATCTGCGCGGCAATCGCCTTCGCCTCTGCGGCCTCTTTTAACTCTAAATTGAGTTGACGATCTTGCGCTTTTTTCTCAGCTAGGGCTTGTTTGGCTTGCTCTCTCTCTTCATTGACGACTTTGGCTCCTTTCGCCTTTAGCCGGTTCTCTTTGCTCTTCTCTTTTCTCGCTTTACTGGCTTTTTTCTTATTCACCAGGCCCGCTTTAAGGAATTGATCTTGAAAGGCGTTAGCCATGTTTATAACTCGACAAAAAGTGTAGGGAGGAAGGCTTTAACTGCTCAATAAAAATAAGAGTACTCTAGGTGCTATCAATATAACGGTCACGTGCCGATTTAGCACGTTCAAAAATCTCGAGTAGATGGTGACCATCACCCTCTTTTAATGCATTGCCTAGATCAGTCAAGTCATCGGCAAAGCGGTGCAGCATATCTCCCAGGGCATCTTGATTGGCTAGACAGATGTCACGCCACATTACAGGGTTGCTGGAGGCGATACGGGTAAAATCTCGGAACCCCCCTGCCGCATAGCGGAAAATCTCGTCATTCTCCTTCATCTGAGCCAGAGAATCGACCAGGCTAAAGGCGAGCATATGTGGCAGATGACTGGTGGCGGCGAGAACTTCATCGTGGTGCTCTACACCCATGTTAGTCACTTCAGCGCCACAGAGTTGCCACATCTCAGTGACACGTTGCAGTGCATCGGGATCAGTCACCTCAAGTGGCGTTAGGATAGTACGGCGGTTCTGATAGAGTTCAGGAAATGAGGCCTCTACGCCGTTATGTTCGGTGCCGGCGATGGGGTGACCAGGCACAAAATTGCTGGGCATTTCACCAAAAACAGCAATGGCATCCTTGACCAGCGAACCTTTTACGCTGCCACCATCGGTAATGACGGCATCATCGGCCAGCTGGGGTTTGATCGCCTCAAAGGTGGCGGCCATCGCACTCAGTGGTACAGCGAGGAAAATCATATCAGCTCCCTTAACTGCTTCACCGGCATCATGGGTGTAACTGTCGATAACACCGAGTTCGACTGCTTTTTTTAGGTTTGCTTTGCTACG
>JAMOMH010000249.1 GCA_027068675.1 Sedimenticola sp.
TTCTTATCCTGGTTTTGAATAGTCTAGAGTTGGCTGGATTGGCTGCAATACTGGCGCTCTGTCTGGCGCTCTTCCTCGGCTATGCCAATCGTTTACGAAGTGGCTGGGTGGTGAAGGCGGCTGTTCGCGTGGCGGGGTTGGGCTATGCCGTGCCAGGTACGGTTATTGCTGTGGGTGTCATTATCCCTTTTGCTGCATTTGATAATAGTGTTGATGCATGGATGAGTGACACCTTTGGTATCTCAACGGGCCTGCTGTTGAGTGGAACACTGGTTGCACTGCTGTTTGCCTATCTTGTTCGCTTCTTAGCTGTGGCACTACAGACGGTTGAAGCGGGTTTAGGTCGTATTCGTCCCTCAATGGATGAGGCGGCCCGTTCGATGGGCTGTAAGTCACAGGAGATCATCAGCCGAGTCCATATACCTATGTTGAAAGGGAGTTTGCTAACAGCGCTGCTGCTAGTCTTTGTTGATGTACTCAAAGAGCTACCAGCTACCCTAATTCTGCGTCCATTCAACTTTAATACCTTAGCTGTTCGCGCCTATGAATTGGCCTCTGATGAACGGCTGGCTGACGCCTCTTATGCTGCACTCACTATTGTCGTGGCCGGTATTTTGCCGGTTATTCTTTTAAGCCGATCAATCACTCGTTCTCGTCATGAAGATACAACTTGAAGTCAATAATGCCTCTATCACCTATGGTGATAAAGAGGTGGTTAATCGCGTTAGCTTTAACCTACAGAAGGGGGATATCGGCTCTTTATTAGGGCCAAGTGGTTGTGGCAAAACCAGTCTATTGCGTTCAATAGCGGGCTTTGAACCCCTCTCTTCGGGGGAGATTTGTCTACAAGGTGAGTCTGTCGCTAGGCCTGGCCGCATGCTGGCCCCAGAGAAGCGTCGTGTTGGAATGGTTTTTCAGGATTTTGCTCTCTACCCACACCTGACGGTGGCAGACAATATCACCTTTGGTTTGCGTGGCCTCTCTAAAAAGCAGCAACAGGCACGGTTGGTAGAGCTTTTAAAATTGGTGGATCTGGAGCATGTGGCAAAGCACTATCCACATCAGCTATCAGGTGGACAGCAGCAGCGTGTTGCACTGGTTCGGGCGATGGCTCCCAGGCCCAATATATTACTGCTAGATGAGCCATTTTCAGGACTTGATGTCGAGCTACGTGAGCAGTTGGCTCGAGAGGTTCGTGAGATCCTAAAACGTGACAATATTACCGCTATCCTGGTCACACATGACCAGCTGGAAGCCTTTGCCATGGCGGACTTTATCGGTGTACTGGGTGATGGCCGTCTGCATCAGTGGGCTACCGGTTATGACCTCTACCATGAGCCTGCGGATCCCTTTGTTGCCGATTTTATTGGTCAGGGTGTGATGTTGCAGGGCACAGTAAAAGGTGACAACAGTGTTGATACTGCTCTTGGTGTTGTTGAGGGCGAGCTATCGGCCAATTTGCACGATGGTGACCGAGTAAAACTACTGCTAAGGCCCGATGACCTACTCCACGATGATGATAGCTTGCTACAGTTAAAGGTTGTTGATAAAGCCTTCAGAGGGGCTGAATATCTCTACACACTACAACTATCTGATGGTAGTCATGTTCTCTGCATGGTGCAGAGCCACCATGACCATGCCATTGGCCAATTTATTGGTGTGCGTGTGCATGCTGATCATTTGGTCGCTTTTCCAACGGAGTAGTCTTACTTCTTAAATTCTGGTGGGAATTTTCCTGTTAATAGATAGGCAAAGGCGATCACCTCAGCAACGGCTCGGTAGAGATTTTCAGGAATCTCATCACCCAATGGTATGCGTGAGAGTAGAGCCGCAAGTTCAGGATCACTATGCAACGGTATATCATGCTCTTCTGCGAGTGCAATAATCTTCTCAGCTAACTCATTTTGTCCCGTGGCAGCTACAGTGGGTGTGGTTTGCTGATCATAGTTGAGAGCTATCGCTATCACTGGTTTTTTTGAGGTATCGTCACTCATGCCTTTTCATCCAGTAGTGTGCTTTTCCATGTTGGCTGATCTGCCTCTGGAACCACACCATGATAGGCCTCTATCCGCCCTATTTTGAGACCTGTTCTCTCTAAATTACTACGCAGAAGAGGTAGATATCCGTTCAGAAGACTGAGTGTTTTTTGCTGTTTAGCCCAGAAGATAGTTGATAGTTCATCACTCCCTCTGAGTGTCAAACTAGCATGCATCGGGCCGAGTGGTTTTAGGTCAAATTTGATAGTTAATCTCCACGCATGTGAGATATCATCACCGCTAGAGTCGCTCTTTTGCCGTTCAATACGCATATCGAAAGTATCAGTTTGACTAGCATTTCTAATAGGTAGCTCAAGCTGCCAAACTGTCTTGTTGCTCTCTTCGCTCAGTAGCGTAGCCGCTTGATGCAGTTGAACCCTAGCTAGGGCCCCCTCTAAACTCTTAAAGAGATCGACTAACTGTTGAAGAAGAGGGTTGGGAGGTGGTGCTTCAATTTTTCCTGTGGTCACCGTTATAGGTGACTGTTTACCTCTCAATTGCAGGAGTGGATCACTCTTGAAGGTTGGGTTAATCAACCTCTTTGCTATAGCTGTTTCAGCTGCAAGAGGGGAAGTAGAATTTGTGGTGGTGGTCGTTAATAACGGTGCTTGAGTTGTAAGCTTGCCATTTTGCATCTGCCCAGAGTTTTCAAGCAGAGGTTTTAACATCTGAATCATCTTTAACAGTGTCGCTTTTAAATCCTGCCTAGGCACCTCACCTTTGGCTAAATAGGCCTCTAAAAATGGCCCTGAACGCTCGACTGCTGCCTTAAAATTTTGGCTAAATTTGGGGTCACTGCTGGCCAAAATAGATTGCATAAAATTACTGCTCAATGCCTTAAACGGAGGAGGCAGAGGGTCTCCACTTGCCAACAGTGTTGTCAAATTATGAAAGAGTGGTTGCAGTGGTTGTTGGCGGGGGAGTGCGTTTACGGTAGACCGTTGAAGAAGTTGTTTGGCTGTCAGTGAGGTGACAATTTGCAGTTGAGGTAACTCTCCCCCTTTGCGGACATTAAGTGTCAACGCTGTTCCTGCTGGTAGTGTGATATTGCTCTGTGCCATCAATACGGTACGGCCAATCTGAACTTGCATGGTGCCATTTTGTGTAGAGGAGAGAGTTGTAGCTTGGAGAACCTGGCCAGGGCGTAAATTATGTAACAGCTTGTCAGCTGTATTGGTCGACTGAAGCTGTAACTGCAATGTGGTATCAGATATCTGCATGGTGTAATTGGCCGTAATCTCGCTTTCCCAAAGCTTTTCTATAGGAACTATACTAGCTTTAAAAGATGGGTGGTTGAGGTTTCCCCCCTCCTTCCTGTTGTTCTAACCCCAATTGCAAATGGAAATAGGTGATGAAGAGTGAAAAGATGAGTCGTTCACCACCATTATGGTTCATCCGCCGTGATGGGTGTACGCGTGGCCCCTATCTAAGTAGTGAAATACGCCATCAATTAACCACGGGGGTTATTGCGGTTGATGACATGATCAGTGAAGATCAGCATGAATGGTTGGTGTTAGGAGATGTGCCGGAGGTGATACCACTTGAGTTAAGAGCTGAGCAAGGGGATCGAGCCGCTGAAGATTCATTAAAAGTACAGCGTGAGTGGGAGAGTGGGGAGGATGAACAGCGGAGATCAATGAAGGGTGTCTGGCTCCCCTTTGTATCACTGCTGACATTGGCCGTCACAGCGGTGGTGGTGACTACTTGGTTATGGGAGCCAGTGAATATTGATGACCCTCAGTGTGATGTACTACCAGCCCCAGGTGTTGATTGGCGCTACTGCCGTATGAGTGAGTCAAACTTGGCAGGTAGTGATCTCTCCGCTGCCAATCTGACGAGTAGCCACCTTCAGCAGAGCAATTTTTCAGGGGCTAATTTTCAACAAACCCTGTTAAATTACAGCAATTTAAGTGGTGCTGATCTCTCATATAGTGATCTGAGTGGTGCAGATTTGAAAGGGGCTAATTTAACCAATGCCAACTTAACTTATAGCAATCTAACCGCTGCAGATTTCAGTTTTGCTGATCTTACTGGAGCCAGTTTAGGTGGGGCAAAATTTGATGGAACACGCCTAGATAATGCTATTTGGTTTGATGGTCAAAAGTGTGTGGTGGGTTCTGTAGATGAGTGTAGAAGCCTAATACCCATCAACTAAAAAAGCAGCTAATAGGTAGTGCCTGGAGTTTTATCTTGAACTCAGGGACCAATAAAACAGTTAGCCCCGATCCCACTTTACCTTGCAATATTGAGTTCGTGGCCGTTTAAGGGTGCAGTTGATGCTGCGCCTGTCTGTTGGCTAAACTGCTTTTGTGGCTGCTTTTATCTTTGACGGGCTCAGAGGCCATCATGGTTTTAAAAGAGGGGTAGTCAACTTTTTTAAAATCCTTGTGTAGCGCTTGCAAAGTTAGCTCATCATCCAACTTTAATAACTCAGTCATCCCTCGGTAGAGCAGGCGGATAAGACGATTGAGCGAAATTTTATGTGTCTGACCTGTTGTTTCAAATAGCCAATCACTCAACCGCATAAAATTCTGGAAGGGGCTTTGAGCAAGAATAAGCGGCATGCTCTGTTTAAAACGACCTGAGTTGGCGATCATCTCCCAATAGCGAGCAAAACGGTTTAATCGCTGCATGGTGATGAAGTTGATATGGTTATTACAGAGCAGATTATAGGGCGGCATGGGGTTGTAACACATCTGGAATAGGCCGTCGTGACGTGCAACAGGTGCTCCCTTCAGACGCTTCAGAATACCCACTTGGATCTCATGTGGGTTGAGTGTAACCAGTTGGTCAAAACCCTGGCCAAAACTGGTCATATCTTCACCCGGCAAGCCAATGATCAAGTCAGCATGTAGGTGGGCATGTGATGCTTCGCGCAGCCAGCGTAGAGACTCTGCTGAGCGTTGGTTATTTTGTTTGCGGCTGATCAGTTGCTGCACTTCAGGGTTAAAACTTTGAATACCAATCTCCAATTGCAACGTGCCGCTAGGGAAACAACTGATACGTGCTTTTAGCGCATCAGGTAGGTGATCTGGAATCACTTCAAAGTGGAGAAAGAGAGAGTCATCAAGGCGCTGAAGAAAGAAGTCAAGAACAGCACAGCTGCTATCAATGTTGAGATTGAAGGTGCGGTCAGTAAATTTAAAGTGCCTAACGCCCCGTTGATAGAGCTGTGCCATCGCTTCAAGAAAATCGTCAATATTAAAATGTACGCAGCTTTTATCGAGTGCAGAGAGGCAGAATTCACACTTAAAAGGGCAGCCGCGTGAGGCTTCAACGTAGATGATTCGGTTGGCAATATCGGTATCGGTAAAATAGGGGTAGGGGAGCGCAAGATCCTCCAAGGCGAGTGGCGCTGCCTGGATCACCTTATCGTGTGGTCTATCGCCATTTAAAATAGTTCGGCAGAGTGCTGCAAAGGCTAAATCAGCAGCACCACAAATGAGGTAATCTGCCATCTCTACAACGGGCACCCCTTGCCACTCATAGCTCACCTCAGGGCCGCCAATCACAATGTTTGTCTCTGGGCTTATCGCCTTTATCAGTGCGATAAGTTGGCTGCTCTGCTCAATGTTCCAGATGTAGATACTGATGCCGATAATCTCTGGCTGATGAGCCAACAACTCTTCAGCAATATCGATTGGGCGTTGCTCTAGGGTGAACTCAAATAGTGCAGTATCAGCCTCTAACTCAGCCATATTGGCCAGCAGATAGCGCAACCCCAATGAGGCGTGAAAATATCGTGCGTTGATGGTGCTGAGTAGAATCTTAGTTTGTGGCACAGTGCATTCATAGATAGTGGCTGTAACGCTAGGATTCTACACGGGTTTAGTACTGAAAGTGCAGTTGGCTGGTTTAAGTTTATGCTGAAAAGGCTTTTATATTTATCATTTTCACTAGGAATTAAAGTGGCATGAAGTTAGGCCGCTAACATGCTGAGAAACCAAAAAATTGGGTTTAAGTGATGAATAAAAGTGAGAAATGGAAAATGGCTGTAGCTTTTCTGCTAAGTGTACTGCTACTCATCCCGTCAATGGTTGGGGCGGCCAATGTACCCAGCCAGGTAGATACACGTGTTTTGATCGATATCTCTGGCAGTATGAAAGAGAACGATCCTCAGAACCTACGTCGCTCAGCGCTACGGCTTTTGGTAGGGCTCTTGCCTGCTGAGACACGAGCAGGCGTTTGGACGTTTGGCCAATACGTCAATATGCAGATCAAACTAGGCGTGGTTGATGAATCATGGAAAAAACGTGCTCGTATCGCTGCCGGAAAAATTCACTCCAGAGGCCTATATACTAATATTGAACGGGTCTTACAGAAAGCTACAGAAGATTGGGGTGGTGAGCAAAATGCCTATCGCCGTAGCATCATTTTATTAACCGATGGCATGGTCGATGTCTCCAAAGATTCTGCAAAAGATAAGCGATCACGTGATCGAATTATAGAAGAACTCATTCCACACCTTAAATCACTGGGTGTAGCAGTACACACCATCGCACTCTCTAAGCGTGCTGACCATGAGTTGATGCGTAAACTATCAAAATCAACGGGCGGCTGGTATGAGCAGGTCAATAGTGCTGACCGGCTGCAACGTGTCTTTCTGAAAATGTTTGAAAAAGTGAGTAGGCCCGACACCGTGCCACTCAAAGATAACCGATTTACCATCGACAAAAGTATCTCAGAAGCAACGCTACTGATTTTTCGCAGAGAGGGGGGGGAGCCTAGCCGAATCATGCCACCCAAGGGGCACAGCTTTGAGGCTGATAATGCACCATCAAATGTTGAATGGCATCGTGACCAGGGCTATGACCTACTCACTATCAAAAATCCACCGGTAGGTGAATGGCGCATCCAGGCTGATACGGATCCTGATAATCGCGTTATGATCGTGACTGATTTGAAGATGAAATCAACAGCTCTGCCAAGCCGCCTGTTAGTGGGTGAAGAGATGCCGATTGAAGTGGAATTTACTGAACAGGGTGAGCGAGTCACCAAAAAAAGATTCCTACGTATGGTTAGTGTCACCTCTGAGCGTTGGGGAAAAGATGGCCTCTCTGAGCCACAACCTGTTGTTGATAATGGCAAAGGTGAAGATGAAATTGCCAATGATGGTCGCTTCACCTTTCGTTTTGGAGAGGGGGCTGATGAAGGGACTGGAGAGCTAATCATAAATGCCAAAGGGGCCACCTTTGTGCGTGAACAACGCCAACTTTATGAGATCCTTCAGCCAGGTTTTCTTGAAGTTATACCCTCTGTTAATGAGAGTGACCACTTGGATGTTAAGGTGACGGTTGCTGCGGACTTGTTAAAAACGGAGTCGATTAGTTTTGATGTTCAGCTTAAAGGTGATGGTGAATCAACAGAGATCAGTCTAAAACGGCAGAAAAAGGGTCTATATAGTGGCCAAATCGACCTATCAACATTTCAAGGTGAACAGACACTCAAAGTAAAACTGAGAGCCAAAAGCCAGAATGGACGTACTGTCACACACACATTTAAAAGTGTAAATGTTGAGGGAAGCGGGTCGGAAGAGGAGCCACCACCTGTAAAAGAGAAGGAGAAACCAGCGCCTGCTGCCGAACCTGAAAAAGAGGAGGTAGTTGCCAAAGAGGAAGCACCAAAAGAGAAGAGTGGAGGGCTGCAACAGGCGCTCATCCTCTTTGCTGCTGGGAATGTCATTCTTATCCTGGTTGGTGGTGGTGTCTACTGGTTTATTCGCCGGAAAAACAAGAGTAGCCCTACTCTTGAGGATGAAGAGATTGATGACAAAGATGAGTGAGGATAGCTTTTTCTGGCTAATGACCGCCGTAGAGATATCTTTAAGCATCATTGTTATCTTTGCCCTATTTAGGTACATAAAAAAACATTTAGGGAAGATTAATTTAGGCTTTGACCAAGATGATCAGGATAAGAAATAAGGAGAAGAGCAAATGATTGAAATAGATCCAATCATTCTCATGGCTATGGGTGAGGCGCTCCTAGTCCTGCTGATCACTATTATTGTGATGATTGTTCTTGCGATGAAACGCAAAAACAATGATAAAGCAGCAGCAGAGGCCTTAGTAAGTAAATTGAAGAAGGAGCGCAGTGCTAGAGATGAAAAGGTGCGCTGTATGCTGCATGGAAAATATCACTATGAAGATGGGGATTTAGATAGTTCAGTACGCAAATTTTCAAAATCTGAGAGACGCTTCTACCAAAAATTTATTACAACATACCTCAATAGAGATCATGAAAAACTCTCCAAACTTGATAGAGAGTTTGATGCAGCAACAGACCCTTTTTTCAATATAGAACTGCCCAGTTCAGCAGAGGGTAGTGATGATGCTGAAAAGGAGAATATCTCTCGACTCCAACTAGAAAATGAGAAGCTAAAAGAGGAGCTTGGGGTCTCAATGAAAACCCTTGGCCGGATGCTTGGTGAATATGCCAATATATTGGGTGAAGAGAAACAAGAGGAAAAAGAGAAGGTTGTAGAAGAGAGTGCTGATGAGGCCCCCACTACTGATGAACACATAGAGATTGCAGAAGAGGAACCCAGCAGCAGTGCAGCTATAGAGGTTGCCGATGAGGTGCCTAGTGTTGATGAGCTATTAGAGGTTACACAAAAAACAGCATCCGCTGATGATCTCCTTGATGAACAGCCAGAGGAAGAGAGTAGTAATGAACCTGGTGAGAATGAATCATTAGAGATCACTGAGGAGGTGTCTGCTGATTCTGTGGATGATCTATTAGAGTCAATCGGAGTAGCAGAGGAGGGGAAAGAGTCTACGACCGATACAACAGATGATCTGCCTAAAGAGGTATTGGAAGATTTAGAGCGAGTCGCCAATGAGATTGATGAGATGGCTGTTGAGGAGCCAAGCAAGGCTGAAGAGAGTGAAGTTGATGATATTGATGCGCTGCTTGCTGAGACAGCAACAGACGCAGCAGGGGTTGAAGTCGTAAAGACAAGTGAAGAGGCTGGTGACCCTGATGATATTTTAGATGAGCTTCAGAAGGCGCAGGATCTTGGTCAAGAGATCGAGAATCTCATCGAGATGGAAGAGGATCTAGAAGCCCCATTGATTGAAGATGTTGATAAAAAGAAGATCACCTAACGCCAACCAAGAAGAGTCTTCACCCAAGCCCCTACAAGCGTTATTATCCAATGTTCATAGAACATTGAAAGTATCACCTCCCACCTGCATAACAGATATTAATATGAAGAGTTACCTCGTTGGTGGAGCCGTTAGGGACAGACTACTTGGCATGACCCCAACTGAAGAGGATTGGGTCGTTGTCGGTGCCACAGAGCAGGCCATGCTTGAGCAGGGTTTTCGGTATTTGGATAGTGATTTCCCCGTTTTCCTCCACCCTGAAACAGGGGATGAGTATGCACTCGCCAGGAGAGAATTTAAAACAGGGGTGGGTTATAAAGGTTTCACCACGCAAGCAACACCGGATGTCTCTTTAGAGGAGGATTTAAGCCGCCGTGATCTCACCATCAATGCCATCGCAGAAGATGCTGATGGCAAACTCACTGACCCCTATCATGGCCAGCAGGATCTAATCCAAAGAAGGCTTCGCCATATCACCCCTGCCTTTGTCGATGACCCTGTTAGAGTACTACGCGTGGCACGTTTTGCAGCCTATCTTGGTCAATATGGCTTTGAGGTGGCTCCAGAAACAGTGCTCTTAATGCAACAGATGAGTCACAGTGATGATTTCAACTACCTAAAACGTGAACGGGTCTGGCGGGAGTTTAAAGGCTCATTAACCACCCCTGCACCCTGGCTTTTTATAACGGTGCTTCAGCAGTGCGGTGCATTACAACAGTTGATGCCGCTGCTAGATCAACATATTGAAACCGCCATTCCCACGCTGAAGCGTGCTACAGCAGCTAGTGATGACCCCGCAGTTCGTTTTGCTTTTCTCTTCTATTGGCCTGCTACCATTGATAAAACGAATATCAAACAGTTATGCAAAGCCCTATCAGCAGAGAGAGGTTTTGCCGATAAATTAGAGTGGGTTGTAAAAAATGGTTCTTTAGCACAAGCGCTACAAATAGATGATGCCGAAGGCGCACTAAATTTATTTGAGCAGAGCAGGGCAATACAAGACCCACAAGCCTTCTGCCAACTGACACAAATGATCCATATTTTGTGGCCAGAAAAGGGCGATTTGATCACCTGGCTAAGCCACTTACTACCCGTTGTGATGGCTATTACAGCTAAAAAACTCCAGCATTTAGATCTACAGGGCAGGGCGTTGGGTGATGCACTGCGCCAGCACCGTTTAGAGGCGATCATCACGGTTACTCACTCATTGCATAGTTCTCAATAGAGCTTCTCCCCGACCAAGCATATAACCACACAAAAACCCCCGATGAGTAGTGGCCAAGTGGTGTTACTGTTCATCCAATAGCGAGCCTGGATATAGCTCAATGTCATTTGTAAGGTGGGCAGGTTTTATTACCCATGCGGTTTCTTAAGTTAATGACATTGTGGTGCAGCTGGGTTGATGTGGGTATTTTAACCGGAACATCCAATGCAAATAAAAAATGATCAACAACACTATGGATCACTAGCGATAACACTTCACTGGTTGGTAGCGCTTATTGTACCGGCGATGTTTGCACTGGGCCTTTGGATGACATCACTCACCTATTATAATGACTGGTATCAACGAGGCCCACTGATCCATAAAGGTGTTGGCGTTCTACTTTTTGTCACCCTGCTGTTTCGTCTGCTATGGCGCTTTATTTCACCACCACCAGAGGGGCTGAGTTCATATAATACATTTGAAAAAATAGCGGGGCGTTTTTCACATATCCTACTCTATCTACTACTGTTTTTAGTGCTGATCAGTGGCTATCTCATATCAACAGCAGATGGTCGTCCACTAGAGTTTTTTGCTCTATTAGAGCTGCCAGCACTCATTCATGGTTTTGAAGATCAAGAGGATATTGCTGGAGATATCCACCTCTATTCGGCCTATTGCATGGTGGGGTTAGTTGCTCTGCATGCAATAGCTGCATTGAAACATCACTTTATTGACAAGGATCGAACCCTGCTGCGTATGTTGGGTCGATAATAGTAAACCGCTAATTAGGAGAAGTTAATATGCGCTTAACGCAACTATGTATCACAGCATTCATTAGTGGCCTGGTTTTGGTCACACCACTGCAAGCCGCCGAATATGTGATTGACACTAAAGGTGCTCATGCCTCAATTAACTTCCGTATTCCACATCTGGGATATAGTTGGTTAATAGGCCGTTTCAACACGTTTTCAGGATTATTTAGTTACGATGAAGAGAATCCGTCAGCCGCAAAAGTAATCATAAATATTGATACTAATAGTATTGATAGTAACCATGCTGAGCGTGATAAACATCTGCGTGGTAATGATTTTTTAGAGGTTAAACGCTATCCAAAGGCTGCATTTGTCTCCACCTCATTTGAGGAGTTAGACAATGGTAAGGCAATATTAAAAGGTGATCTCTCTCTACTTGGTTTTACCAAACCGATCACCATTGATGTGGAACACACGGGTCATGGCAGAGATCCATGGGGTGGTTACCGACGTGGTTTCAAAGGCACTACCAAACTACGGTTAAAGGATTATGGCATCATGTTTGAATTAGGAGCTGCCTCACAAGAGGTGGAGCTTGAGTTGATTGTTGAGGGCATTCGTCAGTAGCAATCATTAGCCAGGCGATCGATAATGCGCGCCTGCTCAAATCAACTAATTTTAAAGGAGCCGCTGTGGCCAATTTTGACCTACATGTCGACGCAACGGGGCTTGACTGCCCGCTGCCTATTTTGCGGAGTAAAAAAGCGTTGGCAGGTATGCAGAGTGGTGAGGTAATCTACATTACGGCAACTGACCCTGGCTCGGTAAAAGACTTTACCGGCTTTGCCCGTATGACAGGACATGAACTGCTTGAGTCTCGTGAGGAGGAGGGGGGGTTCCACTTCCTGATTCGGAAAGCTTAAAAAAGCTTGAGCAGTATTTAGGGGTTTGAAGTCCAACGGAACGAAAACTTACGCTAAGGAATATCGTTCAACCCAGAACACTAGGAAAAAATGAGTGGCAGTGGAAAGGGGTGGTGTTTGAGGGCAGCACTAATGATATAACCATAACAACAGAGTGCAAAAACCCCAGCAATGATGCGTATTCGACGGCTCCTCCCGAGCCGTAATGCAATGACCCCAGAGATGATATAAACCAATAAAACCAATACCTTTGCCGTTAGCCAGCTATTGATGAAGGGGTACTGATTGATGATGATGCTCATAGTGAGGCCACAAACCAGCAAAATTGTATCGTTGGTGGCAGGTAGCCGTCTTACCCAGTTGCCCCGACCTTGTAGTGTGCCGTTAATCATCCAAATAAAACGTACTAGGAAAAAAAAGCCGGTAAAAACAACGGTCGTGATATGCAGCATTTTGATAGAGGGAAAGAGGTCAACCAAGGTCATGTTTAAACCGCTTTGATCTCAAATAGTGTGGCCCTCTGCCCCTCCACCCGCCAACGCAGATTGAAGTTGTGCAAGTGCATTCCAAACTCACGTGGCTCTGAGTCATTTTTCATATAAGCGGGGCGTGGGTCTAACTCAAGTAGTTGTCGGATGAGCTGTGTCATCTGTGGCAGCTTGTCACCAACAATGGCTGCCAATGCCTGCTGGGCTTGCTCCTCAAAGATGATGTTGATCCCTTTGTGGTTGGGTGCCTGTGGTGCAAAGCCACCTTTGGCATCAGTAATTGCATCGACATAAGGGAGATAGGGTTTGATATCCAATACGGGTGTGCCATCAAGTAGATCAACCCCTTTTAACAGGAGTCGGCACGCCTTATGGTCGACCGTTGTCAGTTCGACGACAGATAGCCCCATTGGGTTTGGGCGTATGGGTGAGCGGGTAGCAAAGACCCCCATCTTTTTGTTGCCGCCAAGGCGAGGTGGTCGCACCATTGGCCGCCAAGGGGTGCTGATACTTTGATGGAATACAAAGCTGATCCAGAGGTGTGAATACTCCTCTAACCCCTGCAATGCCTCGGGCTTGTTATAGGGTGGCAGCAGCTCAAGTGTCGCCTCCGCCTCGGTGACCAACCCCGGTTGACGTGGGATGCCAAACTTCTCTTTGAAGCAGGAGTGAATGGTGCCGATGGCTTCAAATTGGTAGCTCATGGGTTACTTCTTTTTCACAACTTTCTTTAGTGGAGAGAGGTTGATCTCATCGATCACCGTGTGTGGCCCTGCATTGAGCATGCTTTCGATCGCCTTGGCCACCTCAAATACGGGAATGCTGTTGGCTGGATCATCACCTGGCTTGAAGTTGAGATCATCAAAAAAATGGCTCTTCACCATACCGGGGTTGATGATTCCTACGTGAATACCACGACTGCTACACTCCTCTCGTAGTGACTGAGCAAAACCGCGTAGAGCAAATTTACAGGCGCTGTAGATGGCTCCATAGCGCCCACCTGAGAGAGCAGATTCTGAGCCGACAAATATCAATGAACCACCCCCCCGGTGCTTTATTTGGGGAATAAAAGCACGGCTTATGAAGAGGTGTTGTAGCAAGTTGAGTTGTACCATTGCTTCAATCTGCTGATATGAGAACTGCTCCAATGCCCCAAAATGCCCAGCCCCCGCGTTGCAGATAACAGCATTGATATCAGGATGCTCTTTAGCGATCGCTTTAAGCTGCTTGGGCAGGTGTGCTGTTTGGCTGAGATCTAGTTCAATAATATCAATCTCACTAGGCCGGTTTGACCAATCGCTAAAATCACGCGCAATGGCCACCACCTGCCAGCCATTACGATAGAGTTGCTCTGCGGTAGCACGCCCAATGCCGCGACTGGCACCGGTAATGAGTATTTTTTGTTTACTGTCTGATGGCATGGAGTAGCTTGTCGATGGTGTTGAGATGGTTATTAATCAATAATTTTACCAATGGCCCATTGATCTGTTTGGCTGTATTTTCCACGTTATCGGAGACGACCTTTAATACAGTGGTTCGTGCGAGTTGGCCGTGCTCTGCCAGTCGGTCGATTATACCTGCAGCCTCCATATCGTAGAGAGCATTTTCTGGGTAATCTGTTATAGCTTCATTGACGGTAATCAAACGACTGTGTGGCAGTGAAAGAGCGTGTTGGCAGGGCAGCTTCCAGCTCTTTTCTGTCGACCTATTATAGACGTGGTTGACCTGAAATAACTCACCAATAGTTGCAGTAGGGTGGCCAGCAATACCGATATTAAGCCAATAATCAGTATCACTACCGATGAGTGATTGGCAGGCATCAGCTGCTTGCTCTCTGCCAGGCCCACTCAATAGCAGTTGAATATCATCATTACGATATATCGGGTAGTCACCATCTGGCTGAATGCGCTTTAAGCCAAAATATTGGTTGAGCGGTTTTGCTTCGGCAGGCAGGGCGACAATTAGGTTAATCATATTGAAGAGACCATGCTCTCATACTGTTTCATCAGTTCACGGTAGAGTGCGGCTCGTTCATATTTGCCTCGTTTTTCAGCACCGTTGGCCATGATTCGAGCCTTTTTGGTGAGTGTTTTGATTGCTGCTTGTTTGTCATCATCTTTCAACTGACCTGAGTTGATGATCTTCTCTAACGCCCTAATACGGAAACGATCCATTCCCCATAGCTGATGGGAGAGCTGATCTTCATGGCCACCATATTTGATGATCTGTGGCTGCTCAACATAGGCAACGGGCTCTCGTGAGCAGATGCGTAACCAGAGGTCATAATCTTCACAGACGATCATCTCCTCATCAAACAGTCCCACCTCATCGAGTAGTGAGCGTTTGAGCAGTGTGGCAGATGGGGAGATGGCGCAGAGTGGTAGACATTTACGGAAGATCCAGCCGCCACTTTTGGCATGTTTTTTCATCTGATTGACCCGTACACCATTCCGTATCCAGATCTCCTCGGTATGACAGAGACGGCACTCAGGCTGAGTGGCCAGCTCCTCAACTTGCATGGTGAGTTTACTAGGCAGCCACTCATCATCAGAGTCGAGTAGGGCGATCCAATCACCGCTGCTCTGCAAAATGCCTATATTCCTCGCGTGGCTAACCCCTTTGGTCTCTTCTGAGGTGTAGCGACACTCTGGAAATTGATCACTGATCATCTCCTGAGTGCCATCCGTGGAGCCACCATCAATCACGATCACTTCATGGACGGGGTGTGTCTGAGCATAGATTGAGAGTAGGGCCCGTTTTAGCACTTTGCAGCGGTTTAGGGTGGGGATAATGACCGATATCTTCATTGTGCTGGCGGGGTGGTGGCGCTTGAAAAGTGCAGGCTTAGGAACAGTATAAACATATCTTGAGCATTGATGGAGGGTGAAATGGTTTCCTTATATTTTTGCACTGACTTGGCACAGCTGAAGTAGGTTATTGCACCAACAAAGATCAAATTATAATGCCGGTATTGTCCTTAATAGATATATTTTATACCAATAAAAACAATGACTAACAATTTATTATATTGGTTGGCCTGCTAATTGCACAGGCATGTTTAGCTGTAGAACAGAGAGGCGTTATTTTAATTGTGTTTGTTCTCTCCGTTAAGCAGAAAATTGTGACTAAATATTAATCTTAGGAGAATCCAAGTGAAGCTATCCAAGCTTTCATGGCGAGTTGTTGTGCCGGCTCTTTTGCTGCTGGTTGCGTTGTTGCCAACGGTCAGTGCAGAAGAAAAAATTATTGAAGAGAAGCCTGTTGAGATCCTCAAGGGCTTCAAAAACCTCAGTCGTGAGAGTGCAGAGTGTGTCTCATGTCATCGTGAAAAGACCCCTGGTCTCTATGATATGTGGGGCAGCTCTAAACACTATAGTGCCAATGTTGGCTGTTATGAGTGTCACAGAGCAGAGACCAGCGATAAGGATGCGATTAAACATAAGGATTTTATTATTTCGGTGATTGTTTCACCCAAAGATTGTGGCGCATGCCATGAGAAATCCTGGAAAGAGTTTGATGCTAGCCACCATGCCAGTGCCGGTAATATTCTCGGTTCGCTGGATAATGTGCTGGCAGAAGTGGTGCAGGGCGCACCGACCTTTAAAGGCATGTCACCTGTAGTAACCTCTGGGTGTGCTGGTTGTCATGGCTCTATTGTGCGTGTTGAGTCAGATGGAACGCTCAACCCGGCCACATGGCCCAATAGTGGTGTGGGGCGGATCAATCCTGATGGTTCCAAAGGTGCCTGCTCGGCTTGTCACATGCGCCACACTTTCTCTATTGAACAAGCGCGTCAGCCAGAGAACTGTGGTCGTTGTCATCTAGGCCCTGATCACCCGCAGAAGGAGATCTATGAGGCGTCTATCCACGGCATTATGTACCGCGCCAATAAGGATAAGATGAATCTTGACTCTGATAAGTGGATTGTGGGTGAGGATTATAGTGCAGCACCCACCTGTGCTACTTGTCACATGTCAGCCACGCGTGATCTGCCCATTACCCATGATATCGGTTCACGTATCTCTTGGAATCTGCGAGCACCTGTCTCAACCAAAATTGATGCGAAAGCGATCAAAGAGGGCAAAAAGGTCAAACCTTGGTTGGAGCGTCGTAAAGATATGAAAAATGTCTGTAGCTCCTGCCATGCACGAAATATGGTCGACAACTTCTATGAACAGCTTGACTCAGGTGTGGAACTTTACAATGAAAAGTACGCCAAACCGGGCCTTAAACTGATGAAGCTGATGCGAGCAGAAGGGATGCTGACTGACACCAAGTTTGATGAGGAGTTGGAGTGGACATGGTTTGAGCTTTGGCATCATGAAGGTCGCCGTGCACGTCATGGCTTGGCGATGTTAGCCCCTGATTATGTGCAGTGGGAGGGTTTCTACGAGCTGGCAAAACGTTTCTATATGGAGCTGGTGCCACAAATTAGAGAGAACATCGAAGTGGCTGAAAAAGCGGGCAATCATGCCGGTGCAGAGAAGGTAACAGTGGCGCTTGAAGAGGTGCTTGACTCTGAAATGCACCGCTGGTTTAAAGGGAAAGAGCCACCGAAATCATGGTCACCTTTGGATGATGATAACCACGGTTTTGACCTCAATACAATGTAGTTAAGCCTTAACCTGAATCGGTCTCCCACCCTGAATTTTAGGGTGGGAGACCTTTTCTTATTGCCCCTATTTAGCTAAAAGATTTCAACCATGATAAAACGAGCCATCTCTCTCATCACCCTGTTGATTGCCTTTAATGTAACCGCTGAGCCACTGAGTGATGCGAGCTGCTTAGATTGTCATGGTGTTTCTGGTTTTGCTACACCGACGGGTGAACATGGCAACTCGCCAATGCGTTCACTTGATATTAATGCCAACGCCTTCAATGAGAGTGTGCATGGTGAGCTGGAGTGTGTTGGTTGTCATGAAGGGATTGAAGAGCTTCCCCATGGCCGAGATGATCTACAAGCAGTAGACTGTGTCACCTGTCATAGTCGAATGAAACTAGACCCGGTAAGCAACAGCTGGCGTCAGCAGAAACGCCCCTTCTCTGCCAGTAAAAACAGTACCATTATCAACTCCAGGCTCTACACCAGCTCCATTCATAGTGATACAAGCAAGGCCAATAATGCCAGCTGTAATACCTGCCATACGGCGCACTATGTCTACCGATCAGATGATCCACGCTCGCTAACGCACAATAGAAACTCGCCGCAGCTCTGTGGTGCTTGCCATGAAAAAGAGTTGAAGGCCTATAAAACCTCCCTTCACGGTGCCAACCTGATGCGCCCTTGGCTAGGTGATAGTGCTACCTGTGGTAATTGCCATAACTCACACCAAGTCACGGAGGGGGTCGTCAATCAGCGAGTTGTGACAGAGGCGTGTGGTGACTGTCATGAAACCGAAGTGAATGCCTATATGAACACTGCTCATGGCAAATTAGCCTGGCTGGGTAGTGGTGATGCGGCAAAATGTTCCAACTGCCATGAGACACATGCTACGCACAAAGTGGCTGATGCAGCCTCAAAAGTGAGTAGTGAAAATCGGCTTGAGACGTGTCAAAAATGCCATGAAGAGGCGAACGAAAATTTTATTAAATACCGTGTACATGGCAACACCCATGACTATGAGCAGTACCCTTTTATGTGGGTTGTGGCCAAGTTTATGGTTGGCATTGTTATTCTGGTATTGATCTTCTTCTACACCCACTCAATGCTCTGGTTCTACCGTGAAGCGGCCAACCGTGTAGTGGTTTGGCGTACACACAACTCTAGTAGCTACCGAGTACGTGTGAAAAAAGAGAAGAAACATAGCAAACAACACTTCCGTCGCTTCTCCTGGCAGTGGCGTATGAACCACTGGTTTCTCGCCACCTCTGTGATGACACTGGTCTTTACTGGGATGTCGGTGATGTATGCCGATGGCAGCTGGGCGGTTGATGCGGTAGCGCTGGTGGGTGGCCTGGAGACGATGAACCTGATCCACCGTATTGCGGCAGTTATCTTTATGGGGGCGATAATTGGTCATGCGATTGCCGTCATTCTCAACATCAAACGTGACCCCGATTTTGATTGGTTCGGCCCAGACTCTCTACTGCCTCGTATGAAAGATTGGCAGGATATGAAAGGGCAGATCAGATGGTTCTTCAATAAAGGTGAGGCACCACAATTTGACCGCTGGACCTACTGGGAGAAATTTGACTACTGGGCCGTCTACTGGGGTGCAATTGTGATTGGTATCTCAGGCATCATGCTCTGGTTCTCCGACACGGTGGGTAATATTCTGCCAGGTTGGGTGCTCAATATCGCTACGATTGCCCATGGTGTTGAGGCCTTCCTGGCAGTGGCTACGCTCTTCACGGTACACTTTTTTAACAACCATTTCCGGCCATCAAAATTCCCACTGGATACCGTGATGTTTACCGGAAGCTGGGATCTTGAAGAGTTTATCGAAGAGCGCCCTGAGCAGTATAAACGCCTAAAAGAGAGTGGTGAACTGGAGCAATATCTGGTTAAACCACCCTCCAAACGGGCAGAGATTATCTCCCATATTCTTGGATTCACGCTGTTGAGTATTGGACTGATTCTGCTAGTGCTGGTGGTGAAAGGCTTTATTCAAGGCGGTCTAGTGTAGCTTGCTATATAGGGCTCCAGTCTTCTCGTAAATAGTGCTCAATCAATGTCCATGTAGTTGATTTATCATATCCATGAAACCACGTCCTTAGGGCGTGGAATTGGTTCGAAGGCTCTGCCTTCGGATATTAGCAGTCTACTCATGCATCCTGTTAAAGAAGAAGCCCTATTGGGATTGCTTTGCAACATAACGACTTTCAGTCGTTCTTAAAGCAACCTATGGACTTTTAGTCCATAGTCGTTGAGTCTTGTTTGTGCTTTAGTTCGCGGCTAATGGTCGATTTGTGTACATTCACTATTTCAGTAATCTCAGTCTGATTAAGCTCTGCTTTTAATAGTGCTTCAATCTGATATTTTTGGTGTTGGGTAAGCTGCGTGTAGGCGCTCATCATTGCCTCTCATTCTTGTCGGAATGAAAGACACAGATGCTACTGCAGCTTGCCCTCTATTCTGATAAGTTGAGTTGCACTTACGAGCTGAATCCGCCCAAGGAGTAGGGGGGGTAAATTAGATTTGTAGTAGAATGAGCTGCCTAATAGAGTTAGTGAAGTGTTTATTCTGCCTATACTCTATGCCAAATCGAGATAACTCAAGATTGAATCACTTTGAATTTTCTACACAAGCTAGCCACAAAAGTTTTAAATAAATCAAGCAGGAGTTGAAGATGTATATAAAAATAACCATCTGGCACAAGCTGATTCTTCTTTTTTCGGCATATTTTTTTTCGGCACAAGCGCTTGCCAATTGCAATGATACCTGTGTGTTGGAGCGCAACAACTGCCAAAAGAGCTCAACCCAACAGCAAAATGCACGTTGTGTCGAACAATTCAGCGTTTGCACCCTGAGTTGCAACCGCCAAAAAACCATGAGTTGCGTCTACCTGGGCTTTAAAAACCATGACGGAACAGCCGACAGGGAAAAGGAACTTAATGGAATCACGGGTGGATTTGCGCGTGTTACAGATGAAAAAAATCCGCACTTCGCTGGCCTGTGCCGCAGTAACAATATGAGATGCGCATACGTGCTGGACTGGGACAGGGCCATGTACTCCTGTGGCGGAGTGAAGCGGGAACCTAGACGTGTTGCCTGCTGCCGTTAGGTATCTTTTGATAATCGGGGACAAATTACGGTTATTTTCGGTAATAATGTGCTTTGAGATGAGCTGTTTTTTCTAGGTTGGGTTATTACTTAACACAGCATCGCTTATAGTTGACCGCTACAAAGTGAGTGGTTTTCCCTTATCTAAATAGGCCAAAATAGATGGCAGCAAAATATGAAGCGTCTTGCTGCCCCCTCTGTAGCAGCCTAGATATCGCCCCGTTTTTTGAGGATAAGAGAAGAGCCTATATACGCTGTTGTGATTGTAAGCTGGTCTTTGTACCCAAATGCTATTGGCTCAATCGAGCGGATGAAAAAGCGGTTTATGATCTGCATGAGAATGATGCTCAGGATCAGGGCTATCGCCAATTTTTGTCACGACTGAGCAGACCACTGTTGGAGAGACTGGAGCCTAAGCAGAAGGGCCTTGATTTTGGCTGTGGCCCAGATCCAACCCTCTCTTGCTTATTGGAAGAGCAGGGACATCAGATAGATCTCTATGATCCACTCTATTTCAATAACAGTTCAGTCTTTTCTAAACATTACGATTTCATATGTAGCACAGAAGTGGTGGAGCATTTGCACAACCCTAATGAGGATTGGAACACACTGTTTAAGATGTTAAAACAAGATGGATGGTTGGGCATAATGACGAAGTTGGTTGCAGATAAACAGGCTTTCAGTCGTTGGCACTATATTCATGATATGACGCATATCTGCTTCTATAGTCGAGAGACCTTTGACTATCTTGCCCAGCGCTTTAATGTTGAGCCTATTTTCGTTGCGAAAGATGTAATTCTGTTCAGAAAATGAGGTTGGATGCCCCCAAGAAAATCTAGTGCTTCCTGATGATGTATTAGTGCAGTACGGTATTGAAGCCATAGATCCAGATGCATTTATTGAACATCAATTTGATCTGCACCAAGGCGCTGTTATTACCACATCAAAGCAGCACTGAGAGGTATTATGAATAGCCGTGGACAGACCACGGTTTAAATAATTAAAGAGCGCTTTGGGTTGTAGTTGCTTTGTCAGTTATGTGCCAGATATTTTAAGCTATATCAAACGTAGGGCAGGTTGTTCATGCCTACCAGTTCACATCGTAGCATTGATTTATATCATTCTGTGTGGGCAAAAAACTGCCCACCCTACCAGGCTGGGTAGATATCGAGAATTTCAGCAACATCCTGCGTGTATATGCCGCGTAGTGCTGCTGCCTTAAAGATATCTAAGTCCGACAGGCGGCTAATTGATCAGCTGCATGTGGCAGAACAATACTGGCTCGACGATGATTTCAAGACCGGAGGCTAAACGGGTCTTTTGTTGGTAGTCCCTAGCAGATCCTTGATACAGGGATCACCATCCAGCATCAATCCAACATGGCCGGAGCCGACATGGATCACCAGGGCGCGGGCATAACAATGTTTCACGGCAGACCCTTTATTGGGCAGGATATGTAGCTTCACCATTTGACCTGGATGAAGATCAATATCCCCTGCTTCAAGCTGCATGCCCTCCAGACTGACATCTGTGGAATAGGCTTTTCCGATTATCTGATTGCGCTGGACAAGTTCCACATCCAATTGGAGTGGGCGGCGGGGAGATAGTCGATGCTCCATATCTTACCCTCCATGCTGGAATGGTTCGGTATTGATCTGCGCCTCTGCGAGTAGCCAATCATCGAGTTCTGAGCCGGGAGTGAAGCCACGATGCTCTGCAACGAAGTAGGCGGCCTCGCTGATCATGTGCTGCTTTTTTTTGACTGTGGTGGTGCTATCCTGTGTGCTTGCCGGTTGCAGGTGTTTTTTCGATGAAGTGCTCTTGCGGGATCTCTTCTGGTTTGTCGTTTTTGACTCAGGCATGGTTTCTCTCCTAGCTGGTTAGGCAAAAGCTACGGTGATCAAACTTCACAACTAGACAGGATTTTAGTTCGCGTCAGATGCTTCAGCAGTAACCTAGGTTACATTTCGGTAAAAAAAGCTGTCACAGATGGTTATGTTCTCTATGGTTCTCGGCCTTCTCCAGCAGGCTAACCTGAATATTTCACCCGCTCACTGAGAAATCAAGTTAAGTGCATGTTATCTATAGATATTATTTTGAATATTAGCAATGTGTTAGTCGTTGCATAAGTATTTTCATGGTTAATAGCATCCATGCGCCATGTTCCAGCGATGCTTGCCGGGGATGTCCCTGTTGTCCAGGGAAAGAGGGGCCGAAAAAGTGACGAAAAAACTCATCACAAAAGGGTGAGGAGAACTCCATTGCTGACTGGTTTTGCACGCTCATCTCCACCTGATACCAAACAGGGGTTTGTGATGAGATGTGGTGTCGCACATCTCTATTCTCCTGTCAGTTTTCCCCTATAATTTCAAGCCAGCAGTCCTTTGCTGCGCAGCAGCCTGTAAGTCCCCATTTTTATTGCATCATTGACCACGAACCAGGCCAGGGCATAGGCCCAGATCCAGAGAGCATACTCCCAACTGATCGCGGTTATAAAGAGGCCATAAACGGCAATCAGTGTGCCCAGAATTTCGGTGCCAAAGGTGGCACCGAACAGCAGGGGGGAAGGCCAGGGGCGTTGCCAGAACCAGCCTTCGGCCCGGGTGATATAGAGTGTGCTGTGTCCTGCTACAAGTAGCTTTAAAAACAGCAATGTTCGTATGACATCTTCAGAGATCCCTTGTTCCTGAAGAATAAAAAATAGTAGAAAGGATGAGATGACACCGGCGATGCCCAGAACACTGGCCACCGTCAGCAACTCCTGCATCTTCCAGCGTACTGGCTTGCGGTCTACCTTGGTGTTGTCATAGGCGATGGCCAGAATAGGGATATCATTAAGTAGTGCCAGCAGGATGATCATCAGCGCGGTGATTGGGTAGAAGTCGAATACCACGATGGCGAGGGTCATGAAAAGGATGATGCGGATGGTTTCGGCAATGCGAAAGGTGGCATAGCTCTTCATCCGCTCAAAGGTGATGCGTGCCTGTTTGATCGCCTCATTAATGACCCCCAGGCCAGGGGCTGTCAGGATGATGTCTGCCGCTGCCCGTGCCGCATCGGTAGCACCCGAGACGGCGATACCACAGTCTGCCTTTTTGAGTGCTGGAGCATCGTTAACACCATCACCTGTCATGCCGATGATGTGGCCGCTCTTTTGCAGGGTATCCACAATGCGGTATTTATCCTCGGGCACCACCTCAGCGAAGATATCCACGTCGGTGATCATCTCAACAATGGCCGATTCGTGGGTATGAATGAACTCCCGATCCAGCAGACGGGTATCGTAGGTGGCCTGCACGGTCTCCATCACATCATCGGCAAAGCGTTGTGCTTCACGCTGAGAGACCTCACCGTTGAGATGTCGGTAGATGGCTGCTGTCAGTGCTGAGGTCAGCGCCAACATCTCCTGACTACCACTGCCTGAAAGCTGTCGGGAACGGATGCTCTCCTGCTCCAGATCCAGCAGGCGGCCCACCTCTTTGGCAATCGCCAGGTTGTCCCCGGTGACCATCTTGACCTGCACACCGTAGTTGATCATCTCGGCAATGACCGCTTTCGAGTCATCACGCGGCGGGTCATAGAGGGGGATCAGGCCGATCAGCTCCAACGGGGTATCTCCTCGCTGACGACCGACCGCCAGGGTGCGGTAGCCTTTGGAGGCCAGCAAATCCACTGTAACAGCCAGATCATGGGCGGTGGCATCGCTGAGTTCAGCCATCTCCATCACCACCTGTGCTGCCCCCTTGACCGCTAGAAAAGATTGCCCATCATGTTCGATCAGCGCTTCGGTGCATTTGCGCACCGGGTCAAAGGGGATGAACTGCTTTTGGCTATAGGCTCGCCAATCCACATCCGGTAGTTTCTCATCCAGGTAGTGGAAGATGGGTAGCTCAATGGGGTCGTTATTTTCTGCTTTTGATGCGAGTGCAGCGGTGAGAAACAGCTCCCGCTCACTAAAACCATTCAGCATGATCGGATCGGCGACCTTCATCTCGTTTTTGGTCAGGGTGCCGGTCTTGTCTGAGCAGAAGATATCCACCCCAGCCAACTCTTCAATTGCGGTGAGCCGAGAGACAATCGCCTGCCGACGGGCCAGGTTGATCGCCCCCACGGCCATAGTTACCGACAGCACCGCCGGTAGTGCCACCGGAATAGCCGCCACAGTCAGCACCAGGGCAAAGCGGGCAATCTCTATCAACGGTTCATGGCGGAACAGCGAAACCATGATGATCAGTAGTACCAGGGCGATAGTGATCAGGATCAAAAAATTGCCGATCTGAATTACCATCTTCTGGAAGTGGCTGCGCTCTTCCAGGCTGGCCTTGGCCACCAGTGAAACTACGCTGGAGAAGTTGGTCGCTGTACCCGTGTTGACCACTACCGCCAGCATCTCCCCTTGCTTGATGATGGTATTGGCATAGGCTACTTCACCGCTCTTTTTGCTGACCGGCAGGGATTCACCGGTGAGGGCCGCCTGGTCGATCAGCAGATAGTCACCACTGAGTAGCTGGAGATCAGCAGGCACGATATCGCCGATCTTGAGTTTGACGATATCGCCGGGCACCAGCTCGCGGGTGAGAATGGTCTGAAATTTACCACCACGCAATACGATGACCTCGTTGGTCAGGCACTGCTTCAACGTCTTTAACGCATTCAGGGCGCGGTGTTCCTGGAAGAAATCCAGACCGGCATTTACCAGTAGCATGATCAGGATGATGATGAAGTCTTCCCACTTCTGCACCAGGGCGGAGAGCAGGGCGGCCACCTCGATCATCCACGGAATCGGCCCCCAGAAGCGGCGGAAGATACGATGCCAGAGAGGCTCTTCCTTCTCCTCGATCTCGTTGTAACCATATTGCTTGAGGCGTTTGATAACCTCTGTTTTGTTCAGTCCCTGCTCAGCGTCGCTATGTAATAACCCAATCGTTTTCTCGATTGATTGCTGGATATAATCATCTGTTCTCTTTTTCATGAGTGTTCCTTGGCACTCTTGGTGCCCACTCTGCTGGAAAGAAGGATAAGTGCCCTGTTCACTAGAGAGGCTATTTAACCTTTATGCTGTAATGTTTTGCTGATTTAGCTGTTATTACTATCGTTTGTTATCCACTTCACTGATTTATCAAATTCACTGAAGCTGAATTTTTTAACTTCTGCATTGATGAAGTGGCTACCAATGTGCTCGGCAAATATACTTATTGGAGAGTCCGTTACAAAAGCCAAGTGAGAGACTCTTTTGTGATGCTCTTTAATGAATTTTAAATGGCTGACTAATGCTGCAAATGAGTCCCAACCAGGGAATGTTTTTACATGGATGATTACGCCATTTAACTCTCCTGATTTCCCCAAATATTGATCGATAATTCTAGCCGCAGAGGTGAAGTCTGATTTAGATAGTTCAGCATCAGGCTCTAATATGGCAATATTATTCACCTCATCAAAGTTTACGTTTAGCATCTATACTCCCCTCTACCATTTTAATGTGACATCCATCAGTCATAGGATGGAGGGATTTTCACATACCAAATGCAGCTTTTCTGCTACCTGAGTTACACATTATCCGGTTCTTGGTTTGACCTCTCTTTTAGCTATTTTTTTGCAGGGTAATCTCTGTTGTTGCCACAATGACAAAACCAATG
>JAMOMH010000250.1 GCA_027068675.1 Sedimenticola sp.
GAAATGAAATTGAGAAAATTAATACTGACCGGCGGTGCACTGGCACTTGCAGCCACCTCTTTTCAAGGCGTTGCTGCTGATCTAGAGCTGAGCGCCAATATTGCGGCTACCAGTAACTATGTCTGGCGCGGTGTTACTCAAACAGGCAATGCTTCCGCTATCTCTGGCGGCATTGATGCCGCTCATTCAAGCGGTTTTTATGCCGGCACTTGGACCTCCAATGTTGCTGGCGGCCATGAAGTCGATTTTTATGCCGGTTATGCCGGAGAGGTAGCTGAGATTGGTTATGACGTAGGGCTGATCTACTACGGCTACACAGACTCTGCAGACGCTGATTTTACTGAACTTGCCGTCAGCGCCAATTACAGTGTTCTAACATTGGGTGTTAACTACACACTTGATGGCGATGCCGATGAAGATACCGATCAATTTGTTGCTGAAGATATCTACTACTACGCTGGGCTCAGCGTTGATCTACCACAGGATTTTAGTGTGGGCATCACCGCTGGCAGCTATGATTTCACCAATGACAGCAGCAGTAACGCTACCAGTTACAGTCACTACCAAATTGATATTGGCAAGAGCGCCGGTGATTTTGGTGATTTCACCATGAGCTTCTCAAAGGCAGACAAAGAGGCCGGCAACCCAAATGATGATGATGCATTGGTTTTTGTGTCATGGGCTAAAGGCTTCTAAGCTAGAACGCCAAATTTGACCGAACTAAAGCGGGGCTAAAACCCCGCTTTTTTATGCCTACTCAACCCATCCTACTTGGCTGATAAAAAAGACTATTCTTCAAGAAAATTTGACTCATGGAATTTTTGCGCCAGATAGCTTCTGTGCAGCAAGATCAAAAGTATATAACCCGTTAAAGGTCTGGCCTTGTTTACTTGTGATATATCGAGCTTTATTCACAATAAGAGCATCCGCAAAATCGGCCTCTTTACCTTTCACTGGCTTTGCTTTCCAGTAGTCGTTTAATGCCTGCCATACTACTTGTCCATCTTCAAATTGAATATTTGGTTCTTGGAACAGTGCCTGGATAACAGCTACCAATTCAGATTTGTTAAGTTGATATTTCTTTCCTTTAAGTATCAAAATAGCCTCTATCAACACCACATCAGTAATTAATACTTCCTGTTCATTGGTAATCAATCGAGTCGCTTTAGATGACTGATCTGCATCATCTTCCAAAAGATACCGTAATAGCACATTTGTATCTATTGCTATCACTTTAGAACACTTTGCAGTGATTCTTCATCTGTCAT
>JAMOMH010000251.1 GCA_027068675.1 Sedimenticola sp.
GAAGCGATCAAACGTGTCAAGAATGCGGAAGAGCTTGCCAAAGAGGTTGAGCTAGAGAAATTACGCGCCAAACAGCGGAAAATTCTTGAACGACAGCAGGCTGAAGATCGTGTGCTTCTGCGCACTTTTCGCAGCGGCGATGACATCATTATGGCCCGTGATGGCAAGCTACGTGCGGTAGATCTACAGATGCAGCTAGTCAAAAGCAACATCAAACGAATGAAAGAGAAGCTGAGAAAAATGCATAAGCAGGCCGCTGAAAAAGAGCTAAGCGGTCTACAACTCTCTGCTCGCCAAAAAGAGAATATCCAGAGCATTAACCATTCGCTTAAAGAGGCTTACGCTTCAATCATCAAAAAAAAGCAGCACAAAGCGACCATTCACGAAAAATACAACCAAGATCTCAAACGTTTCCTTGAGATGCACAAGTTGAGCAGCAAACAGGCGGATGATGTCTTTAATGAGAAAGGTGGTGAACTTGAGTTACAAAATGTTCTCACCTGCAAAGATGAGAGCAGCTGCCAACAAGCGTGGTTACGTGTCGAGCAATTTATTCATCTTAATGCGACCACGCCACTTCAAGTTATTGGCGATAGCATCATTATGACGGCTCCACCTAAGCTATCGACCGATATTAGCCTCACCATCTCAAAAACGAATGATAGGAAGAGGAATCGCATCTACATCTTTATGGACTTACAGTGTAATGACTCTGTATCAGGCAGTGAATTTTGTGAAGGTGGAGAGGTTAAAAATGTCTACCGCCAATTCCAGAGTTTTCTCCGAGAGGGAGAGATTTAACGCAACGATACGTTTGAGTCATCAAATAGGCTCTTCTCAACCATCAACCACTGCATTTCCCAGTTGTGCAGTGGTGAGATGGTAAAGCGGCTCCGCAGGAACTGGTGCATACGCCCTTCAACTAACACCAACATCATATTGGCCGCAGCTTCAATGTGTGCCGCATCATGACTAATCTCTTCTCGAATTGCAGATTCACGTAATATTTGCTTAAACTGGCTCTCTAACCGCGCAAAAAATTTCTCGACACGCCCCATCAATCGCTCTCGTTCACCGACCAGTGCATCACCAAGTAAAACTCGGGTAATGCCTGGGTTACTGGCAGAAAAACCGAGTAAAAGATAGAGCACGCGACCACAGCGCATGCGAGACTCCTGCTCTTCATTTAGGATCTGATTAATGCGAGCAAAAACACTCTCTTCAGCAAACTCAATCAGCCCCTCAAACATCTTTGCTTTGCTTG
>JAMOMH010000252.1 GCA_027068675.1 Sedimenticola sp.
ACCGGGCGGTGATCGATGAAGGGCAACAGGTGATCTGACGCTGGATCTCCGCCCCCTTCGGCAACGGCCTGCCCGAGGAAGACCCGGATTGGGACGGGTAACGCTTTACCCTCAATTTACGGTTTCCGGGGCAGTATTATGATGAGGAATCTGGGTTACACTACAACTACTTCCGGTATTACGATCCCAGTACAGGACGGTACATCACCTCCGATCCCATCGGCTTACAAGGTGGGCTAAATACCTATGGGTATGTCAACAGCAACCCATTGAAATGGGTCGACCCAACCGGCGAAGCAGCCTTGCCTGGAGTAATAAAGGGTTTTGGTATAGATGTTGCTACGCTTGAGCCGTCTGATGGGGCGTGGCCCAAGTGGGTTGGTTGGGGTATTGTGATAACAGGGGCTGCGATTTATGACTTCTGTACAAGTGATAATGAAGAGGAAAAATTGCCAAGCGCTAAAAGATAGTATTCTGAATACATGCTACGGCTTGACAGGGAGAAAACGGATAGCATGTTTTGAGACTGCAAATACAGCATATCGTCAATGCATGGGTTATGAATGATAGGTGGTTATATGAAAAAATCTATCGCGGAAAGAGAGCTTTTATATTCATTAAAAGGTGATGATTCTCAAAAGAAACTGGTTGTTAGAATTAGTGAACCCTATCTTGTTGATGAAAGCATGGTGAACTTTAAATTTGATCCAGGCACAGCCGGTTGTAAAATTGAGTTTGTTGGTTTGCCTGAAGAATTTATCGAGGAAGTACACGGGGCCGACTCTATACAGGCTTTATCTTTTGCGACAGATATCGATCCTTATTTAAGGCGATTGGAAAAGAATTATGACTTTTACTGGCAAGACAGTTCCCCCTATTTTGATAAATAATCGAATAAAGGTGACGGGAAGAAGAGGGTCAAGTCTTGTTATTTGCACTGGGCGCCGTGCTGCGCGCCCCCAACGACGACACCGCCACAGCCCCTCAGAACAGCAGCGGCCTCTACTACCTGCACAACGACCACCTGGGCACCCCCCGGGCGGTGAGCGATGAAGGGCAGCAGGTGGTTTGGCGCTGGATCTCCGACCCCTTCGGCAACGGCCTGCCCGAGGAAGACCTGGATGGGGATGGGCAGCGCTTTACCCTCAATTTACGGTTTCCAGGGCAGTACTACGACGAGGAATCTGGGTTACACTACAACTACTTCCGGTATTATGATCCCAGCACCGGGCGGTACATTACCAGTGATCCGATTGGGTTGG
>JAMOMH010000253.1 GCA_027068675.1 Sedimenticola sp.
TTCGGTCTGCGGTTCTCACCGGATGCGCCAGATCATCATCGCCAAGCTGTAAAGCGACTATGGAGGGAAAGTGGCGGTGCTGAGCGATTTCAAGAGCCGGATGGCGGATAGAGCTCTAGCGTAACAGCGTAACAGGGTCAGGTCTTGCTTTTTGCATCCAGGCGTTGTAGGCAGGAGAACATGGTCAGGCCGTTGCGAATAGGATTTGCAGGAGCGCTATACCATGTCACTTCATGAGGCGGCAGGCGGGAAGATATCTATCTGGATGATGGCGATCGGCAGTTATTTCTCGACGTGCGGGCAGTAGTATGCGAGCGATTCAACTGGCGTATGAGAGTGGGGCTTGCAGCATGAATGCAAATAGCAAGACCTGATACTCTCTGCGCTCTCTGCGCAGTACAAAATTATAAGGAGCATTTGGTGGGCGACAATAGGGCTATGCAAGTAAATAAGGCATTTTCACTTATTGTGAATAGCCTATTATTTATCGAGGCACTATTAACAACAATTGCCATTCCTCAATTTGAGGGTATATTAAATGGTCTAGAGAAAGAAATACCATTAATTACAAAAATTATTTTTCTAAGCCCTGTCTATATTTGGTTACTTCCAATATTTGGCATTTTTTTTTATATAAAGAATATAAAAAATGATAAAGGTGCTGGGTATGGGTATATAGCAACTTTTATAGCAGGTATATTGTGGTTGCCATTAGCGATATATGGTTTGTATTTGCCAATGCTATAAGTAATCAGAATTATAGTAGTAATAATAGGGGGCACTCATTAGCCGCCTCCGGTCAACAGGGCGAATGCAGTGTAATAGAGCGTTGTAGGCAGGAGAGCATGGTCAGGCTGTTACGAATAGAATTTGCAGGAGCGCTATACCATGTCACTTCATGAGGTGGCAGGCGGGAAGATATCTATCTGGATGGTGATCGGCAGTTATTTCTCGACGTGCGGGCAGTCGTATGCGAGCGATTCAACTGGCGTATGAGAGTGGGGCTTATAGCATGAATGCAAATAGCAAGACCTGACGCTCTCTCTGCTGCGGGCCGCAAAGATTCCCCTGCCGGGGGGATACCATTGAAGACCTGCAGCGGGTTGAGGCCCTACTCGGGAATCCGCCCGGACAATAATTCCATTACCTCTGTGGAATACTCATCCGTATTGTCCTTGTTGCTCAAGGGCAAGGTCTTGCAATGGTCGCAGCGTCGCATGGCATTGCCATACTGATCCGCCTGAATGCGCTGGTTC
>JAMOMH010000254.1 GCA_027068675.1 Sedimenticola sp.
ATGTGACGATTGAGAACATCACACCGGTCGGCAACTACGCCATCTGCCTGCACTTCTCAGATGGCCACAATAGCGGCCTCTATGACTGGGATACCTTGTTATCACTCGGCATCAATCATAAAGAGAATTGGCAGGCCTATCTGGCTCGCCTGGAAAAGGTGGGTGCCTCACGAGAAGCCACTCCTGATGAGAAGAGCTAACTGGATCTGCTATGAAAGATGAAAACACACACTTTGGTTTTGAAGATGTAAAGGCTGGCGAAAAAGTGAAGCGGGTACGTGCAGTCTTTGATTCTGTCGCCTCCAGTTATGATGTAATGAACGATCTAATGTCGATGGGTGTTCATCGTCTTTGGAAACGCCATACCATTGAGTTGTCGGGTGTGCGCCGTGGCCATAAAGTACTTGATCTGGCTGCCGGTACCGGTGATCTCTCTGTTCGTTTTAGTGGTTTGGTTGGCCCTTCAGGTGAGGTGGTTTTCTCCGATATTAATGCCGCCATGCTGGAGCAGGGGCGCATTCGCATGTTGGATGAGGGCCATGCAAATAACATCCGTTATGTGCAGGCCAACGCACAATATCTGCCCTTTCCTGATAACTATTTTAATTGTGTCACCATCGGTTTTGGTCTGCGAAATGTGACCGACAAACAGATGGCACTTGACTCAATCTACCGTGTGCTGAAACCAGGTGGGCGTTTGCTGGTGCTGGAGTTCTCTAAACCGACCACCAAACCCCTTGAAAAGGTCTACGATTTTTACTCTTTTAAACTGCTGCCAAAAATTGGCAAATTGGTTGCCAATGATGAGGATAGCTACCGCTATCTAGCGGAGTCTATCCGCATGCATCCCGATCAAGAGACCTTGAAAGGTATGTTGGAAAAGGCCGGTTTTGAGCGTAGTGAATATTTTAATATGACGGGTGGCATCGTTGCCATACACCGCGGTTTTAAGCTGTGACAGTAACCGCTGCGGCACAGGCATCACTGGAAGGGTTGCTCAACTGGGCGATCCGTAAAGACCCAGAGGCCTTCACCCAGCTTGATGAGATGCACGGCAAGGTCATCTGCATTGAGCTGATTGGCCTTGGCCAGCAGCTCTATTTGATCCCAAACCCCAATGGCATCCAGCTGTTGGGCAGTTTTGAAGGTGAGGCAGACTGCACTATTCGAGGCACTCCTTGGTCACTGGCCCGTATGGGTGGTGAGCCGAGTGGCAGTGATCAACTCTTTACCGGTGATGTTGAGATCAGTGGTGATGCCCATCTGGTTCAGCAATTTGGCCGTTTTATGAACACGCTAGAGATCGATTGGGAGGAGCAACTCTCCAAATTGACGGGGGATGTTGTCGCCCATGAGGTGGGTAATCTGCTGCGTGGTTTTAGTGAGTGGGGACGAGATCAGCTCGCCACCTCCCGCCTCAATCTACAAGAGTACCTAACTGAAGAGCTACGCCTGCTGCCCAGCCGTTGTGAAGTAGAAGAGTTTCTCGCTGATGTTGATATCCTCCGTGATGATCTCGACCGATTAGATGCACGCATCGAATTGCTGCGCCAACAAGCTGGCGTAGCATTATGATGAAAAAGATCGCTCAAACCCTGCGCTTGCTGCATATTAATAGAGTCCTGCTGCGTAATGGCCTGGATGAGATGATCCTCACCACCAATATGTTTCGCCCTCTGAGCCTGTTGCGTTTTCTATCGCCGTGGAGTTGGTTCCGTGGTGAACTGCCCGCTAACCCGGTGCGCATCCGCCGCACACTTGAGGAGCTAGGGCCGATTTTCATCAAATTTGGTCAAATTCTCTCCACCCGCCGAGATCTGCTGCCGGATGACCTAGCCGATGAATTGGCTATGCTGCAAGATCGTGTGCCACCATTTTGTGGTATCGAAGCACGAAAGATTATTGAAGAGGCCTTCGGCCACCCTATTGAAGCGGTGCTGAGCGACTTTGATGAGAAACCACTCGCCTCCGCCTCAATAGCACAAGTCCACACCGCTACCCTAAAAGATGGCCGCCAAGTGGTGGTTAAAGTGCTGCGCCCCGGTATCGAAAAGACCATCCGCCGTGACGTTGATCTGCTCTTCACCATCGCCGGTCTAGCTAACCGTTTTTGGAGTGAAGGTAAACGCCTGCGCCCACTGGAGATTGTACAAGAGTACGAAAAAACCATCTTTGATGAGTTGGATCTGATGCGCGAAGCAGCCAACTGCTCACAGCTACGACGCAACTTTCTCAATAGTGAAATGCTCTATGTTCCTGAGATTCATTGGGATCTAGCACGTAAAAATGTGCTGGTGATGGAGCGTATTCACGGCACCAATGTCAGCGATACCAAAACACTCAAAGCACAAGGTGTCAGCATGGAGCTGCTCGGGGCACGTGGCGTAGAGATCTTTTTCACCCAAGTCTTTCGTGACAATTTTTTCCATGCTGATATGCACCCTGGTAACATCTTTGTCGAGCCAAGTGGGCGCTACATATCTGTCGATTTTGGCATCATGGGCACCCTCACCGAGGAGGATAAACGCTATCTTGCTGAGAACCTACTCGCCTTCTTTAATCGAGACTACCATCGTGTTGCTACATTGCATGTTGAGTCAGGCTGGGTGCCTGCAACCACACGGGTTGAAGATTTCGAATCAGCCATTCGTACCGTCTGTGAGCCTATTTTTGATCGCCCGCTGAGCGAAATCTCCTTCGGCCACTTTCTGCTTAATCTCTTCCAGACCGCTCGCCGCTACGATATGGAAGTACAGCCGCAGTTGGTTCTCCTGCAGAAGACCCTGCTCAATATTGAGGGGTTAGGCCGCCAGCTCTATCCACAACTGGATCTCTGGACCACCGCAAAACCCTTCCTAGAGAATTGGATGGATGACCAAGTGGGTCGCAAGGCGATGATCCGCAAGTTCAAAGAGAATCTGCCACTAATGGCTGAGCAGCTGCCTGATCTACCCCTGAAATTCAACAAAGTGGTGGAAGATGCCGCCGCAGGTCGTCTAGAGCTCAATTGGAAGTCAGAAGAGCTTACACAGTTACGCAGTGAGATGGGTAAGAGCCAGCGTAGAGTGATCGCCAGCCTGACAGGTGCCACATTGCTGCTGAGTGGTGTACTGCTGATCACCCTCGGCCCCAGCGTCTTGTTAAGTGCAACAGCCACAACAACCTTGGCAGCACTCTTTGGCTTAAGTGGTGGTGTCATGCTGCTGGGCAGTTTGATTGCTGCACTGAGATGAGCCAATCTAAACAGCTGTCGCCAAATGAGTGGGATAAAATTCGTTTGACGCATCGTGAGGTGCTGGCCATACAGTCAGTGATGGAACAGCATCTCTCTGAGCTAGGCGAGGCCTCCTTGTGGTTATTTGGTTCAAGGAGCGACCCAAAAAAGAGAGGTGGAGATATTGATCTCTTTCTTGAAATCAGTAAACGCACCAATAACTTGGATCAACTGCGTCGTCAAATCCGACTCGCACTGTTTGATGAGATTGGTGAGCAGAAAATCGATCTCCTGTTGAAGCAGCCAGGTTCAGCAGAAAATGCACTATTTGATATTGCCCGTGAAGAGGGTGTTTTAATATGGCAGCAGAAAAACTCCGTATAGCCTACCTACAGCAACAACTTGAGTTGGCGCAACGAGCAGTCGCAGCACTCCGTTACTCCAGCGAAGGGGTGAGCAGTTTTATTTCAACGGATGAAGTTATCTCTATTGATCAGCTGACGGATGCTCAATTGGAACGCCTGGAGGCGCTGGCCGCTCGTTTTGCACGGCTCTCAGATATCCTTATTCAGAAACTGTTTCGAGCAGTGGATGCGATAGAATTAGTTGATGAGGGGACTATTTTAGATCGTCTATCGCGCATGGAGAAGCGTGCCGTTATCCAAAGTGCTGCAGAGTGGCGCCACATAAGAGAGCTTAGAAACCAAGTGGCGCATGACTATGTTGTTGAAAACCTCCCGCAATTTTATGCTGAGATAATTGCAAAGACACCTACTCTAATAGCGCTATTACCGCAGTTAGAGCGTTATCTGAAAAAACAGAAGATGCTGTAGGTTTAGCGCAGCATCTACCAATAAATAATAGACGGCTAATATATTGTTCTTTCTGCATAAAATAGACCCCACTGAAGGCCAAATACGTTGGGTTGCAGTGCTCCTGAGTATTTTGTTTTCAATCGTTGTTATCGCTCAGGATCAGGTGATCAACAATGATGGTGCGCTCTACCTTATCGTCTCTGACTTGATTACCCAAGGTGAGTGGCGAGCCGCGTTTGCTCGCTACCCCTGGCCTTTTCTATCTATTCTTATTAGCTACACCAGCCAAGCCACAGGGTTGTTGCCTGAGTATGCAGCCTACCTACTTAGCACGCTCTTTTTTGTTCTACTGGTACTCTGTTTTGTCGACTTTGTTCGACAACTGGGTGGAGATAGACGAACCCAACTCCTGGCAGCATTGCTGATTTTAACCCTGCCCTACCTCAATGAGAGCCGAGCTGAAATTCTGCGAGATCATGGTTACTGGTTCTTCTACCTGTTAGGCCTGCGTTTTCTCTTCAAGCACTATCAAACGCCCACTCTTTTTACAGGATTGGCCTGGAATGCCGCCATTCTGGCCTCATGCCTTTTCCGTATGGAGGGCGTTGTCATGATGGCGCTGCTGCCATTTATCCTGCTGCTAAAAAGAGAGCTACCACTAAAGCAGCGTTTTGCCGCACTCCTTCAGGCAAATTGGATCGCCCTCTTTTTATTGGTTTTAGGCTTGATGGCACTTCCATTTGCTGGAGACAATTTGGGGCGGCTTGCTGAATTTCCTCTCAGACTGATCCATTTTTGGGATGCCCTAACGGTTGGATTGGCGCAAAAAGCAGAGGTGATTAGAGCGGGGGTTTTACCTGTGCTCTCAGCAAAATTTGCCATGCAGAGCGTGGTCTTAATTTTGGCATTGATCATCGTTGTTAAAACGCTCACCGTTATAACCTCACTGCATGCTGTTGTACTGTTTCTGCCACGCTTGTATGCAGAGGCGGTGTTACCAAGAGGCTTTAGGCCATTTGTTGCTTGGGTTGTCTTGATCAATCTGCTGATGTTGATCATATTTCTGCTGCCCACCTTCTTTTTACAGGCACGCTTTACCATGCCCTTGGTCTTGACGGTTTTACTACTGCTGCCGTTTCTGCTGAATCAAGCTTGGCATTTGTGGCAGCAGAAGCGTGCTGGTTTTTTCTATTCACGCCTTTTTCCTGTTGTGATCATAATCATCTTGTTGATGGGGGCTGATGGGTTGATCTCTATGGGTGGTTACTCAAAGAGCTACCTACTAGATGCTGCAGAGTGGATTGAGCAGAAGAGTGAAACAGATAGCAAGATTGTCACCTCTGAGTCAGATAGATTTTGCTATTATATTGGCCGAAATAGTGCTTTTGAAGAGCGCCTCCAATGCCACTATCGGGTTAAGCCGCGCGCCAACATGGCATTTGATTATCTGGTGTTGTATCAGAAAAAGGGTGTAATACCAGATGGCTGGATAGACTATCTTAGTCAGGCAGATCTGCATGAAGTGGCTAAATTTGAGAATAGTCGGCACGACGGCATGATTATCTACCAACAAAATAGATGAGAGTACTATGTTGCTGAGTGGTGCCTATCGTATAGGCTAACCGATGCGTCATATATAACAAGATTAAAGAGGGGTTTAAGTTGCTAGCAAAATGTTTTTTGGTCACCGGTGGGGCCGGTTTTATTGGCTCAGCCGTTGTTCGGCTGCTCATTAATGAGACACTGCACACAGTTGTTAATGTTGATAAGCTGACCTATGCCGGTAACCTAGAGTCGCTAAGCAAAATATCAGATAATGAACGCTATCACTTCGAGCAGGCGGATATCTGTGACAGCAGCGCAATGAGCCACATATTTGAGCAGTATCGACCCACTGCCGTGATGCATCTGGCGGCAGAATCTCATGTCGACCGCTCCATTAGTGGTCCAGCTGATTTTATTCAAACCAATATCAATGGCACCTACACGCTGCTAGAAGTGGCCCGTGAGTATTGGAGCGGCCTAGGTGAAGCAGAACAGCGTGATTTTCGTTTTCACCACATATCTACCGATGAGGTCTTCGGCAGCTTGGAAGAGAGCGGTTACTTCACCGAAGAGAGTCGTTATGATCCTAGTTCACCCTACTCGGCAAGCAAGGCGGCCTCTGACCACCTAGTAACAGCTTGGCACCGAACCTATGGTTTGCCAGTGGTGATGAGCAACTGCTCCAATAACTACGGCCCCTACCATTTTCCCGAGAAATTGATTCCATTGATCATTCTGAATGCGATGGAGGGTAAACCGCTGCCCATCTATGGTGATGGACAGCAAATACGTGATTGGCTCTATGTTGAAGATCATGCACGTGCGCTCTATGAGGTGGTGAGTGGTGGTACGGTCGGTGAGACCTACAACATTGGTGGGAACAATGAGAAAACAAAC
>JAMOMH010000255.1 GCA_027068675.1 Sedimenticola sp.
AGATGAAGCTCAATTTTGCAGTTGCCCCAATGGGTATAGCCACTATCCAGAGTATGCGAAAAGGGATGATTGAGCGGACACCAAACAGATATTCGACACACTTTTCACCATAAAAACTCCAGCCAAGTAGCGTAGTAAAAGCGAAGATTGTTAAGCCAAATGTGACGATATAAGCGCCCACCCCAGGCAGTGCCTGTTCAAAGGCGGCTGATGAGAGGGCAGCGCCAGTCTCTCCGCTTGTCCATGCGCCTGAGATAACAATCACCAAACCCGTAATGGAGCAGATGATGATGGTGTCGATAAAGGTACCTAGCATCGCTACGGTGCCCTGTTCAACCGGGCTTTTTGTTGCGGCAGCAGCATGTGCAATGGGGGCGCTGCCCAGCCCCGCTTCATTGGAGAATATGCCACGGGCAACGCCCATCTGAATGGCTAGCATGATTGATGCACCGGCAAATCCACCTGTTGCAGCGGTTGGGGTGAATGCATCGGTAACAATTAGCAGAAGTGCTGCTGGAATCTCAGTGATGTTAATCGCCAAGATGATGAGGCCTGCAAAGAGATAAGTGATAGCCATGAAGGGGACCAACTTCCCAGCCACCTCTGCAATGCGTTGAATACCGCCGATTAGCACCAAAGCAACGAGCAGAGCCATCGCCAAGCCTGTCATCCAAGGTGGGATTGAGAGTCCTGCAACGCCAGAGTTTAATGCAGCAGCAACTGAGTTGGCTTGTACTGTGTTACCGATTCCAAACCCAGCCAATGCGCCAAAGACAGCAAATAGGGTGCCGAGCCAAGCCCAATGTTTGCTGAGTCCATTTTTGATGTAGTACATCGGGCCGCCGACATGATTGCCCTTTTCATCAACCTCTCTGTAGTGAACCGCGCAGACCGCTTCGGCATATTTTGTAGCCATACCTAACAGTGCAGTACACCACATCCAAAAGAGCGCACCAGGGCCACCAATAAAGATAGCGGTCGCAACACCTGCGATATTGCCGGTGCCGATGGTGGCGGCGAGTGAGGTCATTAGTGCATTAAAGGGGCTAACATCCCCCTCACCTCTGCGGTGCCGGCCTCTCCAGAGCATCTGAAAACCATATTTAAGCTGGCGCAGGGGCATAGCTCTTAGGCCAATCATTAAATAGAGGCCAGTGCCAAGAATAAGCACCAGCATATATTTGCCCCAAACCAGGCTGTTGAGTGCCCCAATAGAATTTGCGATGGTTTCCAATTTGATCC
>JAMOMH010000256.1 GCA_027068675.1 Sedimenticola sp.
TTTGTTAATTGAAAGCTTGCTCTCACCACCTTGACATGGCGGGGTCAGTGGTTCAAATCCACCACACCTACCAAATTAAAAAAAGGCCGGATCATAAATGATCCGGCCTTTTTGTCTCTACAGCAGTCGCCTCTTAATTTTAATCCGTCTCAGCGGATACCACTCGGTTTCTGCCCAGGTGCTTTGCACGGTAGAGCGCGGCATCACCACGCTTAAAGATAGATACCACATCATCCTGCTCATTCACCGTTGCAATACCAAGGCTTGCTGTCACCTGATAACCATCAAGCTCAGAGATATCCAGCGCTGCAATCTGTTCACGCACGCGATTGGCCAGCAGCTTTGCACCCTCTTCACTGGTGTAGCTCAGTATGGCAACAAACTCCTCACCACCATAACGGAAGACCATATCACTTCTGCGAACGCTCGCTTCAAGCGTTTTAGCAATCTTAATCAACACCTGGTCACCCGCCGCATGGCCATAGGCATCATTCACTTTTTTAAAGTGATCAACATCCAATACAACAATGGATAGCTCGGTACCTTGGCGGTGGGCCAGCTCCACCTCACGCTGCAGCGCATTATCAAATGCTGCTCGGTTCTTTACTCCGGTCAAGCCATCAATAAATGATGACCGGATCGCCTGCATATATTTGAAGGCATTGCGTAGAGGGTAGACCAACGCTGTTAGCAACTGCTCTACCTTCTGACACTCCAGTTCACTAAAAGCAGAGGTACGAAAAAAGCGGATATTGCCAAGCGACTGCTCAAACAGAACCAAGGTATAACTCAGTGTATGACGGCATTGAGTGCCTAGTTCGATATCAACACCATGCGAAGGCTCCTGATAGAGAAGGCCATCAACCGCCAATTCACGCTGCACCTCTGCGGTAAATATCTCAATCAACTCATCAATTTCAAGCGAGGTTTGCAGCCGATTATTCAGCGCATAGAGACCATGATCAGATATGCTCTGCTTAGCAAAGTGGAGCTGTCGACGAGGCATAGGAATAATGCCTTGTGGATACTCAGATATATTGGTGCGTGAAGTGTATAGCGTCATGATCGGTAACCATTCAAGTTCATTGTCTACCTAGAATGCGATTACCATGCCAATAGAGTTTATTTATTAAGTATCAATAAGTTACAACAACATTCGAATAAGAACGAAAAGTTTCGTCAAAATGTTGCCGCTATTTAAGGAATTCCATTCATCAAATAGGCACCATTTTGCCGTTTATTTTGCCGGCAGCGCTTCCCATGGCTGACCATGAACCTCTCGGCTATCAGGCCCCATTAGATAGAGATAGTGACTCATCAACGCTTCTGGGCGCGGTAGTGAATTTGGATCTTCTCCCGGAAAAGCATCAGCCCGAAGTGCTGTGCGTGTTGGGCAAGGGGCAATGCTATTAACCCGAATATTGCTATTCTCCAGCTCCTCAGCCAGTGTCTGCATCAGCCCTTCTATTGCAAATTTTGATACACCATAGGCTCCCCAATAGGCTTTACCTTGACGCCCAACTTGATCTGAGGTGAAGATGAGTGATGCTTCATCCGCCTGCCTCAAAAGCGGCAAACAGGCTTGGGTAATCAAAAACGGTGCAGTGAGGTTGACCTGTAACACTCGGTTCCAAGTCGGGTAGTCATAGTCATCAATACGACTCATCAAGGCCAATCGTGCAGCATTGTGCAGAATGCCATCAAGTCGGCCAAATGTCTGGCCGATCATGGTGGCCACAGCCATCAGCTCATCCTCAGTTGCAAGTTCTAGATTAAGAGGGATAAGTGCCGGCTGCGGATCACCCGCCTCTTCAATGAGGTCATAAGTTTCATCCAGGCAACGCTGTGTGCGGCCCAATAATACGACCGTGGCACCGTGTGCAGCGTAGGCTCTAGCGGCTGCACGGCCAATGCCATTGCCCGCACCCGTTACAAGAATAACGCGCTCTTTTAGAAGATCTTTTTGGGGGGTGTAATTTTTCATAAGGAAATTTCTAAGTTTAAAGTATAAATATCAGGATAGTGCTACTTCAGGCATTGACGTTTGCTACAGCGCCATGCGATCCAAAATTTCTGTAGCGGAGTCAGTGAGATACGTTGATCCAGCACCATAAAGTGACTCTTTTGTAACGTATTGAGTAGCGCACTAGCCAGCTCAGCCTGTATCAATAGAGGTAGCAGCTGAGGCTTCCGGCTATCAATCTGCTGTGCACACTCTATATAGAGGTGTTTCAGGCGAGCGGCCATCTCTGTAAGTAGCTTTGCCAGCTGTTGCGGTGCATCATCAGCCTCTAAAAACTGCTGACTCAACGCATGCTGCTGCATCAGGGTTGTGGGTAGTGGATTGGAGTGTCGCCGTAAGGATAGTCCCAACTCTTGCATCAACTCAACTTGGCGTACAAAACCACCTAGCTTACGAGCCAGTTCTAGATCATCCCCACTCTCAGCACCCGATACTCGACATAACAGGGTCGCTAAATTACCACCAACTTGTCGAGCATAGCGGTCTAAGCTAGGCCAGTTATCATGCGGTGCATGGGCAAGGTCACTCATCACTGCAACAACAATTTGATCAAAAACCTCAAGCGGCAGCTGGTATCTGCTGATGACCGATGCAACGACTTGAGCCAACGGCAACTCACTCTCTCCAGAGAGCGCTTGATGCAGCTCTTGTTGCCACCAACTCAATTTGGCCTGTGCAACCTGCGGATCGGAGACACGATGAGGAATGGTGTTCACTTCACGATACCAGACCAATAGTACCTGTAGGTCAGGACGCAAAGAGGCTGCTGAGAAGCGTAGTGAGTAATAGTTTGTAGAGCCTGGGGGAATCGCCTTGGCTATTAGAGCAGGATCAAGCGGCATGCCGATCCAACCATCTTAAAATATCCGACGGCCTCTTCACCATGCCATCAGCCCCCCACATTTCAGGCTGGGCATCTTCGGCAAGATAACCAAACAACGCAACCAAAGTAAGGGTGCCTGCACGATGGCCAGCCTCAATATCACGTCGAGCATCACCCACATAGAGTGTCTGCTGCGGCGCAACACCCGCCAGCTGGCAGGCGTGCAAAATCGGCTCGGGGTGTGGTTTAGCATGTGAGGTCGTATCACCGCTGATAATACAGGCAGCACGCTCAGTTAGGCCAAGCCCAACCATTAGAGGCTCGGTCAGATAGGCGGGTTTATTGGTCACGATACCCCACGGTATTGAACGCTGTTCCAACGCTTCCAATAACTGTTCAAAACCAGGAAAAAGTGTTGTGAGGTGGCAGATATTATCTAAATATAGTTGTAAAAACTCCCCCTTCAATGATGCAAACTGCGGATGCTCTGCACCAAAACCAAAACCGGCTTCAATGATGGCAACACTGCCGTTCGAAACGTGCGGGCGCATCTCATCAAACGGTTTCGCTGCAAAACCATGTTTGACCAACAGGCTATTGAGTGTCTCAATCAGATCAAGGGCGGTATCAGCTAAAGTGCCATCCAGATCAAACAGGACAGCATCAATCTTAATCGGCACTTCGTACGCAGCCCATCATGTAGTTAACGCTGATATCAGAACCCAACTTATAAACTTTGGTGATTGGGTTGTAGACCAAGCCGATCATATCTTGCAGCTCTAAATCTGCTTCACGAATCCACCCACCCATCTCAGAAGGGCGGATAAATTTAGAGAAGTCATGTGTCCCTTTTGGCAACAGTTTAAGCAAGTACTCAGCGCCAACGATGGCAAACATGTAGGATTTTGGATTGCGGTTCAAGGTAGAGAAGAAGACGTGACCACCAGGTTTAACTAGCGTAGCGCAGGCATGAATAACTGAGGATGGGTCAGGCACATGCTCCAACATCTCCATACAAGTGACCACATCAAATGAGGCGGGTTTCTGCTTTGCCAACTGCTCAACCGGCAGACGAATATAATCGACCTCCAAACCAGACTCTAATAGGTGCAGCTCAGCCACTTTTAGTGGTGCTTCACCCATATCAAGACCGGTAACCACTGCCCCTTTTGCTGCCATGCTCTCCGCTAGAATGCCTCCACCACAGCCAACATCAAGTACCGTTTTACCCTCTAATGCAATCATCTTGTTGATATATTCAAGACGCAGAGGGTTAATCTCATGCAATGGTTTGAACTCACTCTCAGGGTCCCACCAGCGGGAGGCCAGATCTTCAAATTTTTTGATTTCAGCCTGATCAACATTGGCAGCACTTACACTCATTCGGGTTGTCCTGGGCATTTTAAAATGGCGATTATACCTGTTCAGAGGCTTTTGATCTTCTGCCACTTATTCATTAGCCATTTTACTCCCCAATCAGGTCTGTTTAAGCAAAATAATGGCGCTCAACAATAGTATTTTAGCTATTTTCACTCTCCTCAAATAGGCGCCTTAAGGAAGCGCTTTAACTGTCGCTATGCTAATAACAGTGGAGCTATCCAATACCTAATTTTTACAACAGAGCGAGCGGCATTCATGGAATTTAAAGATTACCTAAAAATCTTGGCAGTTAAAGATGGCTCGGATCTCTACCTCAGCACCGGCGCCCCCATCTGCGGAAAATTTCACGGCATTCTCAAGCCACTTGAGAAGGAGCCATTTAAACCGGGGCAGATCAAAGAGATCGCCTACAAGATAATGAGTGAAGCTCAGTGTACTGACTTTGAAAAACTACTAGAGATGAATTTAGCAATTTCTGAACCGGGTATTGGCCGTTTTCGCGTCAATATTTTCCTTCAGCGTAACGAAGTGGCAATGGTGGTTCGTAATATCAAAACAGAGATCCCAACCCTTAAGGATTTGAAGCTACCCGATATCCTGAGTGAGGTGATCATGTTAAAGCGGGGGCTGATTCTTTTTGTCGGCGGCACCGGCTCAGGTAAATCAACCTCACTAGCAGCACTAATTGACCACCGTAATGCCAATAGCGGTGACCATATCATCACCATTGAAGACCCCATTGAGTTTATTCATCGGCATAAGCGCTCCATCATCAATCAGCGTGAGGTGGGAGTGGATACACTCACTTATGAGGATGCACTGAAGAACACTCTGCGCCAGGCACCTGATGTGATTTTGATCGGTGAAATCCGTGACCGTGAGACGATGGAACATGCATTGGCCTTTGCTGAGACGGGCCATCTTGCCATCTCCACCTTGCATGCCAATAACTCTAATCAAGCACTGGATCGAATCATCAATTTTTTCCCTGAAGAGAGACGGGCACAGCTGTTTCAGGATCTATCCACTAACCTGCGCGCCTTCATTTCACAACGCTTGGTACCAACAGTAGATGGCAAGCGGACAGCCGCTATTGAGATCCTCCTCGGCACTCCAACCATTGAAGATTTGATTAAAAAAGGAGACTTAGCCTCTATAAAAGGGATTATGGAGAAATCAGAAAATATTGGTATGCAGACATTTGATGGTGCGCTCTTCAAACTACAACAGGAAGGAAAAATCACCGAAGAGGATGCACTTAAAAATGCAGATTCTCCTAACAATCTGCGCCTGCGCATCAGCCTGGAGGCTTCATCACCCAATAAAGCAAATAGTGGTCTGACGCTTGAGGATATTGTGAATGAAGAGGATGAGGAGTAATTGGTTATATCCCCTTTTAGCCTTGAAAAAAACCTGCTGAATAATAACAAACCGCCTATTTAATTTTACTCCATCACGGGGAGGTTAACCGCAACTCTATATTAAGGAGCCTCTGATTAAGTCTGGTTGCACTAAAACACAAGGTTCGCTAAAGCTCAGCTAAAATTTAGGCTGAGATAAAACTGTTCCGATTTGTTTCGAAGTGAGCGGTAATAGTTGCTCTATTGCAGTGATTTTCGGGACGAATCGGGGCAATTTTAGCCCGTCTAAGACAATCATGACTTATTCAGAGGTTCCTTAATGCTCACTATGTGAACGCTGACTACGCTCATCTGCTTCACTCTGCTCTTTTTTATTGGCCATTTTGACCTCCTCTTTTTTATAGCGATCAACAACCTTACCCAAAGCCATGACACGGGTGTGCTTCTTTTGCCAACTACTCTGCTTGTTAGAGCGATCTTGCTGACTAGTGGCAACCACCTGCTCCTGCTGACGAATAGCATCATCTAACTTAGCGATAAAGGCACGATACTCCTGCAACTGCGCTGATGAGATACTGCTCTGCATCGCCTTTTGAAAACGTCCCATATACTCTTGTTGGTATTGGCGAAGCTCTTCTAGCTTATCTTTATGGCCATTCAGACTGCGCTGTGAATCACCAAATTGCTTAGCCGCTTTTTTCTCACGAGAGCCTGCAATTTGCTGCACGGGCTTGAGACGTTTAGAGGGAGACATCGTAGTTTTTCCTCATCATCATTGCACCAAAGATCTATCGTGTTGATCCGGTTCTTCAGGAAATAACGCCTGCAGTTGCCCAAGACTTTCAGCTAACGTAACAGGGGTATTCATCCCCTGGCGCAAAAAATCAGTTAGTGCTGGCATGGCAGCAATAGCCATATCAATTTTTTCATCATTGCCTTGTTCATAAGCACCCACACTGATCAAATCTCTATTTTGCTGATAAGTAGAGTATAGATGCTTAAATGAACGTGCAGCCTCTTGATGCGTAGGGGTGGTGATATCATTCATCGCCCGACTGACGGAGGCTTCAATATCGATAGCAGGGTAGTGGCCCATATCTGCCAACCGCCGAGAGAGAACAATATGTCCATCAAGAATGGCACGGGCCGCATCGACAATGGGGTCATTCTGATCATCACCTTCAGCCAGTACGGTGTAGAAGGCGGTGATGGAGCCACCCCCTTTATCACCATTGCCAGCACGCTCTACTAATTGAGGTAATTTGGCAAAAACAGAGGGTGGGTAACCTTTGGTGGCGGGTGGTTCATGAATTGCCAATGCAATTTCACGCTGCGCCTGGGCAAAGCGGGTGAGTGAGTCCATCAACAGCAACACCTGCCGCCCTTCATCACGAAAATGCTCGGCAATACTGGTAGCCAACATGGCACCATGCAGACGCCGCAAGGGGGGGTTATCGGCTGGAACTGCCACCACCACTGCTTTTTTCAGCCCCTCATCACCCAGAATTTTTTCAACAAACTCTTTTACCTCACGGCCACGTTCTCCAATTAGCCCCACCACCACTACATCAGCATTGGTGTATTTCGTCATCATGCCGAGCAGGACACTTTTACCAACACCTGAACCGGCAAATAGGCCAAGACGCTGACCACGCCCCACACTCAGTAGAGCATTGATCGCCCTTACACCAACATCAAGCGGTTCACGGATGGGGGTTCTGGCTAGAGGGTTAAATGTTTTGCCGGTCAGAGGCCGCCGCTCTTCAGAGTGGATAGGGCCTTTGCCATCAAGTGGATCACCGGCTCCATCAATAACGCGACCCAACAGATGATCACCTACTATCGCTTCACAAACCCGACCGGTGGGAATAACACGAGCATCTTGCTCCAGGCCTCGAATATCACCGGTCGGCATCAAGTAAAGATATTCGCCAGAGAAGCCAACCACCTCAGCTTCAATTCGGTTGTCACCACTACCAATCACCTCACACTGCCCACCAATTTGAGCACGACAGCCAACGGCCTCCAGAGTCAGGCCAACCATGCGTGTCAGTCTGCCTTCAACCACCAAACCACGCGAGCCGCCAATACGACGGTGACACGCCTCTAGCCGCTCTTTCCAGATAGCATTTCGGTCTATTTGTGGAATCATTGGCACTCAATTCACTCCTTAATATCACTCTCATCACTACTACGAGCACTGCCCAGTAGTGGTGCAATTAGATTGGCTAAACGAGATTCAAGTGATGCATCAACCTGTGATGTCTCTGTCACAATGCGACAGCCACCCGCACTCATGACGGGGTCTTCTAAAATTCTCCAGCCCAGGTCTGATTCACTCAGTGCATAGATTTCTCGGATCAACACGGCATCATCTGGATGCAAGATCAGCTGCACATTACGGGAGGCTACCGGCAAGATGGCCAGCGCCTCACGCACAACACCGATAATTTGGTTGGGGTCACTGCGTACTTCACGGCGCACCAGTTGCCGCACCATGCTGATAATGAGGGTTACCATCTCCTGCTCCACCTCATCATCCAATATTTTAAAGGGTTCATTGAGACTACTCAGTAAGGCTTCAATCTGTTTTACACAGCTCTGCACTCTCTTTTGTGCAGCTTGTGAGCCCTCTTTGTGACCAACGTCATACCCCTCTTTTTTACCCAGTTTAAAACCCTCTTCACGCGCTAGACGTTGTATCTCATCCAACTCAGCAGCCGTTGGCGGGACTGAGATGCCATGTTGATGCGTACCATCACTTGGCCCCACTTGTGGCACCTTCCATGAGGGCAGATCCTGCGCATCTTCACTAGGCAGTATCTTAGACAAAGTCATCACCGCCACCGCCACCTAACATGATTTCACCCGCTTCGGAGAGACGGCGCGCAACAGTAAGAATCTCTTTCTGCGCCCCCTCAACATCACTCAGGCGTGCCGGCGGTGCCGCATCAAGATCATCACGCAGCATCTCAGCTGCACGTTTTGACATATTGCTGAAGATCTTCTCTTTCAACCCCTCTTCTGCTCCACGTAGTGCCAATAGCAGCTGTTCAGATGAGACCTCTCTCAACAGCGTCTGGATACCACGTTCATCAATATCGATCAGGTTATCAAAGACAAACATCAGATCTTGAATCTCTTGCGCCAACTCGGCATCAGCATCAGTGATCTGTTCCATCACCATCCCCTCTAGCGCACCATCGGCCATATTCAAAATATTGGCTGCTGTTTTCACACCCCCCATAGAGGAGGATTGAACATTGCCCCCCCCAGAAAATTGCTTCTCTAAAATCTCATCTAGCTCTTGTAGGGCAGAGGGTTGAATCCCATCCAGTGTTGCCACACGCATAACAATATCGGGGCGAACATTCTCAGCAAACTGTGCCAACACCTCGGCAGCCTGATCAGAATCTAGAAAAGAGAGTACGATAGCGATAATTTGTGGATGTTCATTACGAATCATCTCAGCAACGGCCTTGGGATCCATCCACTTTAGCTGCTCTAACCCTTTGCTATTGCGGCCAAGCAAAATCCTGTCGATCATGCCACCCGCTTTATCTGACCCCAATGCATTGGTCAGCATGTTACGGATATACTCATCAGAGCCTAACCCCAATGCGGTTTGATCTTCAAAGGTGGTAACAAAGTGGTCCATCACCTGTTCCATTTGACGGGTGCTGACATTACTCAGGCCAGCCATCGCCATACCAACATCCTGAACCTCTCGTGGCCCCATGTGTTTGAGTATCTCTGCTGCATCCTTTTCGCCTAATGCTAGCAGTAGTGTGGCAGCACGCTGAACACCACTCATTTTTTCAACTGAATCATCACCCACCATCTTCAGCTACCCATTTTTTGACCACTTGTGCCACCCGTTTTGGGTCTTCATTAATCATGCCCCTAGCTGCTTCAAGGGTGTTTTCATAACTACCTTTCCCTGGCAAAACAACCTCACCATCCTCCATCTGCGGTAGCGCCATTCCAACTGCACCTCCTGCTAATGCAGCTTCACCGCCTTCAACCATTGCACCACCCTCTCCTCCAGCATCAGCACGTTTTACAGCAACGGGAGTGGACAGTTTTTTCATGGTGGGTTTTAGCACGCCAAAGATCAATAGTAGAACAAGCAGGACACCACCCACTTGACGAACAACATCCCAGAACCAAGGCTCTTGCCAAATCTCTAGCTCAGGCAGTGGCTCAGGTTCCACAGGTTGGTGGAAGGGTGAGTTGATAATTCTGACACTGTCACCTCGTTGCAATCTATAGCCAATCGCCTCTTTTACCAGATCATTGATACGGGAGATCTCCTCCTGAGTTCGTGCGGTTCGGGTAACATTGCCATCAGCATCTGCAACAATATGATCATTGACCACCACAGCAACCGATAGACGCCTCAAAACACCACTCTGTAGTTGGGTATGGCTGAGTGTTTTATCCACTTCAAAGTTCCGAGTGGCCCGTTTACTCACATTGAGGGGTTCATTGGTTGCCTGCCCACCATTGCCACCCAGCTCTTCAGGCACTCGCCCGGCTGCTGGAGGCTGGTTACTCAACGCCCCTGGCACACCTTGTGTAGCACCGAGACGACTCGTTTGCTCATTGACCTGCTCACTCCGTAACGCACCTCGGTCAGGGTTGTAACGCTCTTGAGTCTGCTCGGTAACCGTAAAATCGATATCAGCTGTCACCTCTGCACGGACATTCTCAAACCCAAGTAGTGGACCAAGTAGCCCCTCAATGCGTTTTTTAAAGTGTTTCTCTAAATTAGCTGTATGTTCAAACTGTGTATTGGTCAGATTCATCAAACCTGAACTACTCTGACTCTTCATTAACCGCCCTTTGTGATCAACCAGTGTCACACGGCTTGGGTCCAACTCGGGCACACTAGAGGCTACAAGGTGGATAATCGCTTCAACCTGCCCCTTCTCCAAGCTACGACCTGAAAAGAGTTTTACTACCACAGAGGCAGTGGGGTGTTTACGTTGACGAACAAAAACAGAGCGTTTTGGTGTCGCCAAATGGACACGAGCTGTCTCAACATTGGCTAAACTAGCAATAGTACGTGAGAGTTCACCCTCAATGGCACGTTGATAGCGAGCCTCTTCAACCAAACGGCTGGTGCCAAAACCGGTATCTTTCTGTAGCAGTTCAAAGCCAAAACCATCACTCTGCGGCAACCCTTCACCGGCCAGTTTTAGTCGTGCACTCTGCACCTCTGCCGATGGCACCATAACTGCACCCGTGGCGGGGTCCACTTTGTATGCAATATTACCCTTCTGCAGCGCATCGATCACAGAAGAAACATCCTTCGATGCAAGGTTGGCATAGAGCACGCTGTAGTTAGGCGTCTGGCTCCAAAGAATGACCGCAACGCCCAGTGCAACACTTGCGGCAATACCAACCATCACACCCAATTGACGCACAACAGGGTTGGCCATAAGTGGAGATATTTCTGCTGTTTCTTCTGCCATGATCAATATTCTCTAAATTTAGATAGGCATATTCATGACGTCTTTATAGGCGTCAATGAGCTTATTTCTTACTTGCACCATCGCCTGGAAGGAGACGCTCGACTTCTGTGAGGCGATCATCACTTGAGCCAGATCAACATTGCCTTCACCCAACTCAAAAGATCGGCTCAAAGCCCCAGAATTTTTTTGCACCTCATTCACACTATTAATCGAGTCTTTTAGAATTTGGCTAAAATCAGCACCCGGCACGCTCTTCTCTGAAGCCGGTAGCGGCGAAACGCCTTTCATCTGTGTGGTGACGGTACGCATCTGCGCCAGCACCTCATTAATACCTATGTCACTCATTGAATCACCTCACCATCTATCTATAGGGTTAATAGCAGTTTTCATACCACTTAACGTGGAATGGCCACACCCGCATCACGCATACGTGCAATTTTGTAGCGTAGTGTGCGTGGGCTAATGCCCAATTTATCAGCAACATCCTTTCTACAGCCCTGTTCACTGCGTAAGGCATCAAGAATCATCTGCTCTTCAACACTCTTCAGGTCATCCGTTAGCTGCCCTTGAGTCAGGGCCGCTTTTTCTGTTTCAGGCAGGGCAAATGCAACCTGATCTGGCTCAAAATTGAGATCAAGCACGTCAATTATTTGACTATCATTGAGAATTAAAGCCCGCTGAATAAGGTTATCTAACTCACGAATATTGCCCGGCCACTGGTGCGCCATCAGCAGTTGAACCGCGCCATCAGAAAACTCAGGGGCACTCTCTCCAGGCTGTAACTGGCGCTGAATAAGAAATCGAGCCAACGGCATGATGTCACGTGGACGATCACAGAGCGGTGGTAGGGTGAGTGGAAAAACATTGAGACGGTAGAAGAGATCTTCACGAAAACGCCCGGCAGCCACCTCTTCACGTAGATTTCGATTGGTGGTCGCCAGCACACGAATATCCAGTGATATCAACTCATTTCCACCCAAGCGTTCTACCTCTCGCTCTTGCAGAACACGTAGCAACTTAGCCTGTAAGCCAAGGCTCATCTCAGAGATCTCATCCAGAAATAGAGTGCCAGCTTGTGCCTGTTCAAACTTACCTACAGTTCGTTTTAACGCACCGGTATAGGCCCCCTTCTCATAGCCAAACAGCATCGCCTCCAGCATATCTTCAGGAATGGCAGCACAGTTAATGGCAACAAATGGGCCATTTCGACGATCTGATGAGTTGTGGATCAGACGGGCAAAGACCTCTTTTCCTGTACCACTATCACCTTTTAGCAGTACGGTTGCATTGCTTGGGGCCACTCGGCGAGCTAACTCAACCAGCTCACGAGTCAGGAGATCTTCGGCCACCATCTCCTGATGGGGGGGCGGCAGCGAGGAGGTTTCAGGAAGCAGTTGCTCAATCTTCTCAAGCAGTGCATCCGCTTCAAAGGGTTTAACCAGATAATCAACAGCACCATCACGTATTGCTGTTACGGCCTTCTCAATCGTACCGTAGGCTGACATCATCAGGACAGGAGTGGTGGGATAGAGAACTTTGATCTTCTCCAGCAATTTGTGGCCATTCATAGGCCGCATCTGCACATCACTCACCACCAAATTGATAGGTTCTTGCTCAAGCAGTTTCAGCGCCGCCGTGCCATCAGAGGCCACTTTTGTTGCAAAACCAGCCAGTGACAAGGTGTCACATAGCGCTTCACGTAGGGAGGGGTCATCCTCTACGATCAATACCGTCATATTATTCATTGGATTCTCCTCACATGAAGTTGCCCCGCCAACATTTGGCTGGAGTTCTCCTCATGAGCAAGAGGCAGTGATAGCAAGAATGTGGCACCTGGCTCTGGGGTCTGCTCTAGCTTGACCTCACCTTGGTGGTGTAACAGCACATTCTGAACAACCGCCAATCCAAGGCCAGTGCCATCACTGCGTGTTGTAAAAAAAGGTTCAAATAGATGATCCTGGAGGTCAACTGGCACTCCTGTACCGTTATCTTTAACCCTGATTGAAGCTCTCTCTTGATCACTATTTACATGAGCAAGCGTTACCTCAATGCAGGTGGCACCATGCTCCAGTGCATTCATCATTAGGTTATTTAGCGCACCAAGCAGTGCATCCCGATTACCCAAAACATTGGCAGAGCCATCGGTTGCATCATGCAAAACCACTGTGGCACCCGCTGCATCAAGCTGTAGCTCACTGTTGAGAACAAACTCATTCAGCAGCGATGAGAGAAGAACAGGCTCAACACTGCTCACACCATTTTTAGCAAATGAGAGCATATCGTTAATCTGGCGCTCTACATGCTGAAGCCGTGAACGGAGTCGTTCTGAAAAACACTGACGCTGAGCTGCATCAATATCTGAACGAGAGAGGTGAGAGGTGTAGAGCAGTGCAGAACTAAGTGGAGTACGAATTTGATGGGCCAGTTGAGCGGCCATTTCACCCATCGCTGAGAGACGCTCTTGGTGGTTCAACCGCTCTTGAAGTTGGCGTGTCTCTGTTACATCAACCAACACCAAAATACGGCCAGCCTCATGCTCCAGATTACGCTCTGTAATACTGAGCAGACAGCCATTTGCAGGAAGTGGTGTTGTACCATCCAGCGAAGCATCACGCTCGACTCGCTGCCGAATGTTCTCCCAGACGGCACTCCAGCACTCACCCTCGAGTGGTAACCCCAACAGCATTTCTGCCGCTTGGTTGAAGTCGACCACTCTACTATTGCTATCCAGTACAACAACAGCGGCAGGGAGCGCCTCAAGCAAACCTGCTAAACGGTTAGCAACATGCTCCTTCTCAACTAACTGGCGTAACCGCTCATCACAGACCGAAGACTGCTCATCGTTTAGTTGAACAATTTGAGATTGAAGCTGTTGGTAAGAACCGGTGAGTTGCTCTGAGGCCAAGTTAAATTGCTGAAAGGCATCATATAGCGCTTGTTCGCGTTCTGCTGTGCGTGCTGACATCGTCATTATCACTACTGGCTATCGACCTATACAGGCCTCCTGTCAGCAGGATTTGCAACAAACATGCCGCTTTTGTTATATCTTATTAATCAACCACTTAAAAACAAAGCTGACTGTAATAGTCAAATTCCTGACGCTTCATGGCTACGCTGCAAGCCATATTTACGCAGTTTTTCGACAAGTGTCGTTCTACGCATCTGTAACCGTTTAGCGGCATGGGAGACAACACCTTCAGACTCCTCAAGCGCTTGTTCAATCAGGTTTCTCTCTAAGTTATTGAGATGCACTTTAAGATCAAACCCCTCATGCGGCAACCGGGGTGCGGTCGTCATAGTTGCCGTACCCTCTGCTCGCACGGCCACCTCTGGCAGTGCCAAATTAGCAGGTAGCGTATCGCCTTCGGGTTTAAATTTGTCTGGCAGATCACCAATATCAACCACACCAAAGGGGTACAAGATGGCCATCCGCTCAATAAGGTTGGCAAGCTCACGCACATTACCCGGCCAAGGGTATTGGCACAATGCTGCAACTGCTGCGGGTGTCATGCGAACCGAACCTCGCTTCTCATTCTCAATTCGGGAGATGATATCTGTCGCCAGAATGGGGATATCTTCAACACGCTCCCGCAAGGGGGGCATCTCAATAGGAAATACATTCAGACGGTAGTAGAGATCTTCACGAAAGCTCTCTTTCTTAATCGCCTCCTCAAGATTGCGGTGTGTTGCAGCCACAATACGCACATTACATTTAACCGTTTTATTGCTGCCCAGGCGCTCAAAACTACGCTCTTGTAACACACGCAGTAACTTGACCTGCATCGGCATGCTCATATCACCAATCTCATCAAGAAAGAGCGTTCCTCCCTCAGCCATTTCAAAGCGCCCCTGGCGCGCGCAAATCGCTCCAGTGAAAGCCCCTTTTTCATGACCAAATAGTTCACTCTCCAATAGGTCTGCCGGTATAGCACCGCAATTGACGGGGACAAAGGGCTTGCCGCGTCGATGTGAGTGGAAATGGAGTTTTCTGGCAACCACCTCTTTTCCTGTGCCCGATTCACCAAGAATTAGCACAGTCGCTTCTGAGTCTGCAACCTGTTCGATCATTCGGTTGATCTGTTTTGTTGCTCGGCTGTTTCCAGAGAGGCTGCGGAAGAGTTCAACTGAACGCCCCTTTTTGGGACCTTTGCCATGCGACTCTGCAAAAACTTCAGCTTTGTGCAGCATCGTTATAAAAGTATCAAACTGGGTAGGAACCTCTAAGTGTCCAATAATGTTTTTATAACCGTAACTGGGACTTGTTTCAGGTATGACAGCATCATCCTGAACAATAAAGACGGGAATAGGCTCACCGGTATCATCCAATTGCTGCAGAAAAACTTTTAGCGTCTCTTGGTCGATATCATCGCTGAGTAGCACCGCAACATAACAAGAGGCGGAGAGTTTGATCTCTCGCTTTGCTGCCTGCACATCAGAGACAACGTGTAGGTCACCACTTACAAAATTAAAAATATTGCAGAAATAGTCTTGGCGTTTTTTGTTATTGTCTAACAGGTAGACACGAATATTAGGCAGCTCTTGCATTTTAAACTCGTCAGATGATTCCATCTTGTATACCACTCCTACCGATAGTTATCACCTAAAAACCTAAGGATCCCTTCTTAAATTTCAGATACCGTACTGCTGCAGGCTGAGACAAAATCTAATTATTAGTCGTTATCTACCAAATTTTATGCTAAATGGAACTATCTTGCCATTATCTTTTTAACTTAACTGGCCAATCTTCTGAATAAGAATATATTTACTTTCACCATTAATACTAAATTTATTACGGCCTTAAGCCTATACTTATAAAAGCATATTCCAAGCCTAAATAGCTTAAGGTCACACTCAATGCCTAGAGTCACTCTATCTTTTAAGGGAAATAGGATCAGCACTACCCCGCTCACACAAGAGGAGCTGTTTGTGGGGCGCGATATCAATTGCACTATCCATATCGACAGTCTCGCAATCGCCCCTAAACATATAAAGATAAGCAAGCGCCGTGGGTTATATGTTGTCACCGCACTCAATGACGAGTTCCCACTGACACTCAACAATGAAAAAACTGAGAATGCCATATTGAAACATGGCGACCTATTACAGATAGGAAAGCACTCGCTCGATTTTATTGATGAAATAGCAGGGAGTATCGCCTCCCCTAGCATTATTCAAAATATTGCAGCATTGGAGAGAGAGGAGAAGCCTCTCGAAGAACCGAACAGGCCAAATTTAACGGGGGTATTGCAGATTCTTAGTGGCAGCAATATCGGTCGGCTCATTCCGCTCAACCGACCACTCATTAAAATTGGTAACAGCGGCAACGGGTGCGCTGTTATTGCTCACCGTGAAAATGGTTATCACCTCTCATTTCTTGAGGGTAACAACCCGCTAGTCGTTAACAAAAAACCAATTATTGATTGCAGCTATCTACTTAAAGATGGTGACCAAATAGAGTTTGGTGACACATCAATGTGTTTTCAAGAGCAAGGCCCATAGTGTGTGGGCCTTAGCCCTGAATAAGATCTATTCAGCGGTATTGAAAACTATCACTAAAACCACTAATAGCCGCAAAACTCTTTACCGCACCCGCGCCTAACTGCTCAGCAAAAAGCTCCCAAGGCTCCTTTTTAGGGGTGAAATTAACAATATTCCCCACGCCAATAATCTCTCTAGCAACATGACTACTGCTTGCCAACCCATCTATAAGCCCCAGTTTAACGCTCTCTTCACCACTCCAGAACAGCCCACTAAAGAGGCGGTCATCATTCGCTAAACGCTCACCACGTCCATCTTTAACCACTTTAATAAATTGCTGGTGTAGTTGGTCGAGCATCCCCTGCACATGCTGTTTGTCATAATCAGATGTTGGAGAGAATGGATCTAAAATCGCTTTATGCTCACCAGCCGTCATCAAGCGTCGCTCAACACCTAGGCGTTCCATCGTATCGACAAATCCAAAACTGTTGATCAAGACACCCACTGAACCAACAATGCTGCTCTTATCGGCGTAGATTTTGTCAGCAGCAACTGCGATGTAGTAACCACCTGAGGCGCAGATATCCACCACCACTGCATAGAGAGGGATATCAGGATGCAGCCCCTTTAGGCGGTTGATCTCGTCATTGACATAACCTGCCTGAACAGGGCTACCACCCGGGCTGTTGATTCGCAAAATGATCCCTTTGGTTCCCTCATCGTTAAAGGCGTCTCTCAAGCCGGTGATAATATTATCTGCACTCGCCTCAGCATCAGCAGCAATAACACCATTTATCTCAATCAATGCCGTATGTTCTCCACCACCCGTTGAAGAGGTATCAGAGATTTTATCAGGCAGCAGCAACGCCAACAGCGTAAACAGATAGAGAAAGGTGAGTGATTTAAAGAAGATACCCCAGCGACGGGTGCGCCGAGTCTCAGTCATGGAGCTCGTCACCACCTTATTAAGCAGGTCGCGCTCCCACCCCTCTTTATTCCCTCCACTCACACTCTCATCCTTACTTTTACCAAACATTTAATATTTCCTTAGTGATTATTTTTGCCAGCATGATTAGCCAACCAGACTGGAATTTCTGCAACATTATCAACGCAAGCCAAAGGTGAGCAAGCTAAAACCCTCTGTTTATCATGCACCCCATAACTAACACCAAGTGCTTTAACTCCGGCATTATTAGCCATATTCATATCATATTCAGTATCACCGATCATCAACGCCTTATCTGCATCTACACCCAGTTCATCCAAAATCTGCAATAGCATATCGGGATCAGGTTTCGACCGCGCCTCATCAACAGAACGGGTCGTGTGAAATAGTTGGCCCAATTTGCTCTGATCAAGCACACGGTTTAGACCCGTGCGCCCTTTCCCTGTAGCGACCGCCAGCAGATAACCTTCACTCTGCAACCTCTCAACTACCTCATATGCACCATCAAACAGAGGGGTTGGGATTTTATTGGCAAACAGGTAGTGGTGTCGATAGCGCTCAACCACCCTGCTCTTCTCTTTTGCATCAGATTCTGGAAAAAGCCTAGCCATCGCCTCATCAAGACCAAGACCAATAGTATCTCTAGCTGCCGATTCAGCAGGAACCGGTAGTGAAAGATCCTCTGCCGATGCCTGTACACAGGCCACAATACGCATAACAGAGTCCATCAAGGTGCCATCCCAATCGAAGATCAGCAATTTAAACATCAGTCAATTTATCCAGTAGTTTCTCTAATTCACTATCCAGCGGAGCGGTGATAACAAAATCCTCTTTCTCATCCGGCCAGCGAAAGCTTAATCGGCTCGCATGTAAAAAGAGGCGGCGCAGTCCTCGTTTACGCATCATTTTGTTTGCATACTCATCACCATATTTTTGATCACCCAATACCGGATGACCCAAAGAAGCAGCATGTACCCGAATTTGGTGGGTACGCCCAGTGTAGAGACGAGCCTCAACCAGCGTAGCATCGGCATAGAGACGCTGACGGCGAAAGTGCGTCTTCGCCACTTTGCCAGCCGTATCCACTCTGACAACACGCTCACCACCTCGCATCGTATTTTTTAATAGTGGCGCATCCACCATGCGACTTTTCCAGTTATTTGCCCCTGCCAATAGCGCCAAATAGCGTTTATCCATCCCGTTGTCACGCATCAACTCATGCAATATGCGGAGTGCACTACGTTTTTTACTAATGAGCAGGCAGCCCGATGTATCTCGGTCAAGACGATGTACCAACTCAAGATTTTTCTCTTCAGGGCGTAGCACTCGCAGCGCCTCAATCACCCCAAAATCCAGGCCACTGCCACCATGCACAGCAATGCCAGATGGTTTATTGATCACCATAAATCGTTGATCTTCGTAGAGAACCGATCTTTCCAAGCGTCGTTTAACCACATCACCTGGTTGCACTCTCTCTTTTTCATCCGGCAGTCGTAACGGCGGTATACGCAGTAGGTCACCCACCTGTAGGCGGTAGTTAATCTTTATTCGCCCTTTATTAATCCGAACTTCACCCTTGCGTACAATGCGGTAGATGTAACTTTTTGGCACCCCCTTTAAAAAGGTTATCAAAAAATTATCGAGCCGCTGTCCTTCATAGCCCTCTTCAATTTCAATCCACTGCACCGATCTATTTTTATCTTTTGATTCTGACATTTAGCCAACTGTTCCGATAATTCAGGTTATTGATGAATAGGTTAAAGACTGTTATATTCAGTCGGTGAAATCGAGCGCTGTCAAAAGCAGCTGCTTTATCGATATCCAAAGCAAAAAAATTATCCGTGGAATTTGCCTTTAAGGCGAGTTCTATAAAGCCGGTGCCGCCCTATACTGGAGGCGGCTAACTTTAACAGTTTTTTATGCACACGGGCCACCCATGTGAAGTGAACCCAATGGTGCCAAAAGTTTGACCAACGCGTCAATGAACGTCTGAAATGGCGAAATGAGCAGATCCAAACGGCGACCTTGCTGCACAATACTCAGGCCAGCCTTGGACAAAAACGTAGCGCTCTTCCTATATCGACAGTTCATTTAGCAAAGCAGCAGAGAGGTGAGTTTTGCCGCTGCCAGCCATGCATTACGTGGGATTGAGTATTGATCTCAATCTATAATTTGTAAGTGTCAAAACACCATTTGGTGATGTCAAAAGACATCAACCACTCACCTGTCTGCCAGCAGTCGACTGATGCTCGCACTGACCCAGATGCATGTAGTAAGACAGGAAAAATATGAAAAGAATGCTAATCAACGCCACTCAAGCTGAAGAGTTGCGTGTTGCCATCGTTGATGGCCAAAAATTGTACAACCTTGATATCGAAACTCCCGGTCGGGAGCAGAAAAAGGCCAATATCTACAAAGGCAAAATCACCCGCATCGAACCGAGCCTAGAGGCTGCCTTTATTGAATATGGCGGTGGCCGCCACGGTTTTCTGCCGATGAAAGAGATATCCCGCAGCTACTTCTCTGAAGAGGCTCGCAAAGCATCTGGTCGCGCCTCCATTCAAAATGCCCTAAAAGAGGGGCAGGAGCTGATTGTCCAAATAGAGAAAGAGGAGCGCGGCAACAAAGGTGCAGCACTCACCACTTTCATCTCTCTAGCAGGCCGATACCTCGTTCTGATGCCTAACAACCCACGGGCTGGCGGTGTCTCACGCCGCATTGAGGGGCAAGACCGTACAGAGCTGCGTGAGGCGATGTCCTGTCTTGAGATCCCAGAGTCTATGGGGCTGATAGTACGTACCGCAGGCATCGGCAAAAATGCTGAAGATCTACAGTGGGATCTCGACTACCTGTTACAGCTCTGGAGTGCCATCGAGGCATCAGCCGACAGACCATCCCCCTTCCTGATCTATCAGGAGAGCAACGTCATCATCCGCTCAATTCGTGATCATCTGCGCTCAGATATTGGCGAGATTGTTATCGATAATGAAGAGGTGTTCCAAGAGGCAAGTGAATTCATCGGCCAAGTGATGCCGCAGTACGCAAAGAAACTGCGCCAGTATAGTGATGAGGTGCCACTCTTCACACGATATCAGATTGAGAGCCAGATTGAGTCGGCCTTCCAACGTGAAGTCCGCCTCCCCTCTGGCGGAGCCATTGTCATTGACCACACCGAGGCATTGACCTCCATTGATGTCAACTCTGCCCGCGCCACAAAAGGCTCCGATATTGAGGAGACGGCACTCAACACCAATCTAGAAGCCGCCGATGAGATCGCTCGTCAACTACGTCTACGTGACCTTGGTGGGCTCTTTGTCATCGACTTTATCGACATGTCACCCGCACGTAATCAACGTGAAGTGGAGAACCGTGTCAAAGAGGCACTGAAACATGATCGTGCACGTGTCCAGATCGGCCGCATCTCCCGCTTTGGTCTGCTGGAGATGTCTCGCCAGCGCCTACGTCCATCACTGGGCGAATCAAGCCAACTAGTCTGCCCACGCTGTAAAGGGCACGGTTTTATCCGTGGTATCGAATCACTGGCGCTCTCCGTTCTTCGCATCATCGAAGAGCAGACGATGAAGGAGAACACAGGCAAGATTGTCGCCCAACTGCCCGTTGAAGTTGCCACCTTCCTGCTCAATGAAAAGCGCCGCTCGGTTCACGATATCGAGCGTCGGCAAAAAGTTGAAGTTGTCCTCGTTCCAAACCCCAATCTTCAAACCCCGAACTACACCATCGAACGCGTCAAAGCGAGTGACTTACCCACCGAGTCCAATGATGTCGTTAGCTATAAAATGGCGACAGAGAGTGATGACAGCAACGCTGAGAAGTTTACCCGCCCCGCCGCACCAAAAGTTGAAACCCCCGTCGTAAAGCGGATGACACCCGATACACCTGCGCCACAAAACAGCATCAATGCTGCGGCAGATGCCAAAGAACAAGACAAAAAAGTAGAGGAAAATGGCAGCCTTTTCACCAAGATCATCAATATATTCTTAGGCAAACCCACAGCTGAAAGCAATAAAGAGGCAGAGGAAAGCAGCCAACCTAACCGACAGCGTGGTGGTAAAAAAGAGGGACAGCAACGCTCTCGCCGCCGTAACAGTCCAAACAATCGTCGTAGCGGCGGACAAAAAAGCAATGAAAATGATAAAAAGCAGGCACCGCGTGGAGGCCCACGCAATAAGAGAGCAGAAACCAGCAAAACAGCCACACAGAATAGTGCGCCTGAAGTAGAGGCAACAGCCAATACGCCTGAAGCAACAGCAACCACTGAAGGTGCAACGCAACAGAGTGAACAGGCTAGTAGAGCTAATCGCAGTCGACGAGGCCGCCGTGGTGGTCGTCGTCGTAGCGGTGGTGATCGGCCACAAACAGAGGCAAGTGGTGATAACGCAATCACCCCTACCGTTATTGATACCGATGCCTCTGCCATTGAGATAAAGCTTGAAGAGCCAAAAATTGCAACTGAGGCACAAGAGACAGCAGCGCCAACAAGACAGCGCAGACGCCCACCTAGAAATCGCCAGCCAAAAGCTGAGAACAGATCAAGCGATGAAACTGCAAAAGAGACTCCAGTAACAACAACTGAGCCTGTAGCGCCTAAGCCGGCTAAAAGCCAGCCAAAGCAGGAGAGACAATCTACAGATGCCACTAAACCATCGGCACCTGAAGTAGAGACTAAAAAGCCGACTTCAGAGGCTACTAAACTGGTAGAAAAGGCTCAACCAAAACGAGAAGAGAGTGAGAGCAAGGGAGCCACCAACCAAGTGACTACTGCTAAACCTGCTACTAAACCTGTTGCCATGCCACCTCAGCCAAATGAGCCTAAACCAGCCGCCACCACTGTAGAGAAAAAACCTGTACAAAAGAGCGCACCTAAGATTAAAGCAGAGAAACCTACGACAAAATCAGTTCAAATCACAACAACAAAGAGCACGCCTCCAGTAGAAAAGGCCACCGCCCCTGTTGTAGTGAAAAAAGTAGCACCCGCAAAACAAGCGCCTAAACCAAAAGCTGAGTCAGCAGAAAAACTACAACAGGTATTTACAGCCACAACGGCACCTAAACCGACTGCTAAGGCAAAACCTGCTAAACCCGCCGAGAAAAAATTGGCTACCAAGACTCCTGAAAAAGCTAAGACTGTAGCTGAAACACCCACTCCCCCAGCACCTGAAAAATCAGATACTGGAGAGAGCTAAACAGCAACGAGTGAGTGAGGGGGCTCACTCACTCGTAACCCTAATCACTAAAAAAACATAATATGGATGAGCAGAGCCGTAAACTCTTCATACAGAAGACCTTTAACACCATCTTCGAAGGTTACGAATGCTCCCCATTGCGTTTTTTTCACAATGCCGCTGAGAAGTTACCGATACTTTTCAACTTTAAGGGTGATGAGAAGGTGCTTGATGTCGCTACTGGCACAGCTATTCCAGCACTGGCCATCGCTGCACACCTGCCCAATGGCTCAGTCACTGCCATCGACTTTTCTGAAGGGATGCTGAGTAAAGCGCAGCAAAAAATTACTGCACTCAACATCACCAATATCGATCTTCAGCAGATGGATATGACGGCGATGGACCTAGCTGAAAACCAATTTGATGCAGCCAACAGCTCCTTTGGCATCTTCTTTGTCGAAGATATGTTGAGTACATTGCAGCACATCACCTCAAAGCTAAAACCAGGTGGTACCATGATCACCACCCATTTCCAACACGATGCATTTTCACCACTCACCGAGAAGTTCCTCAACCGAGTTGCAGCGTATGGCATAGAGATTCCTAGCCCCAGCTGGAAACGTGTCGCCACAGAGGCTGACAACACTGAACTATTCGAATCAGCAGGGCTGGTAGAGGTTAATGTTGAGAGCCAAGATATTGGTTACTTTTTAAAAAATAGTGAAGAGTGGTGGGCCGTCATTTGGAATGCCGGTTATCGCGGTTTAATCGCAGGATTGGAGCCTGAGCGATTAGCACAGTTCAAGCAAGAGCATTTGGCTGAAATAGAGACCTTTCAAACACTCAAAGGTATCAGACTCAATGTTGGTGTGATCCACACCAAAGGGAGACGCAGGCAATCAGCTTAATAGTGAACATGATGGCTAATCAGCCAGTTTACCCGCCACTTCATCCAGCAACTTCTCAGCCGTCACCTCAATCATCTGATAGACCCGTTCAAAACCGGCGGGGCCGCCATAGTAGGGATCAGGCACTTCACGAATTCCAACTTCAGGTGCAAAATCAAGAAAGAGATGAACACGCTCTTCTAGCTCGTCAGGGCAGATTTCGATCATGCCATTGTAGTTATCAAGATCCATCGCGAGCAGATAATCAAACTGTTCAAAATCCTCTACCTGAACGCGTCGCGCTTGGTAGTGGCAGATATCCACCCCCTTCTCACTCGCTTTCTCACGCGCCCGACGATCAGGCGGCTCACCGGCGTGGTAGTGACCATGAGTGCCCGCAGAGTCAATCTCAATTTGATCAGTTAAACCTCGCTTATCCACCAGCGACTGAAAAATGCCTTCGGCGGTAGGTGAGCGGCAGATATTGCCCATACAACAAAACAGAACTTTTATTTTTTTCATTTTACTAACCCCTGTCTGACCGATAGAGCAATAACGGGCTACCTCTCCATCAAGATACGTAACATCCGGCGTAGTGGCTCAGCAGCACCCCACAGCAGTTGATCACCCACAGTAAATGCTGAAAGATATTCTCCCCCCATTGCCAATTTACGTAGGCGACCAACAGGCACATTGAGGGTTCCTGTTACTACAGCAGGTGTCAGCTCTTGAATGGTACGCTCACGCTCATTGGGAATCACTTTGGCCCACTCATTCGCCTCTGCCAACATCTGTTCTATTTCATCAACCGGAACATCTTTAGTCAATTTGATAGTGAGTGCTTGGCTGTGTGAGCGCATAGCACCGATGCGCACACAGAGACCATCGATAGGGATGGGGTTATCTTCACGCCCGAGGATTTTGTTGGACTCAACGCTCCCCTTCCACTCTTCACGGCTCTGGCCATTATCGAGTTTGGTATCAATCCAGGGGATTAGACTACCCGCCAGCGGCACACCAAAGTGGTCGGTTGGAAAATCGGCACTTCGCAGAGTATCGGCCACCTTTTGGTCGATCTCTAAGATGGCGGAGGCCGGATCTGCAAGATTGCTTTTAACCGCATCATGCGCCACGCCCATCTGCAACAGCAGTTCACGCATGTTCTTTGCGCCTGAACCCGAAGCGGCTTGATAGGTCATCGCGGTAGCCCACTCAACCAGACCATTCTGGAAGAGGCCACCCAGCCCCATCAACATCAGGCTAACGGTACAGTTGCCGCCGATGTAGTTTTTGATACCAGTGTTCAGACCTTTATCGATCACATCACGATTGACGGGATCAAGAATGATGATGCTGTCAGCCTCCATACGCAGTGAGGAGGAGGCATCAATCCAGTAACCCTGCCAGCCCGCTTTACGCAGCTCAGGGAAGACCGCTTTGGTATAGTCTCCACCTTGGCAGGAGATGATCGCATCCATCTGCATCAATGCATCAATGTCGGAGGCATCTTTCAGCAGTGGGGTCGCTTTGCCGATATCTGGCCCTGCTTGACCCGCTTGCGAGGTGGTGAAGAAGATAGGTTCATCGATCAGATCAAAGTCACCCTCGGCCAGCATCCGATCCATAAGAACTGAACCCACCATACCGCGCCAACCCACAAAACCTACCCGTTTCATAACATTATCCAGTAAAAATCAGATACTCTATCGAGCGTAATAGGCAACAACAGAGGCTTTGGCCAACATGTTTTGCCCTAAATAGAAACCAACCAACTCAGCTGTTGCGTCATCTTTTAAACCCAGGGATTCAATTTTAAGCGCATAGACTGTAAA